>CAYTRD010000100.1:0-6624 GCA_964440255.1 uncultured Ruminococcus sp. | reverse complement strand
CTTATTAAACCCGGTGGAGTGTTTGTGAAAATTTATATGAGTTATACTCTTGATGATGAGATTGCTAAAAAATCTCACGAGCTTGTAAAGAAAATGAACAAAAACTGGACTCCCGGGGCATCCGGTTCAAAAGACATGTATAACCACCCTTTTGAAAATAGCAGGTTTGATGTTTTTGAGTGCAAAATTCCATTCACAAGGGAAAGTTGGCACGGAAGAATGTTAGCTTGTCGTGGAACAATGGCTTCTATGGACAAAAAAAACATTAGCTAAATGGAACAAAAAACACACAGAACTATTATCTGACTATCCGGAAACATTTGAGATAAAACATAAAGTTTACATAGCGTCATATAAATTTTGATGATTCAATAAAAAATCAGATGTAAAATGCGGCATACCCCCCCACTCTAAAAGCGGGCAAAAAAATAATTGTTCGATGTACTTGTGGTGGAGACGGAGAGGATCGAACTCTTGACCTCTTGAATGCCATTCAAGCGCTCTCCCAGCTGAGCTACGCCCCCATGTAAGGGTACATCGAACAATTTATTTATTAAGTTTTTGTGGGGTGCGTTTCTGAGTGCTTTGTGCTCCCAGCTGAGCTACGCCCCCGTATTTGAAGTAATAAGTAAGAGTGAATAGTGAAAAGGTAATAAGTAAGATTAAATAGTGAAAAGGTGATAAGTAAGAGTGGATAGTGAAGAAGTAATACTTCGGTAAGTGTTTCAGGTTTAGTAAATGTATCCGACTAAACAACACCCCTTAACTTACAAATTGCATTATACACAAGTTTTGGGGTATTGTCAATAATACATTTAAATTTACAGAAAAATTTCTTTTTTATTAAAGCCTTTATTTACATCAAGCTTATATGCACAGATATTTGTTCCGTATCCGTTTTCGTCTTTGAAGTCTTCCGAGAAAATAAACTGTCCGCTTCCGAGAGAAATCATACCAGTACTTCCGTACGGAAAATTGCATCCGCTGATTTTTCCTCTCTTTTTGAAGAACGGAAGTTTTTTCAAGGGCAGTACACTTCCCCGTTCATTAAGCCCTTTAAGCTTCTTATTAACAGCGGAATTTTCAATATCTATTGAAAACATCAGATAATTGGGAAATCTGAATTTTCTTCCCTTATATACAGCAGCAAAAAGACAGTTATTATCCTTATCATATTCAAGATTCTGTATACCGTAGGTTGTATTGCCTGTATAAATAAAGTATTTATCGTCAGCCTTTTCGGGCCCGATTTTATGTAAGCCTTCTTGATTTATGGCTGCTTCAAAATTATTGAATTCACCCATATCATACCGAAGAATTATCTGATGGTCATTATCCTTACGCTTGTTATCACGGTATATGCCGTAAGCAACAAACAAGCTGTTACCTGTTTTTTCTCCGGGGGCGGGTGCAAGGGTGACGCCGTCTATTCCGCTGCAACCGTATCTGTGTCCGAGATAAGAGTAATCATCAACAACATCCTTAATATATACTGTTTTCATTATACCGTCTTTTTCGGCATCCATATTTTGTCTTGTTATTTTTTCAACATCGAAAATTGCGATATAGAAGCTATCTTTTATATCAACTTTTTCTTCTGCACTTTTTTGAATGCCTCTGCCGACAGAATCATTTTTATATTCCAGAGATGCATATACCCTGCCGTCATCATAATTATACGCAAGACAGCCGAGATGTCCGACAAGTCCGTTAACACTTCCGATAATGTTACCCGTAAGGTCTGTTTTTACAAGGCACGTGGTAAAAGACAAATACATATATTCTCTGTTTTTATCTATGGCTATCCCTTGTATATGGTGTCTGAAAAAGCCGTTAACCTTAAAACCCGAAAAGCTTTTCATTATGTTACCTCAATCAATATAAATTTCTCTCACGGTTGAAAGTCCCGTTACAAACTGCGAGCAATTGTCTGACAGCATTACCTCGAAATTTTTATGAAGATGCCCCGAAAGAATCGCTTTAATGCTTTTGCAGTTAACAATATAGGAATAAGCTTCTGCTGTGATTGCATCCTCTTTTTGCTGTTCGTATCTGTCCTTTGAATAGTCTTTCATAAGCTTTTCCGGTACGGACATAAGATAAGCAGGATTTCCGGTTTTTCCGTTTATTTCGGAATCGTATAATTCTTTTGTGTATAAAGGTGTGTGAACCGCAAGAATCACAGGATATTCCTTTTCTGTTTCTTTTTTGAGGAAATCAAGCTGTTCTTGTTCAAAAAGGTAATATGAATTATCAATGGCAACAAAATTCACACTGCCTATTACTCTCGAAGACATCCTTATATTGTTTTTAAATGCTTTTTGTACCTTCGGAAGACTCTGATTTCTGTATGACGCATCCTCTTTTGCTTCGCCCACATACTGACTGAATTCGTGATTTCCCGCAGCCATAAAGCAATCTGCCGAATTGCAAAATTCTTTTGCTTTTTCGATATTGAGCTCTGAAACAAAGTCAATCATATCTCCGGTATAAATAACGGTTCTGTTTTCGGATAATGCCTTAGCCCTGATAAATTCAAGGTCGCTTTCAGCATCGGGAAAGCCCTTGCTTCTGTTTGATGCAAGGTCAAGCTTTCTTCTGTCATTTCTGTCATCACATAATGTGAGATGTGTGTCACCGGCGTGAAGCACGCAAAAAGGCTCTTTTACACCTATATGGATATAATTTTTCAATACCTCCATAACACACCTTACCCCTTCATTTTTCTGTTATACAGCACATTTGCTAGCAAAACTGCAAAAACTCCCGATATAAGCTTTGCAATTATCATCGGAATAATATATTCTTCATTAAATGATGCACTGAATGCAAGATGGTCAACAAGTGCAAAGGAGGCACTTACGGAAAATGCGGAATTCAGCACTATCCCCTTTTTATCCATATTATCCATCATTTCATATGTAGGAACTGATGTGCCGATAGTGGTAAGCAGACCGAAAGCCGATGTTTCATTAATATTGAGCTTATTTCCGAGCTTTTTCAGCACGGGAGAAAGCACCTTTTTGAGCACAAAAAACAGCGGCAACGCACCTGCCATAATGCAAACAATATTAATAATAATCTCCATTGTATTACCTAAATTATCCATATACGGAATCAGTGCTTTTCCTGTAAGAAATTCTGTAATACCGGCAATAAGCCCGACAGTTATAACGGCTTTGATAAAAACGGCAAGAGCCGAAAACAGCTTAATCGTTATCTTTTCAAATTTTATAATTCCTATTCCGATTATGAGAACAAGTACAAGAAGCGGAATAAGATTAAGAAGAAGCTCAACTATATTGATCTTACATATAAATCCCGATATTATAAGACCTGTGGGAATTGTTACCATACCGCAGAGAATACCGAAAAATATATCGGAATGGTTCTCTTTTTTTGTTACCTGAACAGAAAAAGGAATTATAAAAGAAACCGTAGCACCCATCATTGATGCAGTAATTAATCCATTAAAGTATCCAAGGCTTTCATTACCTGCAAGGTCATGTGCCAAATGAGCACCACCCATATCATTTGCAAGAATCAGGGACGGAACGACGGAAAAATCAAGAAATGCGGGAAAATATCCGCTGACAGCCTGTAACAAATGCGAAATTGACGGAGCAAGAATAAGTATCCCTGCCATTGAAAGCGTCAAGGGGGCAAGCATTGAGATCGCTTTTTCAAGCTCCTCGCCCAAACCGAGCTTGTTACCGATTATTCTGTCAATTCCCGCAATCACAGCAATTCCAATCATGCAATAAGTAAATATTTCCATAAATAACCTCGATACCTAATTATAGAATCATTCTATCTGCTCGATTTGTCCGTTCTTCATCATCTTTTACTATACCCTTGTAAGGAATAATAATATTTATCTTTCAATGTCAACTGATTTTCCCGTTTTAGCAGAAAGATAGATTGCATCAAGTATTCTCATAAGCTCGAGTCCGTCATCTGCCGTTGCAAGACATTCAGCTTTACCGTTTACGGCATCAACAAAATTTTTGATTTCTCTCTTAAAATCTCTACCGAAATCGAAATCATTACTTCCGTGAGGAACGATGTCTGCAAGCTGATCATTAACCTCTGTGTAAAGCTCGAAGGGACTCAAAGAAAGTCCTGCCTTGTCACCGAAAAACAAGATATCACCGCAGTTGCTCTTTGTGTTGAGGTTAAAAGAAGCTTCAACATGAAGAACTGCACCGTTATCAAAACGAATCATAGCAGTAGCAAGGTCCTCAACGGTGAAAATTTCTTCTTCAACAACTGTTTCGCTGTGCCATTCCGTGCCTCTTATGTGGCTTCGTGCACCGATTTTATCAAATGTTGCCCCGAATACCGTAACAGGCTTGGGACAGCCCATTATATAACGGGACAGGTCGATTACATGAACACCGAGGTCAATAAGAGGCCCGCCGCCTGAAAGCTCCTTGTTGCCGAACCAACCACCGGGAAATCCGCAACGGCGAAGATATGATGCTTTAGCATAATAAATATCACCGAGATAGCCTTTTTTTATATAATCAACAGCGGCTGCCGCATCATTACCCTGACGGCGTACAAAGCCTATCATAAGAAGCTTGCCGTTCTTTTCGGCGGCTTCCTTCATTTTAAGTGCTTCGTCGGTATTCATAGCCATAGGCTTTTCACAAAGCACATGACAGCCGGCGTTAAGTGCTGCAATTGAGCATTCAGCGTGTGCATTGTTCCATGTGCATACGCTTACGATATCAAGCTCATTATCTTTGAGCATATCATAGCAGTTATCATAGTAATTCGGAATACCGTATTTTTCGGCATATGCCTTTGCCTTGGGGAAATTGATATCGCAACAGGCTACAAGCTCAACCTCATCACCGAGAGCCTTATATCCGTCCATATGGGCGTTTGCAATACCGCCGTTGCCTATAATTCCGACTTTGAGTGCCATAATATATCTCCCCCATTAATAAAGCTTATTAAGTATATCAGTTAAGAAAGCAACTGCATTTTTTATATCCTGAAATCTTGTAGCACCTGCTTCTCTTTCAATTGTCAAAAAGCCGTCGTAACCTACATCCTTAAGAGCTGCAATATATTCGGGGAACGGCACACCGCCCTGACCTAAAGGATATTCCTGATAATCGTCATCAGAAAGCTTCACACCGTCTTTTGCGTGCGTGTGAACTATATAGTCCTTGAGAATATGTACAGCCTCAACAGGATCCTGACCTGCACACATAACAAAGTTTGCGGGATCAAGATTAACCTTTGCACTCTTAGTGTCTGCCTTTTCAAGAATCCCCCTAAGCTTAATTGCCATTTCGGGACCTGTTTCCGTTGCAAAAGAAACACCTATCTTATCACCGTATTTTCCGAGTCGTTCGATAGTTTTTACTATGTTATAGTATTCCTCGCTGTTTTCATCATCGGGAACTCTTCCGATGTGGGTTGTGATTACATTTGTATCGAAATCAAGTGCAAGATCCATCATTGACATTGTACGGATAATGCCCTCTTCATTTGTATCCTTTTCATTGAAATGAAGTCCGAAATCGGCACAAAGAGCGGAAAACTGCAGTCCGTTTGCTTTAACATATTTAAGAACATCTCTTCTGTCATCCTTTGTCAGCTTCTCGGGTGCTAACTCCCCTTTTGTAACATAAGGCTGAAGACCTTTAACGCCCATATCACGGGCAAGAATTACAGCTTCTTTAAAAGGAACCTGAAAGGAGTCAGGTATAACACCTATTTTCATCATAAATTTATTTACCTCCGATATTTATTTCAATTTATTTTACAATATATGCCCTCTCAAATCAACACATTTTTATTGCATTTTATATTCAATGATGATAAACTTTCAATAAGAAGAAGGTGTATTATGAAAAAGCTTAATAATTTTATTCAGGCATTGGATATAATAACTGAGTATGCAGAAAATTCCGACAGAAATATAATTATAGCAATTGACGGCAGATGTGCGTCGGGCAAAACGACCTTTTCGGAATATCTCAAAAAACATCTTGACTGTAATGTCATTCACCTTGACGACTTCTTTCTTCAGTCTCATCAAAGAACACAGGAAAGACTTGATAAGCCCGGCGGAAATATTGATATTGAAAGATTCAAGGAAGAAGTTATGGGCGGAATTTTGTCGGGAAAAGATTACAGCTTCCGACCCTTTGACTGTAAAGTAATGTCCCTTTCCAAGCCCGTCTCCGTGAAAGCGAAAAGGCTGACACTCATCGAAGGCTCATATTCACAGCATCCTGAAATTGCAGAATATTACAATCTTAAATTCTTTATTACAACTACCCCCGAAAAGCAAAAAGAACGCATTATACAGCGAAATAAAGAAAAAGCCGATATGTTTTTCTCTAAATGGATTCCTCTTGAAGAAAAATACTTTGAAGCATTCAGCATAGAACAAGCTTGTGATTTCATAATAAGCACATAAAAAAAGCGGCAAAAAGGCTCCCTGCTGGTAAAACAGTAATTCGCAATTTTCTTGGAACAGGCATGATTTCGGTCATGCCTGTTCTGCTTTTGTCAGTACATCCACGGGAATAAAGCCGATGAGGTCATAGGAGATATGAATCTTCTGCTTTCTCTTGCCGCTGGACTTGTCGGGTGCTTCTA
>CAYTRD010000099.1:0-6754 GCA_964440255.1 uncultured Ruminococcus sp. | reverse complement strand
GCATAAAGATAAGGCTCTTTCTTTCTGCCTTTGAAAGCTTGATGGCTTTAAGCTCAGCTTTCTTTTTCTTTGCTTCTTCCTTCTGTGCCTTTCTGAGAGCTTTGCTGTCGGCATACTGATTCATTTCGCCTTTGATCTTAATGCTTGTGTCCTCTTCCTTTACGAAAAAGAGAAGAACGAGCATTCCGACGATCATAACAATTGAACCTACAATGAAAACATAGGGGAAGGAAACGGTTTCATCTGCTGTGATTTCAGCCTTGCTGTAGCCTGCAATAAGTGTGCAGAGTGCGATACCTATTGTACCTGCAACCATACCCACGGCACTGCCGACACCGCCCATAAGATTGATGACGGCATTACCTTCGGAGCGAAGGTGAGGAGGTGTGAGGTCAGGCATAAGAGCAACAACGGGAGCTCTCCATAAGGACATGGAGAAAACAAAGAGGATAACCGTTATCATTGTGAGAGGAAGCTGAATACTGCCTGATGTGTTCAAAGCAACAATGGGAATTAGAGCGAAAAGTATTGCTGAAACAGGAGCACAGCTTACGATGAAGGGACGGCGTTTACCGAGCTTTGAATGGCAGTTATCGGAAAGCTTTCCGAAGGTAGGCTGGAAGATAACACCGAAGATGTTATCAAAGGTCATTATAATACCGATGAAAAGGGGAACGAGAGAGAATCCGCCTGTGGAAGAAATTGTGCTTTGTCCCTGAGCTTCGGCGAATTTGCCGATCCACGGGATTGCATTTGCAAGAGAAGAGCTGAGATTTGTGATAAATTCACTCTCGGAAAGAATTTTATTGAGAATTTTTGTGATATAGGGGTCATAAATCGCCCAGGCTATAGATGTTGCAAGAAAACCGAAGCCTGTAAGTATGGTTTTCTTTACATCAAGCTTGCCGTTGCTTTTAACATTCATTGACAAACACTCCTTTTGTTTATAGCGAAATTTCGCATCAGTAACAATAATATCAGAAATTAAATATTTTTCAACTATTGTGAAAAAATTGTAATATCTTCTTAAAAAGAATTACTCTTATTCGTCCTTAGTTTTCCAGAAATCAAATTCGTCTGCACCGTGTTCCTCGGCTTCTTTTCTCTGACGGCGGATATCTGCAAATGCCTTGTCGTCTTCATCCGTATCGAACGAAGAGAAGAAATCGTCCTTGTAAAGAGTTGAAGGAGCGTTGCTTTCAGGCGGAATAAAGGAAGCGTTCAAGGGGTCTTCTTCTTCCTTTTTATTAAGGTCATATCTCGGGGGAGCCGGAAGCTTTTCCTCATGAGTGAAAAGCGAAGAAAATCTTGAGGTCTTCTTTTCTTCCTTTTCGGGAAGCTGCTGTGATTCTGCTTCTTCCTTTTCTCCGAGACCGAGTCTTTCAAAAAAGCTCTTTTTTGCGGGAGCTGAAGAAACGGATGAAGTCTTCTTTTTTGTGTCACCGTCGTCAGCAAAAAGGTCAAGAATATCATCGCTGATTGAAGGGGGCGTCTGCTCTTCGTCAGTTTCGTCCTCTTCAAGCCCCGTAATCTTTGAAAAGTCAATGATTTCGGGAGGCTCGGTATAGGGAGCACCCTGCATTATCATCTGCTCGCCCTCGCTGTCGGGGACGGGCTCTTCCTTTTGCTTTTTGCTTTCGGAACGGATGATTTTTCTTATTCTGTCGGCAGTTTTTCTTTTCTGTACGGCTTCACCTTCGTCAGTATCGAAAATATCGTCCTCGGAAATATCATCAAAGTCTTCTTCGAGAGTCTCCTCCGGTTCTTCTTTAGCTTCGGTATTTTCTGTTTCTTTCTTGCCGTATAGGTCGAAAAGCTCCGAATCGTCACCTGACATCCCTGCTTTTATTTTATCCGTAATATTTGAAGGTATTGCTATTTTCTTTTTAATTGCGGAGGCTGCCATAACGGGAGTGAGAATAAAGCTTAAAAGTGCCACAACAAGCTGTATGAAGATAACAGGCCAACCGCTCATAAGGGAAAGTGCACCGGCACCGCACAGCAGAAGACCTAAAAGCATACCTGCTATACTTACTGCTTCACAGAGAGCCTTGGAAATTCTTCTGAATTTTTCAAGCTTTACTGCACCTTCAATGGTGCGAGCAAAGGCTTCAAAGGAATCAGAGAACACTATTCCCGTATCCTCGCTGTCCGTTACGGTGTTTTTGCTCTTTATAAAGTCCTCGTTTGCATCCTTTTTCATAATTCTTAAGGATTCACGGGGAAGTCCGAGAATTTCTTCGCCGAATTCCTCGGTGATATTGGGATCAAGTATGCTTATCAGAATATTTGCACCGTTGGAAGCCAATGAGCAAAGGCTCTTTGCAGTTGTCGTGTGGCAGGAATAGTTAACGGAGAAAACAGCAGCAAAATGTCCTTCGATTGCAAGGAAAAGCGGCTTTGTGTTTTCATCAAGCATAAAAGGCACCGTGTGCTCCTCGGGAAGCTCCACATTATGGTTGATAAGAAGCTGTTTTGTACCTAAAAGCACTCTGCAGTCGCTTATCCATGCGGAAAGTCCCAGCTTATCTTCTATAACAAGGTCCTCAACCTCGGGATATCGGTCTTCAAGTCCCTGTGAGAATACGGAAAAAGCCTTGCCGAGTATTCCGCCTGCCTTATCTGAAATAACAGCGGCACAGAATTCTGCCTGCTTGGGGGATACGTTCTTGCTGCAGGAGGAGGATATGACCTCTGCAGTAAAAATATCCTCACCGCTTAATATGATATCGTCAATACAGTAGAAGCTGTATGCATCGTTATAGCTTCCCACAAAGGATGATTTTACGGAAAGGGTGCTGTTTTCTGTGGCAAGTGCATAGCCTGTGAAAATAAGACAGCTTACGGGGAACGAAAATGCAGATGTCAATGTGAAGCAGCCCAGAGCATATACCGCACTCTTTGTTGCAATTAGTCCTATTACTGCGGCAAGAAGAGATGCCAGAGCAGATAGAACCACTACTCTTGAAGATACCTGACCTGCAAATGCGGCAGATGCACTCTTTTTGAGGAAATTGGAAATAAATCTTGTTTTTCCTGCATAAACAACATTGGTTTCCGTTGTATTGGAATCCTTAAGAAGACGGGAAATCAGATTCTCGTCGGATATTTTTCTTAAATAGCATTTGTCACTTGTTGTACCCACTGCCTTGAAGCAATGTCTTGTACTGTCAAGATAAAAGGTTTTTGCAACGAGAACTGCCGCACCGAGAAGAATCACCGCACCTGACAGCATACGGTATTCGCTTTCGGGCTTAAGAACGGTAAAAAATGCGGCAATATTTTGTAACAGTGCACCCATATACATAATAAGCAGGGCACTGTCCGTCTTCGGCCTTATTTTGAGTATTGAGAATAAGCCCTTCTTAAGCTCCTCCGAAAGGAGAACACCCGTGATTAAAAGGCAGACAAGGTTTATGATGTTGTAAACCATGGAAGAGCCGCCGAACAAGGTAAAAAAGCCGTTGTTCATTTCGGCTGAAATGCCCGTTGCTATATTAATTATGAGAAGAATAATGCCTATTACACCTACAATAAATGCCTTTATTATGGTGTATTTTCTGGCTTCTATAAGGCGGGAGAAAATTTCCTTTCTTCGAGAGGGATCCTGATACTCCTCTTCGCCGACGGGAGTGAAGTCTGTGTCAAGATGCTCAAATTTCTTCTGAATCTTTACTAAAAATGCGGGAAGCTTCCTTTCTTCACGGCGGGGGGAGAAGCTCTTGTCATCGCTTTCTCCTGTTTCAACTGCAGACTTTGTCCAGAAGCGGAAGCTGTTTATCCGCTTTTCACGAACCTTTGAAAGCTCTTCTCTTAAAGCCTCGTCATCATTTGTGATGTCGGGAATATCCTCGTTGCTTTCATCGGAGAAGCCCTCCATTTTAAGCTGATCATCGTCATCAGCCGAGGTGTCGCTGGTCTTTGCAATCTCTCTTAAAAGATTTCCCTTTGCTGAAAGAGGCTTTGTTTTTTCGCCGTCGGCATTCTCCGGAATCTTCTCTAAAATTACTGCAGGCTCAAGGTCTTCCTCCTCTTCGGCGGTGACTATTGACGGAATGATCCTTGTCTGTGATAGTGCCATTTTTTCGGGAGTCTGATTCTTTACGGTGAGCCTTCTTGCAGATTCTTTTTCCTCCTCATCGGCAGGAATTATTTTTCTTTCCGCATCCTTGGGGGAATGATTGTCAAGATAGGTAGATGCTTTTTCAATGCTTTCTTCCGCGGGCTTTTTTTCGGGAATATTCGGAAGAAGCCTGTCGGTGTATTTTGTTGCAGTTGTGGGAACATCCTGACTGTTTTTTGACTTTACCGAAATAAACTCGGCATCGTTTTTCTTTATAAAGCGGGCCTTGGGGATATCATCGGTAGAATCGGCGGCGGAAATCACGGAAATTTCATCGCTTACGGTTTCTTCTGACTTCGTGACGGCAGCTTCCGTATTTTCTTCATATAAAGCCTCAGCCTCTTCGGTTTTTTCCGTTTCGGGTAAAGAAGCGGTCGCAGTTTTTATGGGAATTATGTCCTCTCTCTCGGAAAGAGCGTCTTCCCCGTCGGGGGAATGTGTCTTATTGAAATGCTTAAGAAATTTATTGTATTCGCTCATAGCTTCTCCTTCTTTCCCTTATTATCGTGTAAGAGCTGCTTCAAAAATAAGCACGGCAGCGGCAACTGAAGCGTTAAGTGAATTTACATTCCCTTTCATGGGAATAGATAAAACACCGTCGCAGTTTTCCTTTACAAGTCTGCTGACACCCGAGCCCTCACCGCCTACGACAAGTGCAATTGCACCGGAAAGGTCGGCTTTTCTGTAGGGAGTTCCGTCCATATCCGCACAGTAGACCCAGATGCCCTTTTCTTTGAGCTCTTTTATAGTATTTGTAATATTTTTTACTCTTGCAACGGGAACATATTCAAGTGCACCTGCAGAGGTCTTTCCCACAATACCCGAAAGGCTTACGCTTCTTCTTTCGGGAATTATAACTCCGTGTGCACCTGCGGCATCGGCAGTTCTTATGATAGCACCCAGATTATGGGGGTCTTCAAGTCCGTCACAGATAATTATAAACGGCGGCTCTCCCTTTTCTTCTGCCTTTTCCAGTATCTTTTCGACTGTTGAATATTCGTGGGCGGCGGCTACCATGATAACCCCCTGATGGTGGGCGTGTCCGCACATAAAATCAAGCTTTTTGCTGTCAACCTCTTTGACGATAATGCCTTTTTCTTTACATTCCGCAATAATAGGTCTGATGCTTCCCGAAAGCTCACCTCGCTGTACGAGAAGTGAATCGGCAGGTCTGCCTGCCTTCAATGCCTCTTTAACGGCATTTCTTCCTATAACAAGGTCGGTTCTTGGCTCGGGGCGGTCACTTCTGTCTTCTCTTTCGTTATCATCCCTAAAAGACCTTCTGTCCCGTCCCGAAGAAAAATTATCTCTTCTGTCATTATCTCTTTTTTCTCTTTTTTCTCTTTCCGTAAAGCCGTTTTGTCTCTTATCGTAAGCCATTGCAAGCACTCATCTTTCAATTATAATTATACAGAATATATTATATAATAAGTATGTATCCATTTCAAGAGAAAAAGTGAACCTGCACCGATTTTTTTCGGTGCAGGCAGATGTTATGTGTTTATCGGGATTTAATAAATTCAAACAGCTTATTCCAGTCCTCACGGGAGAAGAAGTGTCTGCCTTTTCTCAGGAAATATCCTATGCTTCCCTCAAAAAAGCAATCACCGATTTCCGCTTTTCTGTCACAGACAAAGCCCTTCATACCTTCTTTTTCGAAGGCAGGTGAAGCGGCAAAGCAGGAGAGCTGTTCGCCCGTGGGGTCTGCCCAATCGTCTTCGGATGCAGATGCAACGGAAACGAAGTTCGGTGAAATACAGGCAAGAAGAAAATGCTGGTCAAAGGGCATATTGTATTCATTATTTATGTATTTTTGGTAGTTTTCGCAGAACCAATAGGGGAAGTTACGGCATATGTCCTCAATTTTTTCACCTGTATTGCCTCTTGCAACAGAAGCACCGCCGCAGCCCGAGCAGTTGGAATGAACAAAACGGAAGCGGTGGTCAAAAGCACCTGCAACAAGGGCTGTCTTTCCGAGTCTTGAGTGACCGCAGACAGCGGCTCTTTTCATATCAAGACGGGGTTCGGTTTCTGCATAATCAAGGCATCTTGAAGCTGCCCATGCCCATAGGGCTATTTTCCCGCAGTCGGTGTCATTTCTCTTTCCGTCGGGATAGAAAATACCCGCAAGGCCGTCTGTGAAATTCCCGTCATCGGAGGTAACATCCTTGAAATAGAGATTGAATGCGGCAAAGCCGTTATCAAGAATCTCTTCTGCGGGGAAATAGAAATTGGGAATATTTTTTTCAAAATTTATATTTACAAAGAACGGGAACGGGCCCTCACCCTCGGGAAGCATAAGGGAAACGGGGAAGGTAAAGTCTTTTCCGTTTACGGTACAGGTAATTCCGATTTCCCACAGCTTTCCCTTGCCGCCGAAAATATTGTCATTACGAAGCTGTGTTTTTGTAAAGCTTATATTTTCGGGGCTACCCGGCATAAAGCCGTATTCCTGTCTTTGAATAATTTCAAGCATTTCTTCTTTTTCAAGAAGAGGAGGAAGCTTCCGTTCTGATATTAAATTGTACATAGTACCACCTTTCTGTAAATCATAATTTAGTGAACAGATGTTATTCCCCGAGAGGTACAAAATAAATCTTATAATCTGTAGGGGACGACGACCCGGCGTCC
>CAYTRD010000098.1:0-6785 GCA_964440255.1 uncultured Ruminococcus sp. | reverse complement strand
AGTACGATTATATCACCGGGGGCAGGTCTTTCACGGCGTACATTGTAAGCGGGAGCAGCAGCTACTACAGCACCGCATTCAAGACGCTTTGCAACAAAGCCATCGTGATATATTTCTGCAACATGACCTGTTGCAAGACCGATCTGATTGCCGTAGGAGGAGTAACCTGCAGCAGCCGTCTGACAGATTTTACGCTGAGGAAGCTTGCCTGACATAGTTTCTGCAATAGTCTTTCTCGGATCACCTGCACCTGTTACACGCATAGCCTGATGAACATATGCACGGCCTGACAGGGGGTCACGGATACAACCGCCGATACAGGTAGCTGCACCGCCGAAGGGCTCGATTTCTGTGGGATGGTTGTGTGTTTCATTCTTGAACATAAGAAGCCAATCCTGATCTTCGCCGTTAACAGTAGCTGTTACATGGATTGAACAGGCATTGATTTCTTCACTTTCGTCAAGCTCGGGAAGAAGACCACGCTTTTTAAGTGTTTTTGTTCCGATAGTCGCAATATCCATAAGAGTCTGAGGACGCTTTGCAGCTTTTTCTTCGCCGTAAACCTCTACTCTTGCAGCAAGATAACGCTCGTAAGCGGACTTAACTGCAGGGTCATCAATACGGACATTGTCAATATGTGTGGAGAATGTTGTGTGACGGCAATGGTCAGACCAATAGGTGTCAACAACACGGATTTCTGTGATCGTGGGGTCTCTGTGCTCTGTATCTCTGAAATAGCCCTGCAGGAACTTAAGGTCATCAAGGTCCATAGCAAGTCCCTTTTCGTCAAGAAGTGTTGAAAGAGCAGCTTCATCCATGGAGATAAAGCCTTCAACAGTTGCAACCTTTTCGGGTGCTGCGTATGAAGACACAAGTGTTTCGGGCTTTTCGAGAGCTGCTTCACGGCTTTCAACAGCATTGATTACATGATGCTTGAATGCTTCAATGTCAGCTTCTGTGAGTGCACCGTAAAGGGCATAGACCTTTGCTGTGCGGATAAGGGGACGCTCGCCCTGAGAGATAATCTGAATACACTGAGCAGCAGAGTCAGCTCTCTGGTCAAACTGACCGGGAAGTGCTTCAACTGCGAAAACAAAAGCATCAGCGATTTCTACAGAGTCTGTTGCGTTATCAAGCTGAGGCTCTGAGAAAACAGTTTTTACAGCATAACTGAATAATTCTTCTGTAATATTTTCTGCGTCGTAGCGGTTGAAAAGACGGATATTCTCTAAGCCTTCAATGCCGAGAAGGTTTTTAGCTTCATTAAGAAGACTTTTTGCTTCGTTGTCAAGTCCCGCCTTCTTTTCTACAAATATACGATAAACCATAAATTACTTCCTCCATTATCATTTAGCCTGAAGGGCACGCTTACCGATATCCGATCTTCTGTAAGCACCTTCAAACTTCACGCCGTCCGAGAGACGGTAAGCTTCCTCTATTGCCTGCGGGAGAGAATCGGCAACGGCAGTTGTGCCTGTAACACGGCCTCCCCAGGTAACAAGCTTTCCGTTTTCCTCTTTTGCACCTGCCACATATGTAGACTTAAGTGCTTCATCTGTAAATGTAATCGGAAAGCCCTTTTCGTAGGATGAGGGATAGCCCTTTGATGCCGTAATTACACAGCAAGCACTCTTATCCATAAACTTAACTTCTGTTTCGGAAAGTCTTTCTTCCGTAACGGCTTTCATTACGGTGAGAAGGTCACTTTCCAAAAGGGGAAGCACGACCTGTGTTTCGGGGTCACCGAAACGGCAGTTGTATTCAATTACCTTGGGGCCGTCCTTAGTAATCATAAGTCCGAAGTAAAGACAACCCTTGAAGGTTCTTCCTTCAGCGTTCATGGCGTTTATTGTAGGAAGAAAGATTTCTTTCATACATTTTTCGGCAATTTCTGTTGTATAGTAAGGGTTGGGTGCAATTGTACCCATACCGCCCGTGTTAAGACCTGTGTCACCGTCACCGGCACGCTTGTGATCCATTGAAGAAATCATGGGAGCAACGGTTTTTCCGTCTGTAAAAGCAAGAACGGATACTTCGGGCCCCTCAAGGAATTCTTCAATAACGATGTTGTCACCGCTTTTGCCGAATGCCTTATCAAGCATCATAGATTTTACGGCAGCTTTTGCTTCTTCAAGGGTAAATGCAATTATAACACCCTTGCCCAGAGCCAGACCGTCAGCCTTGATAACTGTGGGAATGGGAGCTGTATCAAGATAGGAAAGAGCCTTTTCCATATCATCGAATACTTCATATTTTGCTGTGGGAATATTGTATTTTTTCATAAGGTTCTTTGAAAAAACCTTACTTCCCTCTATTATCGCAGCATTTGCTTTTGGACCGAAGCAGGGAATTCCGATTTCTGTGAGTCTGTCAACACAGCCCAGCACCAACGGGTCATCGGGAGCTACAACTGCATAATCAATTTTATTTTCTTTTGCAAAGTTTACAATGCCGGTGATATCGGTAGCACCGATATTTACACAAGTTGCATCCTTTGCAATACCGCCGTTACCGGGAAGTGCAAAAATTTCCGTAGCATCGGGGTTTTCTTTTATCTTTTTGATGATGGCGTGTTCTCTTCCGCCACCGCCTACAACCATTATTTTCATTCTGTTAATCTCCGTCAATTAATGGTGGAATAAACGCATACCTGTGAATGCCATTGCCATACCGTATTTGTCTGCACATTCAATAACGAGGTCATCTCTTATTGAACCGCCGGGCTGAACGACATATTTAACACCGCTCTTCTTTGCTCTTTCAATGTTATCGGAGAAGGGGAAGAATGCATCTGAACCGAGAGCTACACCGTCACGGGAATCAAGGAATTCTCTCATTTCTTCCTGTGTAAAGGGCTCGGGCTGAACTGTGAAATATTTCTGCCAGTTGCCGTCTGCACATACATCCTCTTCGTTCTTGTTGATATAGCCGTCGATTACATTGTCACGGTCAGGTCTTCCGATTTCAGGCTTAAAGGGAAGCTTCAGTACCTTTTCGTGCTGACGAAGGAACCATGTGTCAGCCTTTGTACCTGCAAGACGGGTACAATGGATTCTTGACTGCTGACCGGCACCAACGCCTATAGCCTGTCCGTCAAAAGCATAGCACACGGAGTTGGACTGTGTGTATTTAAGTGTGATAAGAGAAATTACAAGATCTCTTGCTGCCTCAGCGGGAATGTCCTTGTTAGCAGTTACGATATTGTTAAGCAAGGAAGCGTCAATCTTATAATTATTTCTGCCCTGCTCGAAAGTGATACCGTATACCTGTTTTCTTTCGATTTCTTCGGGTACATAATCGGGATCAATTTTAACTATATTGTAGTTGCCCTTTCTCTTGGACTTGAGGATTTCGAGAGCTTCGGGCTCATATCCGGGAGCGATAACACCGTCGGAAACTTCTCTTTTGATTAAAAGTGCAGTTGTAACATCGCAAACATCGGAAAGAGCAACCCAGTCACCGAAGGAGCACATTCTGTCTGTACCTCTTGCTCTTGCGTAAGCACAGGCGAGGGGAGACTCATCAAGACCTTCAATATCATCAACAAAGCAAGCCTTTTTGAGAGTATCGGAAAGCCTGATGCCTACTGCAGCAGATGTGGGGCTTACATGCTTGAAGGAGGTAACTGCAGGAAGACCTGTTGCCTCTTTTAATTCCTTTACAAGCTGCCATGAATTGAAGGCATCAAGGAAATTTATATAACCGGGTCTGCCGCTTAAAATTTCAATGGGAAGGTCATTTCCGTTTTCCATAAAAATTTTAGAGGGCTTCTGATTGGGATTACAGCCGTATTTAAGTTCAAACTCTTTCATATCAAAGCTCCTTATACATTTTTGTTTACAATTCTTGTATCAAATTCACCTGTTTCAAGGTCAATATATCTTACAAAAAGAGAAACCTTATTGTCTTCGTTCAGGTTTTTCCAGATGATGTCTGTGAGTGTATCAATGTCAACATCGGGAAGCTCAAGTGTTTTAGGTTCACCCTCAAAGCTGGGAAGGGGATTGCCGTCACACTTATATGTATGAATGAACTTTCCGACACCTGCGAGGGGATTTTCGTAAGCATAAGTATATCTCTGACAGGAGCTTCCGTCACCGTCTGCAGACTTGAGTATTGACATTGCGTAATTCATTTTGCCGTTTTCGTGGTGAATGATACCGGAAATACGGGGTGTGAAATTGGGAGCATCGTCTTCAAATTCACGGGTACGAAGAGCCTGCTCGAAGGTCATCTGCTTATCCATAAGGTCATATATTGTGTCTGTCTGGTCACCGTTGGTAACAATGGTTTTATTTCCCAGAACTCTTACGGGATAATATATAATAAGATGAGGGTCGGTCATTTTTGACTCATCAAATGCTTTTGTTCTCATAGCATCTCCCTCGGCAACAAAAACTCTGTTACGGCTGTTGACGCTTCTGCCCATTATAAAATATGCAGTAACTGCCTTTTTACCGTCAGCACTTTTTCCTATAATTATGCCTCTGCCGTGGTATGGAAGTGAATTAAGTTCGCATTCAAGTGATCTTTTTTCCATTTGAAAAAATCCTCCTGTTAGTTGATATAGGTTATATTGTTTTTGACAGTTATTCTGTCATCGCAGAAAAGCTGAACTGCTTTGGGAAGAATCTTCCACTCCGCCTGTTCCATTATTCTCTTCTGTAATGTTTCGGGGGTGTCGTTTTCCTCAACATCTACTGCCTTTTGCAAAATTATCGGCCCTGCATCACATTCTGCCGTTACAAAATGAACGGTAGCACCCGATACCTTGACACCTTTTTTCAAGGCTTCCTCATGAACATGCAAGCCGTAATAACCTTTTCCGCAGAAAGAGGGAATGAGTGCCGGATGCACATTGATCATTTTATACTGAAAAGCATCGCAGACATTTTCATCAAGGATGGTCATAAAGCCTGCATAAACGATTAAATCTGCTTTTTCTTCCAGAAGTAAATCTCTCATAGCACGGCTATATGAAGAAATATCGGTATAGTCTTTTCTTATGAGTGTTCTTGTTTTTATTCCGTTGCTTTCAGCACGGGTAAGAGCATAAGCATCTGCCTTTGAAGCAATTACGCAGGTAATTTTTCCGTTGCCGAGTTCTCCTCTTTTTTCGGCATCAATAAGTGCCTGAAGATTTGTTCCTCCGCCGGATACAAGAACTGCAATTCTCTTACACATCAGAGAATCACCTTCTCTTCGCCTTCAATAATTTCACCGATAACATAGGCGTCGATGCCGTTTTCCTTAAGAATTGAGAGGGAAAGCTCCACTTCATCGGAAGGTACAACAATACTCATACCAACACCCATATTATAGGTGTTATACATATCTCTTTCGGGAATGTTGCCCCACTTTGCGATAACATCAAATATGGGAAGCACCTTAACGGCAGATTTGTCGATTTTGGCACAAAGTCCGTCGGGAATGCTTCTCGGAATATTCTCATAGAAGCCGCCGCCCGTAATATGTGAAATACCCTTAACGTTAACTTTATCTGTAAGTGCAAGAACGGGTTTTACATAAATCTTTGTGGGAACAAGAAGAGCCTCTGCAATGCTCTTACCGCCAAGCTCTTCACGGGGAACATAGAGCTCGGGATTGTTGTTATCAATATCAAAAACCTTACGGCAAAGGCTGAAGCCGTTAGAATGAATGCCTGTTGACGGAAGTGCAATAACCACATCACCGACAGCCATTTTGCTGTTATCGATCATTTTAGGCTTGTCGACAACACCTACAGCAAAGCCTGCAAGGTCGTAATCTTCCTCTGGCATAAGACCGGGATGCTCTGCAGTTTCACCGCCGATAAGGGCTGCACCTGACTGAACACAGCCCTCAGCAACACCACCTACGATTTCAGCAATTTTTTCGGGAACATTTTTTCCGCAAGCAATATA
Organism: uncultured Ruminococcus sp.; assembly: GCA_964440255.1. Taxonomy (GTDB): domain Bacteria; phylum Bacillota; class Clostridia; order Oscillospirales; family Acutalibacteraceae; genus RUG806. The sequence continues at coordinate 882 of CAYTRD010000098.1, read as the reverse complement.
GTCAAGGAAATATAAGGGCTTTGCACCGACACAGATGATATCATTTACGCACATAGCAACTGCATCAATACCGATCGTGTCATGCTTATCCATAAGAATAGCAAGCTTAACTTTAGTTCCGCAGCCGTCAGTACCTGATACTAAAACAGGATGCTCCATTCCGGCAATTAAGCTAAGATCAAAGCAGCCGCCGAAGCCGCCTACTTCATCAACACATCCCTCATTACGGGTTCTTGCAACATGCTTTTTCATTAATTCAACTGCTTTGTAACCTGCAGTAATATCAACGCCTGCAGCCGCATAGCTTGCAGAAAAAGAATTTTTATGATCCATATTATATTCTCCTGTATCGTTTTATTTCTTATTCTTTTCCGGTCCAACAATATGTGCATAGCTTGTCAGCCGAAATTCCTATAGCCTCTATAAGACCTTCAATCGTCTGAAACTCCAATGATGCAAAGTGAAGCTTTGTGCTGATAGTCTGTCTTAATTTTTTGCCTCTTTCGGTTGAAGGGTCTGAATATTCATCGAGATATTTCATTCCCTCGTCTCCCTCAAGCTCATATATGGTGCTTCTTGTTATAAGCTCCATATCACTTGTTGCTCTTGAGAAATTCAGGTATTTACAACCGTACATTATAGGCGGACAGGCAGAACGCATATGAACTGCCTTTGCACCGTTATCATAAAGGAAATCAACTGTTTCTCGAAGCTGAGTTCCTCTTACGATCGAATCGTCAACAAAAAGAAGATGTCTGTTTTCTATAAGCTCATGAATGGGAATCTGCTTCATTTTGGCGATTCTGTTTCTTTCCTTCTGATTTGACGGAGTGAAGCTTCTGGGCCAGGTAGGTGTGTATTTTATGAAAGGTCTTGCAAAGG
>CAYTRD010000097.1:0-6809 GCA_964440255.1 uncultured Ruminococcus sp. | reverse complement strand
CCGTGATATTGTCATAAAGCGAATCACCGTTGTTATCGCAAGGATATGCCGAAAAAAGACTTACGATATATTCACATATTACGGAAATACCCGCTTCTATACTGAATGTCGTTATAACAGCGGCAAAGGTCTTTGCAAGATACTTAAAAAGCTCGCCTGCATCAAACTGAACATTTACGGGGCTTGCATTTTCCGTACCTCTGTCAAACTGAAGACCGCCTGCAAAGTTCATACCTCTTACCACAATTACAGGGGTATCTGCTTCAACGGATGCTATTTCTTTTTCCGCAGTATCGTTTTCATCTGCAAAAGCAGTAACACAAACGGAAAACATCATAATAATGCTTAAAATTACACAAAGTATCTTTTTCATAGTCATTTTCTCCCGAAAAGAATTATCGGTAATATCTTAACACAATATTATTAAAATGTAAATGGTATTTTAATGTGAAACTGCAAAAGCTGCTCTTCGTTTCCTGCTCTTATTTCCGAATGTTTTTTCACTTACAGGCAAAAATAAGGCAAGCACGGCGGTTGACAGATTAAAAACGATATTGATTACGGCTATCTGCATTTTTATGTTCCCCGTAAAAATCTCCTCGGTAAGCTCGGGCAAAGGTACAATTTCCGCAATAAGGATAAAGAACAGCGAGCCGAAAAAATTATAAAAAATGTGCATATATGAGACCTTTTTTGCACCGCCGCCGAGTCCCATAGAAGCCACAAGACAAGTGGCACAGGTGCCGATATTTGCACCTAAAATGATATAAAATGCCTGACGAAGCCCTATTATTCCGTCAGATGCCATTGTCTGTAAAAGTGCGGTTGTGGCGGCAGATGACTGAATCACTGCGGTAAAAAAACAGCCTGTAAGAAGTCCCGTAACGGGAGAAGAGCTTTTTAAGAGAATATCCGATATCACGGGATGATTCCTTATATCACTTACCGCATTTTCCATAATATCCATTCCCACGAAAAGAAGTCCGAAGCCTGTAAGAAGCACTCCGAGACTTGTAAAAATTTTCTTTTTTGTCATTGAAAGAAATACTATTCCGAATACACAGCATACGGGAGCAATATCGGAAAATGATGCGGCAGTGAGAAGTCCCGTAAAGGTAGTGCCGAGATTCGCCCCCACTATTATCCAGAAGGCTCTGTAAAGTGAGATAATACCGCTGTCAACAAAGGCGGCTGTAAGAACACTTGAAGCGGATGAGGACTGCAAAGCAGCGGTAACTGCCGTTCCCGTAAGTACCGAAGAAAATCTGTTCGCAGTAAATTTATGCAATAAATTTTTAAGCCTTTCACTGAAATTCTCCTGCAGGGAATACTTGATAAGAAGCATTCCGAACATAAAAAGAGAAACTCCCGTCAAAAGAGAAACCGCCGACATAATACCCATAAAAACACACCAAACAAAAAATATTATAAAATCACAAAAATTTACAAAAAAAGGTCAAAAAAACATATTGACAGTACGGGACTACTGTTGTATAATGTCAAAGAATTAATGCTAATTACCCACGCAGAACGCGGAGGGAGGGAATACATAATGAGTCAGGTAAAAGTTAAAGAAAATGAATCTCTTGACAGCGCACTCAGAAGATTTAAGCGTCAGACATCTCGTGACGGCGTTATTCAGGAAGTACGTAAGAGAGAGCATTACGAGAAACCCTCTGTAAAGAGAAAGAAGAAATCAGAAGCTGCTCGTAAGCGCAAATTCAAATAATCGTATGAACAGGCGGGCCTTTTTGAAGGTCCGTCATTGTTTTTGAGGAGATTTATGAAAGATACAAGCCTTAATTCAAATTCCACTCCGAAATATTTTTATGATATAATTACAGACATAACTCCGGAAGATATTATCAATATGGGCGGAAGGACTGTCGGAATAGACCTTGATAACACTACCGTCTATGACAGTACGCTTAAGCTTTTCCCCGAAGTCCTCAAGTGGCTGGGAGACATAAAAGCTGCAGGAATACCCGTTGTTATTGTCACAAACACTTACACTATAAGAGCAAAGCTGATAGCACGAAAAATGGGCAAGCTTCCTTATATCGCAAATGCGGATAAGCCCGAAAAAAAATGCTTTACCGAAGCGTGTAAAATCACAGGTGCGGACATATCGCAATTTGTTATGATAGGCGATCAGTTATTTACCGACATTCAGGGGGCAAACAATGCCGGTGCAATTTCGGTAAGAGTAAAATATAAGGCAAAAGAAATAGTGATGGCGTTTTATTTTCGCAAAATCAGAAAAAAAGAAAAATTGTATCTTGAAAGCAAAGGATTAGGTGATAAAATATGATGTTCTCAACAGAAAAGCTCCGGAAGAAGGTTTCCTCATTCGCAGATGCGGCAATTATCTTTTCCGAGGAAAACAGAAGATATTTCACTGAATTCCCGGCATCCGACGGTGCACTTCTTGTTTGCGGTGAAAATGCTCTGTTTTTTACAGACAGCCGTTATACGGAAGCAGCCGCCAAATGCATAGGCGAAGAGTGGGTTATTGATTCTACTAATTTATATGAGAAATTCAGCGAAATATTCAAAGAAAACGGCGTAAAAAAGGTGGCAGTCGAAAACAATAAAATGACACTTGCCGAATTCGATGAAATAAAGAAAAGGCTTCCCGATGTTGAATTTATTACATCAAATGAGCTGGCAGATGCGATTGAGGAAATAAGAATCGTAAAAGAAGAAAGCGAAATTGAAAAAATCAAGGCTGCACAGAAAATTGCAGAGGATGCATTCACACATATTCTCACTTTCATTAAAGAGGGTGTGACCGAAAAGCAAATTTCCCTCGAGCTTGATTTTTATATGCTCTCTCACGGTGCAGAAGCTCTTTCATTTGAAACAATAGCGGTTGCAGGCAAGAATTCATCAATGCCTCACGGTGTTCCCGGTGATTACAAAGTTCAGAAAGGCGATTTTATCACAATGGACTACGGTGCCATGGTAGACGGATATCATTCCGATATGACAAGAACCGTATGCCTCGGCGAGCCTTCAGAAAAAATGAAAGAGGTTTATAACACGGTTCTTGAAGCACAGCTTAAAGGTCTTGAAGCACTCCGCGACGGCATCACGGGTGTTGAGGCAGACAAAGCCGCAAGAGAGGTCATCGAAAAGGCAGGCTACGGAAAAAACTTCGGTCACGGTCTCGGTCACGGTGTCGGTGTCGAAATTCACGAATCCCCCCGTCTTTCGCCCAAGGCTCCCCACACACTGAAAACCGGTCATGTTGTAACGGTCGAGCCCGGAATTTATCTTCCCGGTGAATTCGGTGTAAGAATTGAGGATATGGCAGTTATAACCGATGATGGCTGTATTAATCTCACATCCTGCCCCAAAGAGCTTATAATTCTGTAAAAATACTGCATTTTTTGTATTAATTTTACATATACAGAGAAAATATTTGTCAAGGTACTTGCAAAAAACGAAAAAATAATATATGATAGATAGGTAATAAATAATTGATTACCGAGAAAGGATTGATATTTATGGTATCAGCCGGCGATTTCAGAAACGGCGTTACATTTGAAATGGAAGGCGGAGTTTGGCAGATCGTTGAATTCCAGCATGTTAAGCCCGGTAAGGGTGCTGCTTTCGTTCGTACAAAGATAAGAAATGTTATTCAGGGCAGCGTTGTTGAAAAAACCTTCTCCCCCACAGACAAGTTCCCCACAGCATTCGTTGAGAGAAAGGAATGTGAATATTCCTACAACGACGGCGATCTTTACTACTTTATGGATCCCGACACATATGATATGATTCCCGTAAATGCTTCTGATCTTGACGACAACTTCAAGTTCGTTAAGGAAAATATGACTTGCCGTGTTCTTTCCTACAAGGGCAAGGTTTTCGGTGTTGAGCCTCCCAACTTTGTTGACCTTCAGGTTACAGAAACTGAACCCGGTTTCAAGGGCGACACAGCTACAAATACTCTTAAGCCCGCTACTGTTGAAACAGGTGCAATGGTTAAGGTTCCCCTCTTCATCGAAGAAGGCGAAATGATTCAGATCGACACACGTACAGGTGAATACCTCGGCCGTGCATAATTGACCGAAAAATCTGCGGCTGCATAATCTGCAGCCGTTATTTTTAATACAGTATTATAAAAGGAGTGTTTTTATTATGAATATTACAGAAAAAGTTGCATACCTCAAGGGACTTATGGACGGACTTGAAATTGACAAGACCACCAAGGAAGGTAAGGTTCTTGCTGCTATGGCAGATGTTCTCGAGGACCTCGCTCTTACAGTTGCAGACAACTGTGATCAGATAGATGCTATCGACGAAGACCTTGAAAATCTTGAAGAGTTCGTATACGAAGGCGATTTCTTCGACGATGATGACGAAGACTGGGACGATGATGACTACTGCTTCGGTGACTGCGGTGACTGTGACGGTTGTGACGATTTCGATTGCGACGAATATGAATATGAAATCGAGTGCTCAAACTGCCACGAAACAATCTTCATCGACGAATCAGCCTTTGAAGAAGGCAAGACCTTTGAATGTCCCGCTTGCGGAACAATTCTCGAAGCTTACACAGAGCTCGACGAAGACGAAGAATAAGAAAAACAAAACTGTTAAGGGAATCCTTCATTCATAGGATTCCCTTTTTTAATTACTTTACTTATCACAAAGTCTTATAAGACTCTCCCCTTATTTTTTGTTATTCAATTCCATTTCCCGATAATTATATTGCCTGTCTTTTCCGAAGGCTTCAAATTCCGAGCCTGCAAGCTTACCTCCTACAAAACATAAGGAAGGATTTACATTTGCATGAAATGACATATCCTGTCTGTCACTATAGGTTGCACGGAAATTTAAAATTTCAATATCGGCTTCAAAATCAAAATATGCCGTTTCAAGAAATGCAACGGATTCGGGGAATTTTTTCAATACATCCTCCCTGCTGTCACCCTCTTTAATAGTGAGATAATTCTCATAACATTCCCAGGTTTTCTCATTTCGTCCGATACTGAAGGCAATTGTTGAGCACCTGTAAAGATAAAGTTGTTTGAAATTCAGTTTTTTGTCCTTAAAATTCAAAATGAGAACCGTATCATTATAAAGAGAATTAAGACTGTAAGATGTATTTTCAATAATATATACATTTGAGTCAGGCATAGAATAACCCGGCTCAAAGTCGGGAAGAGAATATACACCGTCAGACCTCTTATACTCTTTGAAGCCATATTTTCGCAGAACAATATTTACCTCCGCGGAACTCATTCCCGAAGTCAGCTCTTCATAAGCCGAACGACCTTTCTTGATATCAATAATATTTGAAATACTTCTGTTCATAATATTATTTTGCATAAACGAGTATTCCTGTGCCGTAAAATGAAAAAGAACAGAGGAAAGTATTACAAGAGAAAAAATTAAATAAAAATACACAATAAGTGGTTTTTTTTGTTTGATTTTTTTGCTCTTTTTCTTTCGCTTTGATTCGGTAAGCACCGTCACTGTCAGAATAACACCGACAATAAACAACACAACCATTATTGTAATTGTAAGGCATAGTGCACCAATAAGCACAAGCATCTCTGCATCCCTAAACAGCGAGGAACTGTCCGGCACTTGCTCAGGAATATTAAACAACGCACATAAAATAATGGTAATACCAATGGAAACACTCTGAAAAATCCCGCTTGTATATAAAAATGTCAGAAGATTCAGAAGCATATATACCGTTAACGATAAAAGAAGAGAAGCATTTCTTCTGCGGTATCCGTATATGTACATAAAAACTATACTTCCCGTAAAAGAAGCACTTATCAGGTAATGAAATATTGTAGGATAATCATCTGTTGTATCTGCACTTATAAGTATGAATCCGCTGAAAATTGCACATATGCATAAAGCCGACAAAACGACAAAAGCAATCATACCGGGAAGTCTTTCAAAACGGTAGAGCTTACCGAAGGACTGCCGGATTTTTGCAGGCTCGCCCATGCTTTTCACGGCTTCGGAAACACTCTCTTCCTCACTCATTCCCGACTCCGTAAGAAAATCCATCTTATCAAAAATGTGCGACAGCAGCTCTTTTTTCAGTTCATCCCGTCTGTATAAAGGTAACCCCTTGGGATAACACTCTTTAATAAAAGCTTCAATATCTTTATGTAGATGCATTCAATGCACCCCCTATGAGCACCGCATTGACAGCCCCCGCATACTCCTCCCATTCTTTCTTTGATTCTTTAAGAAGCTTTATACCCTTATCTGTAATATGATAATACTTTCTGGGACGCGAGTCATCAACCACATTCCAGTAGGATTCAAGGCAATCTTCCTTTTCAAGAGCATGAAGAATGGGATATAATGTGCCCTCGTTAAACTTGAATACACCTGACGACAGACTCTCAAGATAAGTCACCATCTGATAACCGTAAAGATCCTTGTCCTCCAATACCGAAAGCACCATAAGTGTCACGCTTCCCTTACTAACATCTTTTTTCAAATTCATACAAATCATCCTTTCATATATGTATATATTCACATACCTCGATAATCGAGGTATATTTTTTTAACATAGAGGAAATTGCTCGGTATGTGAGAAATTTGCGTATAATTCACCCGGAGATTATTGAATGACACAAGTTTATTATACAGTAAACCTCTAAAAGCAAAAAAATAGATAAAGTATTGATAAATCGCAAGATTATTTTCTTATAATTCATTGATTGCAACATAAGGTCATGTCATTGCTCACCAATAAAGCAATACATCATCTCATCATACCTCGATTTCCGAGGTATCTTTTTTTGAGCATTGTCAGATGATGCACTTCA
>CAYTRD010000096.1:0-6954 GCA_964440255.1 uncultured Ruminococcus sp. | reverse complement strand
TCAGCTGGATAGAGCAACTGCCTTCTAAGCAGTAGGCCAGGGGTTCGAGTCCCTTGAAGCGCGCCAAAGGAACGACAGGTTTACGCTTGTCGTTTCTTTTATTATATAAAAGTAATAATGATATACAATGCTTTGCATTGTTTTGAATCTGTTTGATATTTATAATTGCAATATCAGCAGGTGCGGTTAATTTAAGTTATGAAGGTGAATTGAATGAGAGTTAAAGATAAAATTTATTTTGATTATGACGGGCTTGTTAAACACGGTCCTATTAATATTGTTGCTTTTGGTGACAGCGTTACTCACGGTGCAGTAGCACCTGATGAAATTGATTATGATTCTGTATACTGGAACAGGCTTCGAAAAAAGATAAATTCGGTAAGAAACTATGTTCCCGTTAATGTAATTAATGCAGGTATCGGCGGAATAACGGCTTCCGGTTCACTCGGGAGAATGGAAAGGGATGTATTTGCCCATCACCCTGATCTTGTTATTGTGTGCTTCGGTCTTAATGATGTAAACGGCGAGCTTGATGCTTATCTTGATTCTCTTGAAGCAATTTTTTCGGAGTGTAATAAAAGGGGAGTTGAAACAGTATTTCTGACGCCAAATATGCTCAATACCTATGTTGCTGATGATACCCTCGAAGAGCTTAAAGGTTATGCCGAGATAACGGCAAAAATGCAAAATGAGGGCAGAATGGATAAGTATATTGATTCTGCCGTAAAACTTGCAATCAGTCTTGATATAAAGGTTTGCGATTGTTATAAAGAATGGAAGAAATTGAGTCTCACCGAGGATATAACGATGCTTCTTGCAAATCGTATAAATCACCCTGTCAAAGAAATGCATGAGCTTTTTGCACAGAGTATTTTTGATGCGATTATGCGATAAACATAAAAATTTTTAATATTTCTGTTTTTTTGATTGATTAAGGGGTTCTTACAGGCATAAACCTGTCCGGAACCCCTTAAATTATATTGTTTTATACGGTTATTTCATTTAATTTCTCAAGAAGAAGTCCCACAAGAGTTTTTGCTATTGTGGTAAGTCCTTCCTTGCTTTGACCTATTGCAGAAACAATTGTTGACGCTTCCTCTGTTCCCTTAAGCGGAGTGAGATTTATAATGCTTTCAATAATCTTTTCGTTAACAGCGTATTCAATAAGAAAATCAATTGTTTTACCGGAATCTGCCACATAGTATGTGCTTCCGTCAGCAAGCGTGGTTGCGGTGGCACAGGATAAAAGTCTTGCAATATCCATATCCGGCATATCTGCATATTCAGATTTAGTTATGACCTTCAGAAGACCGTCAAGAAGATTATTGAATGAGCCTGAAATATCAAGTCCCGTTTCGCCGATTATCTCAACGAGCGAGTCACCGAGATTATAAAGCTCTCCGTCCTCAAAGCCCATAACGGCTGTTGCAAGGTCATGGAAATCAGCATCCATACGAAGTGAATGCATACTGTCACAGAGCTTTCCCGAATCAATCACATTTGCAAAGTTTATAAGCATACTTGTAAGTTCATTTACGGGAGCTGTCGCCGCCTTGTCTACAGCAAGAATCACGGGCTCGAGAATTGCTTTCCAGATATCTCCGAGATTTGTATAACCGTTAACCTCTGCGGGAGCGGGATATTCTCCCTCTTTGAGTCCTAATGTATTGAAAAGTGTTAAAAGACAGATTTCATATCCGCTTTTTTCGGAAGCATTATAAATATTGGCAGCGTCGAGATTTATGGGAAGTGCATCAGTTCCCATAAGATAATCAACAACATTTATGTTGACGGTTCTTGATTTGCCCTGTACGCATATTTCAAGAACACCCCTGAGCCCCTCAGACATATCAGCCATAACCGTATAAAAGCTTTCCTTGTCGGTTACGCCCCATTTTATTGAGTTCCAGAGTGTAGTCGTTTTCTCAACCCCGTCAGTATCAAGCCATGTAACGGTTGAATCCATATAAGTCCAGTCAGAGCCTACATTATTGAGAACATCTGTAAGGGACTTTCTTGTGCCGTCTTTATCACAGCAGGTATATGCCGAGCCCTGAATTTTTGATGCATATAAGGGACCGGTGGGATAAAGGTCAATGTTTGTGGCAAAGTCCATCATTTCAAGGTTTGTAAGAACTTGAAAAAGCAGGGGATATGCCATAGACATAATAGTATTTACAATAAGGTCTGAGTAAATGACCTTCTTTACAAGTCCCGTGATGTCTGATGGGGTTATACCTGTATCGGAAGCTTTTTCGACAAGCGTGGCAACGGGAATGCTGATTTCATCTCCGACTCCCTCAAAGCTGAGATTCAGTTCAATTGCCGATTCTTCCTTTCTTACGGTATCATTGCCGTTTTTGTTTAACAGTGATACGGCAGTAAATGCAACACTTTCAATAACAATAACAGCACAAAGAATAGCTATTATTATATTTTTAATTTTTATTTCCTGCCGAGGACGGTATTTCTTCATAATTTATCCTCCTGAATTTATAATTAACTGTATTTTAACACTTTTTTTATTTCAGTCAATATTCAACACAGTATTACCACAATATGAACAAATTTGTCGGGATTTCATAAAGGAATATAATATTAACAAAAAATGTATAATTTATGAAAAAATATTTGACCTATACCATATGCTGTGTTATAATTTGTGCGTGTGAGTCTATTTACAGAAAGGTGATTTTGATGAAAAACGAATTGAAAAAGCTTCTCTCATTGTTTCTTGCAGTTATGTTAATAATGAGCTGCGGTGTGCTTTCAGTCTTCGCTGCAGAAGCTCCTGCAAGTGTTGAAAGAGCAACAACCATTCCTACTGTATATGTTCAGGGATACGGTGAGAATATTTATTCCGATAAAAATGACAAGAATTCTGAAATTTTAGTGGGCGGAAATGTACCGTTTCTTACCGACGGTGTTCTCGGTGGAATGCTTGAAAACATTATGGAGCCTCTTATGAAGGGTGTTACTACGGGGGATTATACAGAATATAATGACCTCATTGTAAATACTCTTGTCGCAGACCTCGGAAGATTCGGTCTTGATGAGAACGGCGAGCCGTCTGACGGTTCCGGTAATGATTGTGTCCGTGAAACATCTGTTACAAATAAGAGATGGTATGGCGGAAAGTATGATATTTATGCATACTCTCTTAAATATGATTGGCGTGTTGATGTTTTTGTTACTGCTGCAGAGCTTGATGCTTATATTCAGAAGGTAAAAACAGCTACAGGCAGCAGCAAGGTAAACCTTGTCGGCAGATGTCTTGGTGCGAATGTAGTTCTTGCATATCTTTCCGAATACGGATATGATGATGTTAATGCTGTTAATTTCTATGTAGGCGGTATTGACGGCTTTGAAATTGTAGGTGCACTTTTTTCAGGTCAGGTAGTTGTTGATTCTGACGCTCTTGACAGATTCCTTCAGATGACACTTGACAGCGAAGAGGATGAGCTTATCTCTTTTGCAAAATCATTTGTTGCAATACTTAATTTTATAAACGGACTTGATCTTCCCATTGATGTTATATACAGCATTTATGATCAGGTATATACGGATATTATCCCCAGAATTCTTAAGGAATCCTTCGGTACTATGCCTGCTTTCTGGTCTTTTGTAGGTGATGATTATTTTGAAGCTGCAAAAGAGCTTAATTTCCCCACCGAAGAAGAACAGACAAAGTATGCAAAGCTCATAGAAAAGATTGACAGATATTATAATGAAGTAACTCTTAAAACAGAAGATATCATCAACGGTGCAATAGATGCAGGAGTATGTGTTTACTTTACTGCTAAATACGGTTTTGCCGCAGTTCCGATAAGCGAGGAAGCAAATCTTCACAGTGACAATACGGTTTCGGTTACAAGTCAGACATACGGTGCTACAACAACCGAGATGGGTAAAACATTCAGCAAGGATTATTTAGCCAATGCTGAAAATAACGGTACTGCAAAGTACATTTCTCCCGACAAGTGCATTGATGCCTCAACTGGTATTCTTCCTGATCACACATGGTTTATCAAGGGCAGTAAGCATGCATATATGCCCAACTGCATTGATATAATGATGGCACAGATTTTTGAAGCAACATATCTCGAAAATAAATATGTAACCGTAAATGATATTGAGTCATATCCCCAGTATCTTTATGTTGAAAATCTTGATGAGTATGCTCCTCTCAATATTATGACAGAGGATACTGCAGATATAGGAAATGATTGGGATGTAGGTATATTCGAGCATCTCAGCAATTTCCTTGAAAAGCTTTTTAATTTTGTGTCTTCATTTGTTAACCAGATTCTTGACCTTATAGCAAATACCGAAATATAACAAATAATATATAAGCAAAAGGGGACTGCTTGAGCAGTCCCTGATTTCTTTATCTTTTTTTTGAATTTTTGCAGGATATGAAACACCTGTTAAATCTGTATACACTGAAAAATGATATTTATTCCGCAGACAAATAAATCGGCGCTGTGTTCGTCAGAACACAACGCCTTTATGTTTTACAGCAATGATTTATTTTCCTTCTGCCTGCTTTTTTGCAAGGATGACTTCACAGAGCCTTTGAGGTTTATTTGCGTGATAAAACTGTGACAGAAGCTGTACACATTGTTCGCTTGTGATTCCCAGAGAATCCATAAACCAATGTATGAGTATGTTTCGTATTCCGCCGAGTGTATAATACATATGGCATATATACTCGGGTACTTCGTCAGGCGGTAACAGGTTTTCAATTTCGTGAGCAAATTTTTCTTCTGCAAGCGAAATAATTCTCATTATAAGCTTTTCACCGTGTGAAGAAGTAAGGAACAGTTTGTAATAAGTCTTATTCTTTTCGAGAAACTTCAGACCGAAATTAATGGCTTCGGTAGGATCAAGTATAATATTGCTTATTCCCATCTTATCAAGAGCTTCGTCAATAGCCTCAATAATATTTGACTGTATTGCCGAATAAAGATCATATACATCAAGATAATGTGCATAGAATGTTCCGCGGGAAATATTTGCTCGTTCCACGATATCCGTTACCGTTATTTTTGCCATATCCTTTTCATTGAGAAGCTCGGCAAAAGCCTGCTTTATAAGGTGTCTTGAACGGGCGGCATTTTTGTGTGATGATTTTTTACCAACCGCCATATTAATCCTCCTTACTCAGATTATTTTTTCTTGGAATATTTTGTCTTATAGATCACTCTCATTAAGGTGCATTCCAAGGGATTGATATACTTGTCTTCCTTACCGTATGCCGATGCGGCAACAAAGGATTTGCAACCCTTCTCGGCAACGAGCTTTACTGCATTTGCTTCATCTTTTGATGAACCTACGCAAATCGCTCCGTTATGCTTTAACATAACTGCATCTCGGTATTTCATTTTACGTACCGCCTTTTTAGCTGATTTAAGACGGTTGTTTATATCATAATCTGCAGTCTTAAGAGAAATGCCTACTATCTGTGCGAAGTCATCAAGGAAAGGCTTTACTGTGATGCCTGTTTTTGAAAGCTCGGTCGTAGCCGTTTCCTTTGAATGAACGATAGCATTGACATCTTTTCTCTTTTTGTATATTTCAGCATGAAGCTCTGCCAGAGCAGGGTAATCTGCTGTTGCATCAAGAGGCTTGCCTGTCTGAAGATCTATCATTACGGCATCACCGCCGTCAACGGGAGTCATTTCAAGAACGCTGTAGAGTCTTTCGGAGTTGTATGCCGGAATATCATCGGAGGATGTTTCCGACATAAGAGTACTTGCGATATATTCACAAAGTGAGCCGAAGGTATCAATTGTTCTGCCTGTAAGCTCTCTGTATCTTTCAAAGAATATCTTTTTGCAGGCTTCCTCAAGCTCGTTTGCAACCTCAAATGCATTATTGAGGTCGGTTCCCATACATACAGCACCATGGTGCTTCATAAGAACTGCTTTTGAAGAAGAACGCTTTACTGCTTCTGTTACACCCTCACGGAGCGTCTTTGTGCCGGGAAGTCCGTATGAAGCAAGAGGTACATGCTTGCCTATGATCTCAGCACTTTTGCCTTCAAGATGGTTTATATCATAGCCTGAAAGTCCTGCTAATGAAGCCATTGTCTGATGTGTATGTATAACAAAATTAACATTGCTTCTGAGCTTATAACAGGCGGCGTGAACACCCTTTTCGGATGAGGGCTTTACATCGCCCTCATAGGAAAGATCTTCAATTTTCACAAGAACGATGTCGTCGGGAGTAAGTCCGAGATAATCTCTTCCGCTGGGAGTGATAACGAATGATTCTTCGTCAATTCTGCAGCTTACATTTCCCCAGGTACGCTGAATAAGTCCTCTTTCACAGAGAAGCTTACCTGCTTTTATGACATCAAGCTTTGCTTGCATTAAGTCCATTATATTTCACCTCATTAAAAATTCGGGTGTATCAGTCTTCTTTTACTGTGATGTTTTCAAATACACGGTCGAAGCGTGTAAGTGCATCGTCAATATCAGCCTCTGTATATGCAGCACTTGTGTAAAGACGGCTGCCTGCGAGGGTAACAAGACCTTCAGCCATATAAGCTGCACCCATATGAGTCATTTCTTTCTTTCTGATGTCTGTCTGCTTGAGAACACCGGGGATAGTCCAGGGCTTATTCCAGTTGATTGAGAACTGAAGTGTGCCTACTGTTTCAAGATGGCATATTGAACCCTGATTGAATGCTACGAAGGGAAGGTGGCGTCTTTCGATGATTTCCTGAAGTCCCTTTGTTATTCTGTCACCCATTTCGCCTGCTTTCTGACAAGCGTTTGTTCTGTCCATTTCTTCGAGAGTGAAGTAGCCGGCTGCACAGGAAAGGGGATTAGCGGAAAGTGTACCGCCGCAGAAAGCCTTTTTAACCTTAACAGCACCGTCAAGACCTGCACCGAGATACTTCATATATTCTCTCTTACCGCCGACACCGCCTGCACCGGGATATCCGCC
>CAYTRD010000095.1:0-6961 GCA_964440255.1 uncultured Ruminococcus sp. | reverse complement strand
CTGTATCTTTACTCCCTACCGGCGGGACGCCGGGTCGTCGTCCCCTACAGATTATCAGATTGATTGTGTGGTTCTCGGGAAATAACATATAATATTTAATTTTACCGAAGCGGGACGCCGGGTCGTCGTCCCCTACAGATTATCAGATTTATTGTGTGGCTCTCGGGATATAACATATGTTATTTAATTTTACCGAAGCGGGACGCCGGGTCGTCGTCCCCTACAGATTGTCAGATTTATTGTGTGTCTCTCGGGAAATAACATATGAAATTTTTTTGAAGTAAGAAGTAAAAGTGAACAGTGAAGAAGTAAGGAAGAGGAGTTTGGGTTTGATTATGTTTTTGTATGTCTTTCTGAAATCCGAAATCCGAATTATTATTGACAGTTTATGTCTTACGATATAAAATATACTAAATATATGTAATTTTGGAGAATTGGTATGAGATATGCTCTTGTGGGGTGCGGTAGGGTAGCACCCAGTCATATTAAGGCGGCTGTAGAAAACGGATTTGAGATACTTTCCGTATGTGATATCGATTTTTCGCATATTGATGAAATGTTCAGTTGTTCGGTTCGGTGTGACAATGAAAATATCAGAAGATATTCTGATTACCGTGAGATGTATGATACCGAAAAGCCTGAGCTTGTGAGCATTGCACTGCCCAGCTCTCTTCACGCTGAGGCGGCAATTGAAGCAATAAAGAGGGGCATAAATGTAATTATTGAAAAGCCTATGGCGATGAGCATTGAGGATGCCGATGAAATTATACGCCTTTCAAAAGTGCATAATGTAAAGGTGTCTGCCTGTCATCAGAACCGGTTTAATATTGCTGTTCAGGAAATGCGTGCGGCACTTGAAAAAGGTCGATTCGGGACACTTTCCCACGGTGCTATAACCGTTCGTTGGGGCAGAGATAAGAGTTATTATGATCAGGCAGATTGGCGAGGTAAGTTTGCCACCGACGGCGGTGCACTTATGAATCAGTGCATACACGGAATAGACCTGCTTATATGGATGTGCGGTGGGGAGCTTACAAGAGTTTTCGGTGCAACCAGAAATCAATATCACCCCTATATTGAGGCTGAGGACATAGGTACAGCCGTATTTCAGTTTGCAAACGGAGTTGTGGCAACTGTCGAGGGTACCGTGAACATACCCGGTGACAGTCTCGAACAGCATTTGACCTTAATCGGAAACGGCGGTGTTGTGAAGCTTGGCGGGAAGAGTGCAAACGCAATTGATGTGTGGCGTTTTACAGATGACCCGAATGATACAAAAGACGGGTATCACGAAAAGACGGCAAATGTCTACGGCAACGGACACACCAGTCTTTTCAGTGATGTTGCAAGTGCAATAAAAGAGGACAGAGCTCCTTATGTTGATGCTGAGGCGGGCAAAACGGCACTTCAAGCCGTGCTTGCTGTTTACAAGTCTGCATACGAGGGAAAAGCTATTGACCTGCCCCTTAAAAATACGGCAGGAAAAGATTTTGAGGATATGTTCAAAAGATGATTAAAGCAGTAATATTTGACCTTGACCATACTCTTTTTGACCGTCACGGGACTCTGAAAAGTCTTGTGCCGCGGCTTCGTGAGGAATTTCAGGTCAGTGATAAAATGACGGATGAGGAAATAGGAAAGCTTTGGTGCTATGCCGACGATAATTTTGTTTATTTCGGCTGGGAGAATATTCACGGCTATCTTGCGGAAAAGGGTGTTTTTGTAAAAGTGCCTCCCTTTGAGGATTACCGTTCGTTTATCTATAAATATTTTGCCGTGACGGCAGTACCGTTCCCCGACACTATACCGATGCTTGAGGAGCTTCGCTCTTTCGGTTATAAGACGGGACTTATCACAAACGGCAACCACGCACTACAGTATGCGAAAATAGATATGCTGTCACTTCGGACACATTTTGATGAAATAATAGTTACGGGCGATTACGGAGTACATAAGCCCGATAAAGAAATATTTGATATTATGCGGGAAAAGTTTGTCTTTTCTTCCGATGAAATGGTGTATGTAGGCGATAATCCCGTCAATGATATCAAGGGTGCAAGGGATGCCGGCTGGAAAACCGTATGGATGAATTCCACGGGATATTGGGACGAAAAAATCAACCGTGCCGACAGGGAAGTAAAGACTGTCGGTGAAATAACTGAAGCTATCAAGAGTCTGGAGGAATAATTATGGAAAAATTATATACACGCTGGGGAAGAGAATTAAACCGTGAAATGCCTTTATCCGAATATCCCCGTCCGCAGATGGTAAGAGATTCTTACATTTGTCTTAACGGCATATGGGACTATGCAATTTATCCCGCAGCAAAGGAATTCGGCGGCTACGAGGGAGAAATTGTAGTACCCTTCAGTCCCGAGTGTCTGTTAAGCGGTGTTGAAAGAAATGTCACTCCCGACGATGTGCTTTATTACAGAAAGAAATTCACATTTAAAAAGACAAATGACAGAGTGTTGCTTCATTTCGGAGCAGTTGACTATAAATGCGAAGTCCGTGTGAACGGTGTGAGCTTCGGCACGCACACGGGAGGATATTTCCCCTTTGAGGTGGATATTACAGGTGCGGTTGCAGACGGCGAAAATGAGATAGCACTCAAGGTCACTGACCCGTCGGAGACCTCCTCACAGGCTTCGGGTAAGCAGACCTCAAAGAGAGGTAACATCTGGTATACACCTCAGTCGGGCATATGGCAGACGGTGTGGCTGGAGGAGGTGCCCGAAAGTTATATAAAGTCAATAAAAATCACTCCTGATATTGATAATGATGTTGTCAAGGTGGAGGTAGTGAAGGAGGGCAATGCGGGCGAAATTACCGTTAGTGCCTTTGACGGTGACAAGGTACTTTGTGCTGTTGCCACATCGGGGAACAGTGCCGTCCTGAAGCTCACTTCCTATGAAAAATGGACTCCCGAAAATCCGAAGCTTTATGACCTTGTGATAAAGTCCTCGTCTGACGAGGTAAAGAGCTATTTCGGTATGAGAAAATTCAGCGTGGGCAAGGACAGCAAGGGATTTTCCCGTCTTATGCTCAATAATGAGCCTTATTTCCACAACGGTCTTCTTGATCAGGGCTATTGGAGTGACGGTATGTATACCGCTCCCTCCGATGAAGCTCTCATTTTCGACATTCAGACTATGAAGGATATGGGCTTCAATATGCTTCGTAAGCACATCAAGATTGAGCCTCTTCGTTGGTATTATCATTGTGACAGATTGGGTATGCTTGTATGGCAGGATATGATCAACGGCGGTGATGTTTATAACACGGCTGCTACAACAATTCTTCCCGCATTCGGTCTTGCAACAGGTCTTAAAAAGACATTCGGAGTTAAGGATACAAAGGAAAACTACAAGCTTTTCTCCCGTGAGGATAAAAAGGGCAGAGAGGAATATTATATTGATGCTGAAAGAATGATAAATACGCTTTATAACAGCGTTTCAATTGCCCTGTGGGTGCCCTTCAATGAGGGCTGGGGACAGTTCGATTCAGTTAAGGCAACAAAATTCTTCAGAGAAAAAGACCCCACAAGAATCATCGACCACGCATCAGGCTGGCACGATCAGGGAGCCGGCGATCTCAACAGCTTCCACATTTATTTTACTCCCTTTATCTTCCCGAAATACGGCAGAAATGATGACCGAGTAACGGCTCTTACAGAGTTCGGCGGTTATTCAATGTCAATTAACGGTCACCGCTTCAATACGGATAAAACCTTCGGCTACAGAATCTATAAGTCAAAGGAAGCTCTTGAAAAGGCACTCGAAGTTCTTTACACAAAGAGAATTCAGCCCCTTATTAATAAAAAGGGTCTCTCCGCTCTCGTTTATACAGAAGTAAGCGACGTTGAGGACGAAACTAACGGACTTCTTACCTATGACAGAGAAATCGTCAAGGTCGATATTGAGCTTATGAAAAAGATCAATGAACAGATTAAATTATAAGGTGGAAATTATGCTTACAATAGAAAAGGCAAGGGAATTACTTGAAGATACTACAACTGAAGAGCATCTTTTTCTTCATGCAAAAAATGTATCGGTGGCTCTCGGTGGTATGGCAAAGCATTTCGGCGAGGATATCTCTCATTGGGAGGCAATAGGCTATCTTCACGATTATGACTATGAACAGCATCCCGACGAGCATTTGCGGTTTACCGAAGAGCCTCTTCGTCAGGCAGGTCTTTCCGATTATGAGATAAGAGCGATTCTTGCTCACGGCTTCGGACATTGTAATGATGTTGAGCCTGTGAATAACATTGAAAAGTCACTTTATACCGTTGACGAGCTGACGGGTATTATTCAGGCTGCCGCAAGAATGAGACCTATGGGTATCACCGATATGGAAATCGGAAGCTTTATGAAGAAATTCAAGGACAAGAAATTTGCAGCAAAATGTGACAGAGAGGTCATCAAAAAAGGCTGTGAAATGCTCGGAATGGAAGTAAAGGAAGTAGCTGAAATCTGCATTGAAGCTATGAAAGAGCACGCCGATGAATTAGGTCTCGGCGTCAAATAAGCGTAAAAATCGGGGTGTATCGAAAAAGATACATCCCGATGAGTTTTTTGTAACGCTCCTATTGTACCACATTGATTACATAATTCTTTAGCAATTTCTCTATCAATTATATCTGATTTAACGAACAGTTCAATCCAATATTCTGTTTCGTAACATTCTTTTAATGATATTTGAAGTTTTGCAACAAAGTCGGGTTTGCCGTGGGCATAATTTGCTTCGTGAATATTAGCACCAACAGAAGTAGCAGAGCGTTCTAATTGATTAACAAGTGAGTAGTGTCCTTTTAGTTTTTTTTCACAGAGTTTAATAATCTTTACAGAAAAGTCCATTGATAAATCAACGAGTTTATTTTCTTTCAAAAATATCACCTCTGAAAATATTATAACATACTTGATGAAATATTGCTACGCAATATGAAATAATCCTCACGGATTATGAAATTTTCTGCTGACGCAGAAAGTGAAATAAAATTCGCCTCTTAAACATTTGCGAAGCAAATATTTCATACGCGTCAGCGTATTTCATAGCGGAGCTATTTCACTCGCCGTAAGGCGAATTTCATTGAAAAAAGCACCGACAAAGTCGATGCTTTTTTCTGGCCCGCTCGAAGGGATTCGAACCCCCGATCTTCAGAATCGGAATCTGCTGCGTTATCCAGCTGCGCCACGAGCGGATAAAATCATTTTACTATAAGTTTGTTTATTTCGTCAAGAAAAAGTTTTTGTTTTATTTGCAATATCATTGTTTTTATGAACAAAAAATATCATCCTCCTTGAATGTTTATTGAAATATTAACAAAAGTATGATATAATAATAAATAAAATATGTACAAAATGCAGATAAATGTTGATTATTGTACTGTTGGAGGTATTGATGATGAATAAAGAGCTGATTCATGCTGTTGTTGAGACGCAGAGAAAATTTTTTGATTCAGGTGCGACGAGAGATGTTAACAAAAGAATAGAATACCTGAAGAAAATTAAAGAATACATCGTAAAGAATGAAAGTGTTCTGTCGATGGCACTTAAGGCTGACCTTGGTAAGAGTGCGTATGAGTCATACATGTGTGAAATTGCTGTTGTGCTTGCGGAAGTGAACTATATGCTTTCCCATATAAGAAAGCTTACGAAGAACAAGACTGTTATGACACCCTTTGGTCAGCAGTTATCTCACAGTTATGTAAGACCAACCCCCTACGGTGTTACTCTTATTATGAGTCCGTGGAACTATCCTTTAATGCTGACCTTGCCTCCTGTTATTGACGCAATATCGGCAGGAAATACCTGTGTTGTAAAGATGAGTGCATATTCGCCCAATTCGAGCAAGGCTATAGGGGATATGATAAAGGAAATATTCCCTCCCGAATATGTAGCAGTCATTCCCGGAGGCAGGGAAGAGAATCAGTATCTTCTTGACGAAAAGTTTGATTACATATTCTTTACGGGCAGTAAGAATGTTGGTAAGACCGTGCTTAAAAAGGCAGCGGAGAATCTCACTCCCGTAACGCTTGAGCTTGGCGGAAAGAGTCCCACCATAGTTGACGAAACCGCAAATCTCCGTCTTGCCGCAAGACGACTTGTTTTCGGTAAGGGCTTTAATGTGGGACAGACCTGTGTAGCTCCCGACTATGTTTATGTGCATTCCTCTGTTAAGGACAGATTTGTAAGACTTCTTAAGGATGAAATCAACCGTCAGTTCGGCGATTGCCTTAATAATGAGGACTACGGTTGTATTATCAATGACAAGCACTTTAACAGAGTATGCTCACTTATTGACCCCGAAAAGACGGTGCACGGGGGAAACAGCGACCGTGCAACACGCAAAATACAGATGACAGTTATGGACGGTGTTACATGGGATGATGCCGTTATGAAGGAAGAAATCTTCGGGCCTGTTCTTCCCATTCTCACATACGACAGTCTTGATGAAGTGATTACCACCGTGAAATGCCACGAAAAGCCTCTTGCCCTTTATATCTTCTCTTCAAGTAAGGCTAATATTGAAAAGGTTCACTCCTCCTGTCAGTTCGGCGGCGGCTGTGTAAATGAAACGGACATTCATGTTATAACAACCTCTATGGGCTTCGGCGGTATCGGTGAAAGCGGTATGGGACAGTACCACGGCAAAACAGGCTTCGATACATTTACTCATTATACAAGTATCGTTGACAAAAAGACATTTATTGACCTTGAACAGAGATATCAGCCCTACAGCAAGCTTAATATATGGTTTGCAAGAAACCTGAATTTCGGTTCAAGCCTTCATACAAAGCTGGAAACAAAATATAAATTCTTCCCGTCAAAGAATCCGATTGGATTCTATTTCGGTAAAAAGTAATCATAATTTGTAGGGCAGATGTTATTTCCCGAGAGGTACAAAATAAATCTTATAATCTGTAGGGGACGACGACCCGGCGTCCCGTTTCAGTTAA
>CAYTRD010000094.1:4115-6970 GCA_964440255.1 uncultured Ruminococcus sp. | reverse complement strand
GGGACGCCGAGGTCGTCGTCCCCTACATGATATAAGGGCAAATGACAGCGTAAGGGCTCTGTTAAGGGTGGCATCGCCCACAAATCACAGAATTTAGTTTGCATTTTGTAGCATTTGAGAGAAAAAAGCTAACCGCCCGATAATCAGGCGGTGAATTCATAATTTATTTTGCATTTTGCACTTTGCGTTTTGCATTTACATTTTATCCTGCAAAACGAATACCCTCTTCCCATACATTTTTGTAAAACGGTGAAACTTTTTTGTATTTCTGAAAGTTATCATTAGGTGTAACACAAAGGGAAATGACACAGTCCTTCTCGATTTCAAGCATATAGACACTGTCCCTCAATTCACATAAAAATGAAGCGGCAAGAGACGAATCGATCTCCGCAAGAATCATAATATCAATATCCGATTCAGCATCATAATCACCCCGTGCATAAGAACCGTAAAGTATCACATCAACAAGTCTATCACCGAAAAGCATTGCTGATTGTCTTTGCACTTCTGACAATATATCATTCAACTGATTTTTCTCACACATACAGATTCCCTCCTTCAGCTCATTCTATATTTATAGTATACGCCGAAAACAGATATAATGCAAGCAAAAACTTACCGCCCGATAATCAGGCGGTGAATTCATAATTTATTTTGCATTTTGCACTTTGCGTTTTGCATTTACATAAAAATACGGTGCGATTTCTCGCACCGTGTTTTTATGTATTAGTATACGAAGTTATAGAACTTGCAGTAGTTCCACATATGACCGCTCTTGTCTTCAATTGTGAATACAAGGATCTTTGCAGAACCGATAAGGATATCAACATCAGCAGTGTGGTCGATAGAAACGAACTGTCCTTCGGGAGTCATAACAGCTTCGATCTTGTATCCCTTATAGATAACATGAATATCATCATAAGCAGTAAGAATCTTTGTAACTGTGGGATCAGATGAAAGAGTTTCATCAATATCTTCCCAGTAAAGAAGAGAACCTGTAACCTGACCGAGAACTGAACCGGACTTCTTGGGTGTGTCTTCGTCCTTCATAATGATTGTGATCTTATAGTTAGAGCCGTCCTGTACGCAAGTAGCGGATGCAACCTGTGAAAGGTCAGTAAGTGTCCAGGCAGCGATTCTTCTCTTTGCATCGTCTGAACCCTTTTCATTAACCTGTTCTTCAGCGTCAGCTTCAACTGTCATGAAAGAACCGAGAACTGATGTAACTGCACTGTTAACCATATCAGCACCGATGTTAACAGCGTCAACATTCTGCCATTCCTTCTTTGTGTAACCTACATTACCTGCCTTGATTTCATCAACGCCCTTCTTATAGAAATCTGTGATTTCCTGAGTTGTGGAAGGCATCTTGTTACTTGTAGCGGGAGCTGCAGTTGTAGTCTCTGTTGAGGGAGTCTGTGTGGAAGCTGCAGTTGTAGTCTCTGTTGAGGGAGTCTGTGTGGGAGCTGCAGTTGTAGTCTCTGTTGAGGGAGTCTGTGTGGGAGCTGCAGTTGTTTCTACTGTAGCGGGAGTGTCATTAGTGCCGCTGTTAGTGCCGGTGTTGCCGGCAGAAACACCTACAAGACCGCTGATGTCTACATCATTACCGTCTTTATCAACAAAACGAACATGAATTTCCTGAGTACAGGAAGCAAAAGCAAAAAGCATACCTGCAACAAGAACAAGAGCAATTACTCTTAAAGCATTTTTCTTCATTAGGTGTATACCCCTTTCAATGATACGGCATCAGCCGTTGTTATGGTGCTGCACACTTATTAGTATGAGTATGCAATACATACATAATTTACAACATCCGCAAACAATTGTCAAGTGACTTTATTAAAATTAGCCTTAACAAAATATACAATTTTGTAACTTTTGTTTGTTAATAGGAGAAATTTGTATAATCAATTGTAGTTACCAATGTAAACTCTACATCGGTATTAATTGTAACACCCTTTTTAATTGAAGCGTCCTTGAGCTCAACAACACAGGTAACATATGTATTATATGCCTCAACCTTACCGTCGGGGGATATTGTTGCTTTTGCGGTACAGCCCGAATAATTGACTTGAATATTATTTCTGTCAACAGTAGCACCTACCTTGGGAGCATAGGTATTCACAACATCATCAACGGTGATAAAGTTGAATATCTTTGCGTATGCACTCTCATCCTTTGTGGGATTTTTCGCATCGGGAAGAGTGACGGTCACAACATAGCTTGTGCCCTGTGCCATAACGGAAATATCCTTAATATCGGAGATGCTCAGTTGTGAAACATATCGTTCTCCCGTGGGGGACATAATTTCTACACAGGACTGTCCCTTTGCCGCCGTAGCTTCCTCAACCTCTTCGGAAAGAAGCATCCCCTTGACAAAGCCTACAAGCGTGTTTGCCAACTGATTTGAAAGAACGATATCTGCAACCGTGCTCTGCTTTGCACGGTTAAAGCCGGGCATACCCTCTTTAACATTATTAAGACTCAAATTAAACCAATCAAGCAGCTCTTCCTTCGTCATTTCAAGGGGAGTTTTTACTACAGGTGCAGCGGTAGTCTCAACAGATGTCTGCTGTGACACGGTAGTCTCCTCGGGTACGGCAGTCGTCTCAACGGGAGCTGTAGTGGTAAGCTCGGGAAGAGTTACGACCTCTTCTGCTTTCGTTGTGGTCTCCGGCACGGCATTCACACCGATATCCGTTTCGGGAAATGTGATATTTACCTTCATACAAGAAGAAAACGAGAAAACAAGCACCAATGCGAGAAATAATGAAATTATTTTTTTCATAAAAACTTCCTTTCAGAAAACTATTCTGTATTATATCAAAAATACAACATCCGCAGTCTTTTGTCAA
>CAYTRD010000094.1:0-4015 GCA_964440255.1 uncultured Ruminococcus sp. | reverse complement strand
TCAGAAAACTATTCTGTATTATATCAAAAATACAACATCCGCAGTCTTTTGTCAACAAAAAGACTGCTCGGGAGCTTAACGCACCCGAGCAAAACTTCAAAGAATCATTTGATCAGCTTATCATATCAGATAAGTTATCCCAATCAATATCATTGTCATTGATAAATCCGCTGTTTTCTGCCTTATCTATACGGGCAGCTTCAACGGCTGTGACCTTTGTAAAATCAGGATCCCATGCAAGAACAAGCTTTTTTATAAACTCATACGCAAAAACCTTATCATTTTCCGGAAGAATATCCAGAAGTCTTGCAGCTTCCATTGCAACATCAGACATAAAAACAACCCTCCTTTATTTGTAGACATCGCCGCGGTTGCCGATGTCAATTATAAACTACTATCATATTATTCACCGGATTCTTAAAAATACTTATCACTCACTTACATTATACTTTGAATAAAGATATGTGTCAAGAATTGAATAACAGCAGAAAATATTTCCGGTTGACTGAAAAGCATTTTATATATATAATTACATTAGATTATTATGCGTCAGCTTCGGAGGTGGTACCTTGAAAAGAATATCTGCATTATTTCTTGCGGTTCTCATTCTGTTTTCATCGTGTCTGCCCGTTTTTGCTTTTGAGTCACAGGACAAGCTGACACCTGCACCCGAAATCACTTCTTTTTCCGAAAACGGTGACACGGGAAGCTATACAGCAGAATTTTCTCATTCGCTTTCCCGTGCGGAGGAATTGAGAAAAATGGTTTATGACCTTGCCCTTGAAAAATACGGAAGTGCCGAAGCACTTATGAATTCCCCCGAAAAATATCTCGCATATGAAACAAAGCTCTACCTTGAATTAAGCGATAACGGCTTCAATTGGAAAACGGTCACACAGCTTTCGGAAAATAAATTTGATATATCCGTAAAAAATGACCTGCTCCCCTTTATAGATGAAACGAAGTCCGATAATGATATTGTATTTTTAAGAATCCTTTTAGCCTCAGAAAATTTCACCGATGAAACCGCAGAAAAGATATACATATACACTCCCTCGGAAGCCACGGCATTATACATCAACGATGAAAACAGCCTTATCCCCGACGGAGTAACACTGCACCTGAAAAATGAGCTTCAGGAGGATATGACACTTTTCATTCCCGAAGTAAAGGGCTATATCTTTGACGGCTGGTCGGCTGACGGGGACAAAAGAATAAATACGATACCGGAAGGCACAACAGAAATCTGTCTTAACGCACATTTTATTCCTATGGAATACGAAATAAACTATGTTCTCACAACAGATATCACATACCCCTTCGGCAGAGCAAATAATACAAAAAACCCCGTTTTCTATACCGTTGGAGCAGGTGCAAAATTATACAGCATAGAATCTCCCGTTACGGGCTACACCTTTGCAGGCTGGTATACAAACCCCGACTTTTCGGGTGAAAAAATCACAGAAATTTACCCATATGAAACAGGCGATAAGCTGCTTTATGCAAAATGGGTGTCCGATAAGGAGCTGGAACAGCAAAAAGAGCTTGAAAGACTTGAGTATATAACGGATAATAAATTCGGCGACCCCGACGGTGACGGACAAATTACAGCCGCCGATGCAAGATATGTTCTTCGTGCCGCAGTAGGTCTTGAAGAGCCCGACTATGAAAAGCTGAAAAGAGTTGACTACTACAATACAAATAAGATTGCTGCAGAAAATGCAAGAATAACGCTTCGTATTGCCGTAGGACTTGAAAGCCTTTATGAGATACTTCTCGAAAACGGAATTTTGCCTTAAATTTTACAAAACGGAATGATGATATGAAAAAATTACTGTCGGTAATTCTCGCAATTACAATGCTTTTATCCTTTGCTCCCCTGTGCTTTGCAGCAAGCACGGGTAAGTATATCGTAACAAGGGATGTGACCGGTGTATATGCCTCACCGAGTATTGCTGCCGAAAAAATTGCGGAAATCACAAAAAACACATATATAGAAATCACGGAAATAAGAAATGATACCTTCGGCAAGGCATATATTCCGAAGGACGGAGTGACAGGCTGGATACAGCTTGGTGCACTTGAGCTTGTAACACCCCCGAAGGCTGATACCTCCGTTACGGGAATAAAGATACAGACTCTCCCTGCAAAGCTTACTTATATCGACAATTGGGAAGAGCTCGACCTTACGGGACTTACCGTAGTATCGACAGATATAAACGGCACTCAGAAATATATCACCGGCTATTCGGTATATGCCCCCGAAATGACGGTGCCGGGAGAAAAGACCGTTCGGGTAACATATTCCCCCGATAATGTGAATACTTATTCCGATGAATTTACGGTAACCGTAGAAAGACAGCCCGTAAAAAGTATCGGTATAATAAAAGCACCCAAAACAGATTATATGGAAAATCAGACTGCAGATTTTTCCGACCTTATCGTTATGGTAAGCTTTGAAGATTCCTCAAAGGACAAAGCATATACCTTTGAGCAGATAAGCAGGAATCCCGATTTTACGCTAAGCGGCTGTCACGGGGAAACACACGGAAGTGTCCTTTCAAAGGGCGAACATACTATGAGAGTGACCTATAAATATTCCGATATATACTGTGAATTTACCCTCAATGTCACACCGAGAAACCTCATTTCACTTACGGTAAAACAGCAACCCGATAATCTTACCGTATACAGCAACACCAAGGTTCCCGCTCTCGACGGACTTATCCTTGAAGCAACATACGATAACGGTGAAACGGAAGAGGTTTATCATTACAACTGCGAAGCCGTCTGCGACCCGTCACAGTTTATCATAGGCCCGGGAAATAAGGTTGATGTGTATTTTTCAGGTATGTATGTAACTCTGGAATTCCGTTATTCAATAGCAGTTCCCGAAAAAATCGTTATCATATATCCGCAGAATTTTACTCTGAATTTCTTAAAGGGTGAGGAAATAGACCTTTCGGCAATAAGAGTAAGGCTCGTTTATACCGACGATACATTCCGATATGTCGAGGACTTTACTATGGGCACTCCTGACTATACAGTAACAGGCACACAGCATATTCCCGTAACCTATAATGAATTCTCCGAGGTATTCACAATTAATATCTCCCCTTATTTCAGCAAGGGCGATGTTGACGGTGACGGAGTAATAAGAGCATATGATGCAAGACAGACACTTCGTGCAGCAGTAGGTCTTGTCAATCTTTCGGGAATGACCTTCTTTGCAGGTGATGCCGACAGAAACGACAAGATAACAGCCAATGATGCAAGACTGATTCTTCGTGCATCGGTAGGCTTGGAAAACCTGTATATTACGATCTGAAGCCTTTCGGCTTGTAATATAAACAAAAAGTTAAAAATGCAAAATTATAATATACGGAAGGAAATTATTATGAGCAAGAATAATAATAACAACAAGAACAACGCACCCATTGAAGAAGAAAGCAACATTTTTGAATTTGTTGACGAAGACGGAAAGGTTGAACAGTTTGAAGTCCTTGGCTTCGTAGAATTCGAGGGCAACGACTATGTGGCACTTCTTCCCGCAGACGAAGAAAACGCACAGGTGCATATACTCGAGGTCATTGAAGAGCTGGACAGCGATTATGACACATATGTGGGAATCGACGATCAGGAGCTCGTAGACAAGGTCTATGAGAAATTTATGGAAGAAAATAAAGACAATTTCAATTTCATAGACTAAAACAAAGAGCGAAACAGAGCAAAACAGAGCAAAACAGAGCGAAGCCAAAGCTTCGCTCTGAATCATAATTTAACAGCGTAATTTGGTTAAATCAAATTACCCTTGAACGATGAAAATATATTTCAATTTTGTAGGGGACGACGACCCGGCGTCCCGTTTCGGGAAAATAAAATATCATAAGTTATTTCCCGAGAACCACAAAATAAATCTTATAATTTGTAGGGGACGACGACCCGGCGTCCCGTTTCGGGAAAATAAAATATCATAAGTTATATCCCGAGAGCCACACAATAAATCTTATAATCT
>CAYTRD010000093.1:0-7106 GCA_964440255.1 uncultured Ruminococcus sp. | reverse complement strand
AAGTAGGCTCAAGAACAAAGATTGCAGTTTACAGCTCTGACGAAAATGTAGACCCCATCGGTGCATGCATCGGCGTAAGAGGCGACAGAATAAACAGAATCATCAAGCAGCTTTCGGGCGAAAAGATAGATATAGTAAAGTTCAGCGACGACCCCAAGGAATATATCAGTGCAGCACTTGCTCCCGCAAAGATACTCGGTGTTGAAATCCTCGACGAGGATATGAGATCCTGCCGTGTAACAGTTCCCGAGGATCAGCTTTCCCTTGCAATCGGTAATAAGGGACAGAATGCCCGTCTTGCAGCAAGACTTACAAGATGGAAGATTGACATCAACGCTCTTGACGGACAGTTTGAATCAATGATTCAGCTATAAGTTGGCGAATGTAACCCGAAATAGCCTTAAAGTGATATTTTTGAAGGTTTTTCGGCGTATCGCCCCTGAAAGGCGTCAGATTTGCGAGTATTTTAACAATAGGTTGGCGTAAATCCGCATGCAAAAACTGTTTCGGATTATATCCGTCAACTTATAAGGAGTGGTTATGTTGCAGAAAAAGAAGCAACCCATGAGAAAATGCACAGGCTGTAATGAAATGAAGGAAAAAAGAGAGCTTGTGCGTATAGTAAGAGATCCCGAGGGTAATGTAAGCGTGGATCTGACAGGAAAGAAATCGGGCAGAGGTGCATACATCTGTAAGGACAAAAGGTGTCTTGCCTTGGCACAAAAGGCAAAGCGGCTTGAAAGAGCATTTGAATGTGCTTTCCCCGAAGATATTTATGAAAGACTTGAAAAGGAGATAGTCGATGGCTGATGTATTAAATTATCTCGGTCTTGCAAGAAGAGCGGGAAAGCTCGTTATCGGTCACGACGCAGTTTTTCTTTCCGTAAGACAAGGACGTGCAAGTCTTGTTCTTCTGACAGAGGACGCATCTCCCCGTCACAAAAGGGAGCTTGATGCCGCAGGCTTTTCGGAAAAGTCCGTATGCATCCCCTTTTCGATGACTCAAGCGGGAATTGCTACAGGTAAAAAAAGCTGTATATACGCATTAGAAGATGAAGGTTTTTCAAAGGCTGTATTAAACACACTTTCAAAGGAGGGTATTTAAGAATATGGCAAAATTTAAGGTCGGAGATCTTGCGAAAGATTTCGGTGTAAAGAATAATACTATCATTGATCTTCTCAAAAGCTTCAATGATTCCCCCAAAAAAGCCAATTCAAATATTGAAGACGATGAGCTCGATTTTGTTTTCGAGCATTTTACAAAGGAGCATGAGGTGGCAAGCTTCGATGCATATTTCTCATTAAAGAAGCCTGAGCCCAAAAAGGAAGAAAAGAAAGAAGAAAAACCCGTAAAGGAAGCAAAGGAGAACAAGGGCGAAAAGAAAAATAATGCTCCTGAAAAGGCTGCTGCTTCCGATAAAAAGCAGGCTGAAAAGCGTGACGGCAAAAAGCCCGAGCATTCAAAGGCTGACAACAAGCAGAAGAATCAGCCCAAGAACGATAAGCCCAATCTCAATCCTTTCAAGAAAAAGGAAAATAAGAACAAGGACAACGACTTCGTTCAGTCAAGAACAAAGGGTGAGAAGAAAACTGTCAACACCCGTGCAGAAGAGGTTGACCTTGACAAATACAACGAAAAATACGACCGTCTTTCTTCAAGCTCAATGAACGAAAGAGATGCTGATGTGCGTAAGCAGAAGATCAAGCAGAAGTCACAGCAGTATAACAAAAAGCAGGGCACCCGTGCTCACAGAAAGGAAACTGAGCAGGAGCGTCTTAAGAGAATTGCCGAAGAGCGTTCAAAGCGTACTATAGTTGTAACTGTAGGCGAAGAGATAACTGTAGGAGAGCTTGCTTCTCAGTTAAAGCTCACGGCTTCAGAGGTTATAAAGAAGCTCTTCGCATACGGCATTATGGCAGGTATCAACGAAACAATTGACTTTGATACCGCTGAAATCGTTGCAACCGAGCTTGGTGCAAAGGTTGAAAGAGAAGTTGTAGTTACAATTGAAGACAGAATTATTGACGCCAGCGAGGACGATGACAGCCTTCTTGAACAGAGAAGTCCCGTTGTCGTTGTTATGGGTCATGTTGACCACGGTAAGACCTCAATTCTTGACGCAATCAGAAATACACAGGTTACTTCTACAGAATCAGGCGGTATCACACAGCATATCGGTGCTTACAGAGTAAATCTTGACGGCAGCGACATTACCTTCCTTGATACTCCCGGTCATGCAGCCTTTACGGAAATGAGAGCAAGAGGTGCAAAGGCTACCGATATTGCAGTTT
Source organism: uncultured Ruminococcus sp. (assembly GCA_964440255.1). Lineage (GTDB taxonomy): Bacteria > Bacillota > Clostridia > Oscillospirales > Acutalibacteraceae > RUG806. The sequence continues at coordinate 4,814 of CAYTRD010000093.1, read as the reverse complement.
TAGTTGTTGCTGCAGACGACGGTATTATGCCCCAGACAATTGAAGCTATCAACCACGCAAAGGCAGCAGATGTTTCAATCATCGTTGCCATAAACAAGATGGATAAGCCTGCAGCACAGCCTGACAAGGTGCTTCAGCAGCTTACAGAATACGGTCTTGTTCCCGAAGAATGGGGCGGTGACACCATCTGCGTTCCCGTATCTGCAAAAACTCATATGAATATAGATAAGCTTCTTGAGTCAATACTTCTTGTTGCGGAAATGAAAGAACTCAAGGCTAATCCCAACAGAGCAGCAAAGGGTGTTGTTATTGAAGCAAGACTCGACAAGGGTAAGGGTCCCATCGCAACACTTCTTGTTCAGAACGGCACACTCAACAACGGCGATATCGTTGTTGCAGGTACTGCAGTAGGCCGTATCCGTGTTATGACCGACTATAAGGGCAGACGCGTTAAGGAAGCAGGCCCCTCCGTGCCCGTTGAGGTTATGGGTCTTGCAGAGGTTCCCGGTGCCGGTGATATGTTTGACGCAGTTTCCGATGAAAAGCTTGCCCGTGAGCTTGTTGAACAGAGAAAGCAGAAGATCAAGGACGAGCAGTTCAATGCTTACAAGAAGGTTACTCTTGATACCCTGTTCTCAACTCTTGAAGCAGGTGAGCTCAAAGACCTTAACATCATCGTTAAGGCTGACGTTCAGGGCTCCGTTGAAGCTCTTAAGCAGAACCTTGAGAAGCTTTCCAACAACGAGGTCAGAGTTAATGTTATCCACGGCGGTGTAGGTGCTATTTCCGAATCCGATGTTATGCTTGCAAACGCATCAAACGCTATTATTGTAGGCTTCCATGTTCGCCCCGATACAACAGCTGCAGCACACGCTGAAAGAGATCAGGTCGAAATGCGTATGTATTCAATCATTTACGACTGCATCGAGGATGTTCAGGCTGCTATCAAGGGTATGCTTGCTCCCAAGTTCCGTGATGTTGAGCTGGGCCGTGCAGAGGTAAGAAGAGTATTCAAGCTTTCATCTGCAGGTACTATTGCAGGCTCATATATCCTTAACGGTAAGGTTTCAAGAAACTGCAAGATAAGAGTTGTCCGTGACGGTATCGTTATTGCAGAAGACTCAATTGCTTCTCTTAAGCGTGAAAAGGACGATGCTAAAGAGGTTATGTCCGGCTACGAATGCGGTATCGGTCTTGAAAAGTACAACGACCTTAAGGAAGGCGACATCTTTGAAGCTTACCTTGTTGAGGAATACAGAGATTAAGCAAAAGCTTTGCTTTTACAGTGATATTTTTTGCTTTGCAAAAAGTGATATTGCTTCGCAGTGATATTGATGCTTCGCATCAGTGATATATTTCCCTTCGGGAAATGTTTCGGGACCTGCAGTCGGCATTTTAAACAGGGCGAAGCGGAGCAAGGCGTAAGCCTTCCGAAGCTTTTGCGAAGCAAAAATATAACTCACCGCGGTGAATATAACTGCCCGAAAGGGCAATATAACTCATTCCGAAGGAATGAATATAACATCATAATTTCCACGGGAAATTATGATATGAGAGGAGCGGTAATAATGGGTTACAGATCCGACCGTACTGCCGAAGATATAAAAAGGGAAATTACAGCTCTTGTAAGAGAGCTTAAGGACCCGAGAGTTACGGGAACAATGCTCACGGTTGTAAGAGTTGAAGTCGCACACGACCTTTCCTTCGCAAAGGTTTATATCAGCTCTCTCGGAGGTATAAAGGAAGCCGAGGAGGCTTGCAAGGCACTCAACGGCAACGCAAAGGGCTTCATCAGAAAGGAATTGGGCGTAAGACTTACCATAAGAAAAACTCCCGATATCCGCTTTATTCCCGATGACTCCATTGAAAAGAGTATAGAGTTATTCAAAAAGCTCACTCCCAAAGGAAAAGACGAAGAATGATATTGACACATCAGGAGGCCTTCGGGCTTTTAGAAAAAATTGATAATATCCTTATACTCACTCACCGCAACCCCGACGGGGATGCGGTGGGCAGTATGTTTGCCCTTTATAATGCATTGAAGGAAATGGGTAAAAATGTACGGTGTGAAATTGATAACGTGGGGAAGGCACTTTCTTTTCCCGTAAATGAAGAGGCTTTCACCGTTTTTAACGAGGATTATGTAGTGACTGTTGATGTTGCCGACAAGAAGCTTCTCACGGAGGAGCATCTTGCAAAATACGGTGACAGGGTATATCTTGCAATTGACCACCACGAGGCAAACAAGCCATTTAGTGAAAATCTCTTGCTTGATTTTAAGGCAGCCGCTGCCTGTGAAGTCATATTCGATATGCTCACGGCGGCAAAAAAAGATATATCTCTTAAAACAGCCGAAGCCCTTTATCTCGGTCTTTCCACGGATACGGGGTGCTTCCGTTATTCCAACACCACAGCCCGAACGCTTTTATGTGCGGCGAAGCTTGTTGAAAAGGGTGTTGACAACGGTGAAATAAACAGGCTTATTTTTGAAACTAAATCAAAGGAATATGTGCATTTTGAAACACTTGCAATGAATTCCGTGAAAACATATTTTGACGGAAAATGTGCCGTTATTGTGATAACACAGGATATGTATAAGCGAACAGGCACAACGGAAGCCGATACTCACAGTATTGCTGCACTTCCGAGACAAATTGAGGGTGTGCTTGCAGGTGTTGTCATAAAAGAGAAAAAGGACGGCACATATAAGATATCCCTTCGTACAAATGAGCCCTTGAGTGCCGCCGCCATATGCGAGACCTTCGGAGGGGGAGGGCACCGTCTTGCCGCAGGCTGTGACCTTTCGGGAAGACAGAGTGAGGTTGTAAATCAGGTGCTTAAAGCCATAGAAGAGGCATTGAAGGAAATATGAACGGATTTCTTGTACTTAACAAAGGTGAGGGCGTGACTTCCTTTAAGGCAGCCGCCGCTCTTCGCCGTATATACGGTGAAAAAAAGACGGGACATACAGGCACACTTGACCCTATGGCAACGGGTGTTCTTCCCGTAGCGTTGGGAAAAGCCACAAGATTCATTGATTTTATTCCCGATTCGGATAAGGGCTACAAGGCACGCTTCCGTTTCGGTATCAGAACGGATACTCTTGATATTACGGGTACTGTTCTTGAAACAAAAAAAGCCGATATAAAAAGAGAACAGGTTGAAGCCGTTCTCGGTGATTTCAGAGGGGACATTATGCAGCTTCCTCCGATGTTTTCCGCAATATCAAAAAACGGTGTAAGGCTTTACGAGCTTGCACGCAGGGGCATTGATATTGAAAGAGAGGAAAGAGCAGTCACAATTAAGAGGCTTGAGCTTACTTCATTTGAAAATGACGGTGAATTTGAAATTGATGTAATCTGTTCAAAAGGAACATACATACGCTCGCTTATTTCGGATATCGGAGAAAGACTCGGTGTCGGTGCTTGTATGACCGCACTTGAGAGGACTTTTGCCAACGGCTTTACGCTTTCGGAGGCTCTTACAATTGAAGAGGCAGAAAAGCTTAAAGAAAAGGCGGTTCTCGGAATTGACTTTCCGTTTATGTGTTATCCTGAGGTCAGAATAACTTCGGCACAGGCAAACCGTTTCAGAAACGGCGGTGATTTGTCGGCAGACAGGCTTCACACAGAGATAAAGGTATCGCTTTACAGAGTATATTCTCCCGACGGTGCTTTTTTAGGGCTGGGAGAAATAAAAGAAGATAAAACCACACTTTGGGCAAAAAGGGTAATCGGAAATGACTGATAATTTATCCGCAAAAAAATATGCATTGGCACTTGGCTTTTTTGACGGACTTCACACGGCACACAAAAAGGTGCTTGATGAGGCTGTAAAAAAGGCTGACAGCGGTTTTATACCCGCCGTGCTTTTGTTTGACGAGCATCCCCGTAATGTGATTTCGGGGGGCAGGGTGCCCTGTCTTCTGCAAAATGAAAAGCGTGATGAAATGCTTCGTAAAATGGGCATAACACCTCTTTTTGTTTCCTTTTCGGATATAAAGGATATGTCCCCCGAGGAATTTGTGAGGGATATACTTGCAGATAAGCTTTCTGCGGGGGCAGTGGTATGCGGATATAATTACAGCTTCGGAAAAAACGCTTCGGGAAATGCTCAGCTTCTTAAAAAAATCTGTATGGAATATGAGATTTCCGTCACCGTAGTTGACGGAGTTACGCTGCATGGTGAGGAGATAAGCTCAACAAGAATAAGAAATGCCGTAAAAGAGGGAAGAATCGAAGAAGCAAACGAAATGCTGGGCTTCCCCTTTACCTATTCCTCTGAAATTTTCGTAGGAGACAGAAGAGGAAGACTTTTAGGTGCCCCCACCGTTAATCAGTTTTTGCCCGACGGAATCGTTCTTCCGAAATTCGGTGTTTACGCTTCAAGGGTGTATTTTGAGGGGAAGGAATATATAGGTGTAACAAATATAGGCTCCCGTCCCACCTTTCAGGGAGAGAGTGTGAGAAGTGAAACCTATATTATAGATTACAGCGGTGACCTTTACGGAAAAACCGTAGAGATAGAGCTTTACAGGTTCATTCGCAGAGAACAGAAATTCCCTGACGGGGATGCTTTGAAGAGTCAGATTTCTAAAGATGTAAATGCTGCACGGGAGTATTTTTCAGAGGTTGCAAAAAAAATTAAAAAAAGTTGAAAAAAACTAAAAAAAGTGTTGACAAATCGTAAAACATCCTCTATAATAACATTCGTTGCCCGACCAGTTTACAAAGTCGGCGGGAAAGTAAAATGGCGGGATAGCTCAGTTGGCTAGAGCATTCGGTTCATACCCGAAGTGTCGTTGGTTCAAATCC
>CAYTRD010000092.1:0-7187 GCA_964440255.1 uncultured Ruminococcus sp. | reverse complement strand
AAGAAAGATGGGATATGTAGAGTAATCATTGCCACGAAATTAATTAATTCGTATACTTCTTGTTATGCTCAAAATTTTCGCATAAGAAGAAAGATGGGATATGTATTAAATCGTAATTAACGGCGTAAACCGTTAAATTATGATAATGCAAAATGCAAAGTGCAAAGTGCAAAGTGCAAAATGAAGGAAGGGCTTCGCCCTTGAATAATACTGTCAGAGCTTAACGGAGGCTTATGCACTATTCGCTTTTACCTCTTACTCTAAATCATAATTATGCAGCGGTGTCTCTTGATACTTTCTTTTTTACAGCGGGCTTAACGGGGGTGTAAACAACCTTTTCGTTGAGCTTTTCTCTTCTTAAATATTCACGCTTTGCTTTGTTTCTTCTTATCTTGCGAAGAACTGCAAAAATAATTTTGTCTTCAAATGCGACGAAGCGTTCTTCGTGCATAATGCCCCAGGCGATAAATAATGTAAATAAAACCTCTATAACGATTATAACGGAAAGTGTAGTTGACATAATATTCATCCTTTCAGACCATATCGAACATTTGTTTTGTTGTTGTGATTGTATTGTACTACATTAAATTTTGTTTGTCAACACAAATGTTCGAAAAATGTCGAAACTTAGTCCCTTAAATGGGACATTGATTTGCGACTTGTGTTTATCAATGAGAATATAACACAATATATTGTGGTTGTCAACACATTTTACAAAAAAAGTGTGTTCGGTAAAAAATAAAAACTTTTTCGATTCCGTTCGATTTTGTTCGCTTTTTTATTTGATGTTGAAAAAAATACCTTGCTGTCGCAAAAGCGTGCAGATATAAATGCATAAACAAGAAAACGGTCGCCTGAGTCTCGGCGAAGCCGTTTTCTTGTTCGCCATAAACTGCCGAAGGCAATATCACTTGTCGTAAGACAAATATCACTGCGAAGCAATATTACTCGCCATATGGCGAATAAAACTGCCCAAGTGTCCTTAAGAACACTTGGGCTAATATAACTATGATTTGAATTGTTAGTTCTCGCAGATTCTTATACAAGTGACCGTGATGTCGTCGTGCTTACCGGATACTGATAATTCAAGAGCTTTTTGCACTGCCTTTTCCGCGAGGGCTTTAACTCCGGCATTTTTATTTTCTCTTATCATTTCCTTGAAATAAATGTGGGGTATCACGGCGGCACCGTCGGACAGTATAAGTACTGTGTCACCGTTACCAAGACTTATTTCGCTTGTTTCAAAGGATGTCTCGTCAAGAATTCCTAAGGGAAGTGAGCTTTTTTCCACCACAAGTGTTTTTTCACCCTTACCGATAACGGAAAAACAGGCACCTGCCTTATAAAATTTTGTGTCTCCCGTATCAAGGTCGATTTTCAGTATATCAAGAGTTGAAAGTGTCTCCTCGGCAGATTTTACGAGAAGTGCACAGTTTACCGTTTCAAGAGCACTTTCAGGTGAAAAGCCCGAACGCATAAGCCGTGACATAAGATTACAGGTCATAACGGAATCAATGGCGGCTCTTGTGCCCGTTCCCATTCCGTCGCTTAATACCGTATAAAAGCTGCCCGTTCCGTCAAAAAAGCACCGACAGGTATCTCCCGAAAAATCTTCCCCCGCACCTGTGTGTGAAGAGGTGTGATATTCTACGGTGTATTTTCTCTCTTCCGAAAAGCTTAAGACTGTTCCGTCATTTGAATATTCGTCTGTCACGGGAGGAAGATAGAATTTTCCCGTGGCTTCATAAATTTTTTCAAGAAGTATTTCCTTATCCGGTATAACCGGAACATGGGAGCAGTAAACCTGAAGAACGCTTTTTCCCGTTACCGTTGTATGTGCACATATTCCCGAAACCGTAAAGCCCATTTCCTTGAAAACGGGCTGAAGAGAAGCTGCCATAGCAGGCTCTGCCTCGGGAAGCAATGTTATATTTTCCGCGGCATCGTCTAAAAGTGAGCCTATGCAATAAAACTGCCGTGCCGCCGCTTTCTTTGCTTCAAATATATCATTACGGGCAAGAAGCCTTGCACCGTGCTCGAGATATGCTTTATTGAAGCTTTGGGTAATTTTGTCGGGCATACGGCATATGAGCGTAAGTCTTTCAGGCAGGTCATCGGATATCAGTCTTTCATTTTTTATAAGAATTTTGTTTGCCTCTGCGAAGGCTTTTTTTGAAATATCTCCGCATTTGTTCCAGCAAAAATCGTATTTGTTACAGGCTTTACATATATCCTCCGTTACAGCAGAGGGAATTTCGTCATATGTGGGCTTGTCCTTTTTTTCGAGAAATGAGGAAACTGCCGATACAGTGTCGGATATGTCCTTTACTGCTTTTGCCGAGCGACGGAGTGAAAAATGAAGAGAAATCTTTTTTTCCTCGGAAAATGTGTGCTTACTGAAGGGCATAATGAGTTCCGAAAGGGAAGTCAGCGTTTTGTTCGGGATGAGCACGAATGCCAAGGCAGAGAATACGGCTTCTGCAATCGCAATCACGGCAGTATCGGGCTCACCTTTAAGTATTATTGAAAGTGCAGCGGATAATACAAGGCTTATTCCTATAGGTATTTTACCGTAAGCACCGCATATTCCCGTTATAATTCCGCTCATTATGTAAGAAGCCATAAGATGTGGCTGTGAATCGGAAAATCCAAGCGTCAGCGCACAGCTTATTCCTGCAACCGAGGATGCCGCTTCCTTACCGCATACTGCAAAAAGCATTATGACAAAATATGCTATACCTCTTGCGGGAGAAAAACCTAAAAATGAAAATCTGTCAACGGAAAGAAGAAGTATACAGCCGAAAAATACCGTTGATACAATATCCGCAGGGGCGAAAAATATTCCCTTTTTCTGTTTTCCGAAAACACCCGAAAGCCTCAATGTAAAAAGTGAAAATGCCGAGGCGATAAGCGTTTCGCTCAAGCACATTATGAGAAAGGTCGATTCTCCTCCTACTGCCAGAAAGACACAAAGGGACACGGAAAATGTTCCGATTCCCGTTACGGCAAGCACGGCGGCGGTTTTGTGATTTTCTTCCGCTTTACCTTCAATAAAAAGCTTAAGTATACATATTATGACAACAGCTCCCACAAAGCGAAGTGAATTGCCAAGCCCAAAAAATACTGCGTATCCCGCTGCGGCACCAAGAGCCGTCGATAAGATGTATTTTTCCTTTACTCCTCCGAGAAGCCCCGTTGCAAAGGGTGATATACCCCCTGCAAAGGTGATTCCTCCGAAAAGAAAGCTTATAACAAAAAACATCATCTGCATCAGCACTTTTTTTATAACAGGCAAATAGATACCGAGCTTTACGGTATCAATACGGTTTTTCAGTTTCTCCATTTTTTTCATCCTTATTATTTTTAATCAAATTAAATAGTACAACCATATTTATGAAAAAACTGTCACATCCGCACCTGTAATTTTGCGGACAAACGGGGTAAAAAGTAAAAAAACAACAGTTAAGCGTACACCTTGCCGTAACTGTTGTTTTATTAAAGCTTTTTTACATTATAGGAAATTCCTTCCTATAATGTAAAAAGATTATATGTCCCTGAGAACGGAAAGCAAGCTTTCCTGGTCGATGGACTATTCGAAAACGGTCGCGGAAGCCGTTTTCTTGTAAACAAAGAAACTTTTCAATAATTGTCTTGATTTTTTTCTTCGATAATGTATAATTTTTATTGAGAAGTTGTATAATATATAAAGAAAGTTCTCAATAGGAGGCTATTATGGAAATTAAAAGAGACCGCTATTTACAGCAGCTTATCTCATATATGTGGAACGGACAGGTAAAGGTTATCACCGGCATCCGCAGATGCGGAAAATCATATTTGCTCGGCACATTGTTTCGCAAATACTTACTTAGTCAGGGAGTAAAAAAAGAACAGATTTTGTTTTTCGAGCTGGACTTAGCAAAAGATATCAGGTATCGCAATCCTCTCGAACTTGCTAAATATGTAAGAGAAATTGTTGAGGATAAAAACGGGCAATTTTATCTGTTTGTTGACGAAATTCAGCTATCGGATGATGTTCCTAACCCCTATAACAGCGAAGGTAAAAGGATCACCTTTTATGATGCATTAAACGACCTTCGCTCATTATCAAATCTGGATATTTATGTGACCGGAAGCAACTCTAAAATGCTGTCTTCCGATATACTCACTGAATTCAGAGGCAGAAGCGATGAAATTCGTGTGCATCCTCTCAGTTTTTCCGAGTATTATTCTGCTGTCGGCGGAGATTATTACGAAGCATTTGATAATTATGCTTTCTTTGGCGGTATGCCTCTTATTCTTTCCCGCCCGAATGATACAGCAAAAATGTCATATCTGCAATCACTGTTTGCCGAAAACTATTTAAAGGATATTATTGAACGAAAGAAAATCAGACGTAAAGATATTCTGGATGCAGTTCTTGATCTTCTCTGTTCTTCCGTGGGCTCTCTTACCAACCCCACTAATGTTGCTAACAGTCTTAACAGCAAGCGAAAGCTTACAGGAGAAAATACCGTTGCGCCAAATACTGTAAAAAGCTATATGGATTACTTATCGGATGCTTTTCTTTTCAGCGAATGCAAGCGTTGGGATGTTAAGGGCAAGAACTATTTTGATTATCCGAATAAATACTATTGTGAAGATATAGGTCTGAGGAATGCGCGTATCGGATTCCGTCAACAAGAAATGACTCACATAACGGAAAACATTATTTACAATGAGCTTATTATCCGTGGTTGTTCAGTTGATGTCGGTATCGTATATGGTAATGATACCGATAAAAAAGGGCGTACCGTACAAGTACCGAGAGAAATTGATTTTGTTGCAACTATAGGTGGAAAACGGGTGTATATCCAATCTGCATATGCATTGCAAGATGAAACGAAAGCTGAAATTGAAAACAGACCTTTGGGCCTGACGGGAGATTCTTTCCCGAAAATAATCGTTCGTCAAGACATCCGTAAGCGTTGGTATGATGATAACGGTGTGCTGAATATCGGTATAATTGATTTCCTCTTAGATCAGAATGTTTTCTGATTTGTACCGATATGCATCCTGAGTTTAACAGAAATTATCTTTTTGCCGGAAAACAAAAAACAGCCTCGCTGTTGCGAAGCTGTTTTTTTTGGTGAAGACAAGTGGACTTGAACCACCGACCCCTTGCATGTCAAGCAAGTACTCTAACCAACTGAGCTATGCCTTCATATTACATTGTGCATTATAGCACGATACATTTTTATTGTCAATACGGGAATCAGGTGCAGCAGGGAAGTATTTAAGTGAATAGTGAAGAAGTAAAAAACCTGAATGCTTTTGCATTCAGGATTTTTTGGAGCGGATGACGAGGCTCGAACTCGCTACCTCCACCTTGGCAAGGTGGCGCTCTACCAGATGAGCTACATCCGCATTTATCGGAACAAATGGTATTATACACACTTTATGCCCCTATGTCAAGAGGTATTTTTAGTTTTTTTTGTTTTCGACCTTATACCTTAGACCTCCGACAAAAATTGCAGGGCATCAGCCCTGCAATTTTAACATTATCAGTCGTTTTCTTCTTCAGCTTTTTTTATCAGTTCATCGGGAATTGCTTCACCGTGTTTAACGAATGTGATAAGAATAACCGCAAGGGCGAACATTACGGGGCTGTAATAGAACAGTGACATATATGTGCCTGCGAACATTCTTATGAAGCCGTAGAGAATGGGAGATGCAATCTGTGCGGAGAATGTAGCAGTATAGTAGTAGCCTGTGAATGTTCCGACCTTTTCGGTACCGCCGATTTCAAGAACAAGGGGAAGAGTGTTAACGGTAATGAACATATTTGCTGCACCGCCGAGAATAAGAACGGGATAAATAAGAATTCTGAGGATACCGGTCACGGAGTCAACCGTATCAACTATAGCGGCAAGAGCAGTTACAAAATCCTCTGTTCCTGTAGTGAGAACTTCATTTGCAACGGCTACTATCTCACCGTAGATGTTTTCACCGAGGTCCTGTGAAAACTTTGCTTCATAAATTTCATAGTAGCCCTTGACAGTATCGGACATTTCTTCGCCGGCCTTATACGCAAGGAAGCCTTCAATGCTGAGAATTTCGTCTTCTGCAAGTGTTCTTCCTTCGTCCTGAGCAGCTGCACTAACACCTGCATTGTAAGCATTTATGTTTTCATCAATGGCAATGTAAGCATTGTTTATTGTAACATAGTTGTTGATTGAAAGGCCCTTGCTTCCGAGCATACCGATGAAAACGCCGAAGAAAACAATGAAGGCAGCAAGGAAAACGGAAAGCCCTGCCATAATGGTCTTCTTTCTGCCCAGCTTTTTACCCATCTTACCTGCAGGAATTGCAGCAGCACCGGAGCATACAGCGAAGATAAGCATAATGAAGGTTGCTTCGGAGGTAATCATATGGAGAATTTCCTGTGCAAACAGAGAGAAGAAGGTTGTGATTGCGTTTGATGCACAGAAAAGGAAGAAAAGAGTTCCGAGCATAAAGATAAGGCTCTTTCTTTCTGCCTTTGAAAGCTTGATGGCTTTAAGCTCGCATCGCTCGCTCCCCTACCGGGAGGTCATGGCGCCTTTGTTTGGCGGCTATCCTTTCGGACCGAATGGGTTCTTCCTCGGAATCCCTTTTATTCAATTGTCAAATGAGATGGCTTTTCTTTTTGCCTCTCACTTCTTAATTCCACAACTTTTATTTTTCTAACAACCATCGATCAAAAATATTTTTTTAATTTTCGCAAAATAGCAGATTTACGTTTATGAACCGCCTGCTGCGATAATCTGATGTGCATAGCATACTCACTCTCTGTCATAGGGTGCTCCTGCAAATACAATGCGTAAATCAATGCATGCTCATCCTCATCAAGAGCATCAAGCGCACTGCGAAGTATTTCTAAGTTTATTTGTCGAAAAACTGTAGCCTCTACATCAGAATCTACATCTATGAGCGATTTCATATTCTGTTCTTTGTTCTCGCAATCAATATAATTTAGAGAAATAATGATGTACGACTTCTCTTTTTCATTATCAGCAACGTATTGTTGCCTACGTTCATAAGTACGAAATGCTTTCATTTCCTCGCTGCTGACTTCAACATTAATTTCTTCATCATCATTCTCCGTGTTCGTAAGTTTCATAAAACGACGCTCTTTACCTTGGGGTGACATTAAAAATTCGTATGCAGCT
>CAYTRD010000091.1:0-7204 GCA_964440255.1 uncultured Ruminococcus sp. | reverse complement strand
TTTATATTCCGCATAACAAAACACAGACAATAGATTTCAGCGAAACGGGACGCCGTGGTCGTCGTCCCCTACAAGATATAAAGGCAAATGACGGCGTAGAGGCGGGGTTGCTGCCCGAATAGAGCGAAGCGGAGTAAGACGCTTCAGCGTCTTACTTCATTTTGCATTTTGCATTATCATAATTTAACGGCTTACGCCGTTAAATTATGATTTAGAGAAAGAAAGGTGAATTTATGGCAAATACAGAAAATAAACTAATGAATAGAAATCCTACCATTGACAGATTTAGAGGAATTGTAATATTTTCAATGATAATTTTCCAATTTATGGCAAATTTTGCAGGGTTGGGGGGGGCTTCCACTATCAGCCACCACGCACCCGACGAGAATGCGTATTATATTCTCCCGAACCTTGCGGTTGCTGATATTGTGGCTCCGATGTTTATCCTTGCCATAGGTCTTACATATCTGCCCTCACTCAGAAGAAGAATTGAGCGTGACGGAAAAAAGACCGCAATACTTCATTTTGTTAAACGAAATCTTATGATAATCGGTATCGGTGTCGTTATGAACGGCATAAACGATATTCTTGACGGTAATTTTGAAGGCTTTGACCTTACATTCGTAATTCCTACTGCTGTAGTACTTTTGGTTTCGATTCTTTGTCTTATTTTTAAGGTGGTAAAACTCAAGAAAGTTTCTGCACCGCTGGGAAAATTCCTCGGAATTTTCGTAGCCGTTTTCGGTACATACGGTGTTTGTGTAGCATTTGTAAACTTTGTTATGATGGCAGCGGGGCTTACTGATGAAAGCTTCGGACATTGGCTTGTTTTACATCACATCGGTTTTGCGGGTCTTGTGGCTCTTCCTTTTGCACTTATAAAGGGTAAGTATGAGAATATTATAAGACTTGCAAGTGGCTTTGTTCTTTTAGGTCTTTTCGGACTTTTCCACGCAGGCGATATGCCATGGGATATGTTTGAAAGCAATATGGCTCTTGTTGATTGCGTTGCAGACGGTGGCTTTATCGGCGGTTTCGCGTGGGGTGCAATGCTGATAATCTATCTTGCCTTCTCCGATATTTATATGAAGAACAAGAAGAATTTCTTTATCGCAGTAGGGCTTTATGCTATACCTACTGTCGCAGTAATTGCAGGAATATTTATGACACTTCCCGAGGGTGCAACATGGATCGGAGCGAATTCGACATTTATGCCCATTAATAAGCCAAGTGTCAGCCCCTCTTTCGTAATTGTTTCGGTATTCATTTCTCTTCTTGCTTTCCTTATTGTTGAGCTTTTCTCATTCTATAAGGGATCCTTTGACCCCTTTATGTGGTGGGGCAAGAATCCCATTCTTATGTATTGCCTTGAGTTCGGTCTTGTAGGCGGAATCACGGTTGCAGGTGAAAGCTTCTTTGAAACAGCATCTGCTCCCGTAGCAATTGCAATCGTTTCGGCTATGGCAATACTCCTTACAGCAATTGCATATATATGTAATAAGAAAAAGATAATAATTAAAATTTGAGTAGTATCAAAGTGATATGTAGTGATAAAAGAAAACATCTCAATGATATTCCCCATAGCATAAAAGCTTACCGCCGAAGATAATCTTCGGCGGTAGTTTGATATATGATTATAATATCTCAGATCATTTGCTTTCTTCAATTGCACCTGTGCGGACTGCTTCGAAGTCTTCTTCAATTTCTTTTGAGGGAGCTTTCGTTAAAAGTGATACAACAACAATGCAAATCGAAGAGAATATAAAGGCGGGCAGTAATTCATAGATCGTAAAGACTCCGCCAAGACCGTTAAGTACCAGCTTCCAGAAGAATACCATAGCGGCACCGCCTACCATACCTGCGATAGCACCGGGCTTATTAATGCGTTTCCAGAAGAGCGAGAAGAGCATTACAGGACCGAAGGTAGCTCCGAAGCCTGCCCATGCAAAGGACACAATTTCAAAAATTACGCTGTCCTCATCAAGAGCTATCAGAACACCGACGAGAGTCAGAACCAGAAGAGTAATTCGGGAAACCGTCATAACCTGCTTGTCTGTTGCCGATTTTTTAAAGATGCCTTGGAAAATGTTCTTGGAGAATGCTGAGGCGGCAATCAGAAGATATGAGTCAGAGGAGCTTATGGTAGCGGCAAGAATACCTGCCATTACAAAGCCTGCAAGGATAGAGGGCAGATAAGATTGAGCCATAGTGATAAAGATGTTTTCTGCAGCAGCCTTTGTAAGGTGCTCGGCAGGGAACAGCTGACGGCCGATAATGCCGATAAATACAGCAACGGAAAGTGATATCACAACCCATACCATAGCGATACGGCGTGAACGCTTAAGCTCATCCTCTTTGCGTATAGCCATAAACCGAAGTAATACCTGAGGCATTCCGAAATAACCGAGTCCCCATGCCAACATAGAGAAAATTGTAAGAAGTCCGTAGTCACTTGCTGCACCGAACAGCGGTTCACCTGCATCAGAGAGTAACTGCTGACCGTTTGCATCTACTGTGGGAGTTGCAAGACCGAAGAATTCGAAGAAACCGGGAATTTCACGGGCATTTTCAAACACTGCACTAAGACCGCCTGCTTGTACCGTGCCGATAATAACGATAACGGAAAGTGCGACGAGCATAACAATAGCCTGCATAAAATCGGAAACGCTTTCAGCAAGGAATCCGCCCAATATCGTGTAAAGAAGCACGAAAACTGCACCGACGATAAGCATCAATTGATAGGGAGCTCCGAACAATGTTGAAAAGAGCTTACCGCAGGTAACAAAACAGCTTGCGGCATATACTGTAAAAAATATAAGTATAAATGCGGCTGCAAGGAACATTATTGTTTTGTTTTTCTCACGGAAACGGTTAGAGAAAAACTCAGGGAGAGTAATGGAGTTGTTTGCTCTCACACTATATCGTCTTAAACGCTTTGATACTATGAGCCAGTTGAGATATGTACCGATAGCAAGACCTATTGCAGTCCACGCAGCATCGGCAAGACCGCACCAATAAGCCACGCCCGGCAGTCCCATCAAAAGCCAACCGCTCATATCGGAAGCCTCCGCACTCATCGCAGTAACCCAAGGCCCGAGAGAACGTCCGCCGAGAAAGTATGCCTCGGAGTTTTTATTAGCACGTTTAGCATAAATAACACCGATAACGATGACCGCTGTCATATAAATGACCATAGAAATCAATATCTGTATTGTATCATTCATATTATCCCCTCCAAAAAAATCGTATGCAAAATTATATCACAGATTCAACCTGAAAGTCAATGCTGATGGCATCTATATAATGTCTTTATAAGATTATGTTTTTTCATAACAGACATAACAAAAATATATGCTTCCTGCAACATGTAAACACTTCGGATACTTTATATTAATTATCTCTTGCAGATGTTCGTAGTTATCAATGTGTGCAACATCCAAAAGCTGTTCCGCATAATTGTCTGCAGCATATAACATCTGTAATTCTTCTTTTTTTATAGTGAAACTTATCAATAATACTATTGTTTTCCAAATACCAGGTAATACCTCTGCTTTTGGCTTTGTGAGAAAATACAACAACATTTTCTATAAGTTCAAGTTCCGTATTTTCGGTTACTGCTTCTTTATTGTAAACAGGATGAATAATGACTTCAGTATCACCGAGATATTCAACCATATCAAGCAAAGTATCACCGTATAAATCAATGTCTGCTGGTGTGAAAACGGCATGAAAGATAACAGGAAACCCTATTTTCTTTATGTATTCGATTTTCGGTTCAGGGATACTATCTAAAACTATCTGCCCATCCTTGAACCAAATCTGCATAAAATCAAAACCGTTTTCTTTACAGAAGTTAACTTCATCTATGTAATTGTTATACCACCTAATTGTTCTTCCTATTGTAATCATAAAATCACCTTAACTCTTTACGATACATAACTTCAATCGCATCATAAGAAATCTGTGTGTTATCTGTAAGCTCAAATCCGTGTTTTTCATAAAAGCTACGAGCACGTGTGTTCTTTTCAAACACCCAAAGCAACACACTGTTATATCCTGAATTTTTAATTTCATCAATGATATGATTCATCATCATTGAGCCATATCCTTTGCCCCATTTGTCACATAAGCTGTGAATACAGATAAGTTCTGCACAATCCGAAAATTGAGGATTTCTTGCTTTACTCCAAGCAGCAATACAATGAGGTTTGCCATTAAGTTCAAGAATTGACATTTCTGCATAACCGGATTTCAGTACATTCTCATACATTGCTTCAGCTTTTTCTATATCAGTACATCGTTCCATATCTTCAGCAGAAATGATATTGGCAAAAGCAGACTTCCACGATTCCGTCTGAATATATGCAAGTATTTTTTCGTCACCGAGTTCAGCTTTACGTATTGTTATTTTCATATTACTTCTCCGATAATTGTAGTTTGTATATCCTCTGTTTCTCCATATTTTCACGGTATGCAAAATAATCTTTTGGTGGTTTCACTATCTCGATAAGTTCAGCTCCGAGTTTTTCAATTGTTTTGTAGGAAGCAATATTGCTTTCGTCACAAGTAAGTATCAATTCATCCATCCTGTGTGCTTTTGCAACCTGAAATACAAGCTTGCACGCTTTATATGAATAATTATTACCTCGGTACTCCTTGTCAATTTCATAACCGATGTTTCCGTTATAATAAGAATGATAATTACTGCCGATACGGATACTTATTTTCCCGATAGCAGTATCATTTACAAAAACATCAAAGTAATAAAAGGGCAACAATTCATCATCACCCGGATATTTCTGACAAATTTTTAATGTAACTTCATCGTTAGACAAAATATCAAAGTCTTTCATAAATTCAAATTTATTCATACATATCACCTTGATAAACAACATCAATTTCTGCTTCGTTCGGAACTTCAAATGTTGAAGCAAACTTCGCTGCGAGATTGTCATCAATATAGTAAGCACTTGTTTCTGCTGCAAGCACAGCGTTGTTTCTCTTATTCAAGCGATATTTCCATGTTTCATCGCTGATGTCAATATAATGAAGCTCACATTCAATATCACGGGATTTGTAAAACTCTTTTACAGTTAACCGTTCTACTT
Source organism: uncultured Ruminococcus sp. (assembly GCA_964440255.1). Lineage (GTDB taxonomy): Bacteria > Bacillota > Clostridia > Oscillospirales > Acutalibacteraceae > RUG806. Next base: position 2,096 of record CAYTRD010000091.1, on the reverse strand, counting down.
TTGTCCAAAAGCCCCAGTCAAGGACGACATTAATATCCTTCTGAATAAGCTCTAAAGATTTGTTCAATAGATATTTTTCTGTTCTTTCAACATATTCATCGTGCTTATCGCCACAATGCTGACCGAAAAGAGCAAGTGTTATTTCATCAACTGAAAGCAATACAGCGTTGTTTTCGGCACACAGCTTCTGTGCATATGTAGTTTTACCGCAGCAGATTTTACCACAGATTAGAATCACTTTTGCCATAATCAACACCTTCTTATTATATTTTCTTTATGAAACCATAACTCTTTTTGAAGTAACCTTGTGATTCATAAAATGCGTGTGCCTTCTCTCTTGGCAACCCACTGTTGAGAAGCACAACTTCAATATTGTTTTCTTTCGCCCATTGTTCTGCAGTTTTAAGTAACTGTGTACCGATACCTTTTTTGCGATACTCTTTTGAAACAGCGAGGGCAATAATTTTCATACCTTCATTTTCGAGTTCAAATGCAAGATAGCTTACACAACCTATGTAACCTACAACCTTATCATTGTCACAAGCAACAAAAATCTGATAGTTGCCACGTTTCAGCATCTCATTAATACGGGTATTCAGCTTATTAAGTTCACAGTTATAACCTAAATCATTTTCAAGAATGTCCCGTATTGCAGAAATATCTTGACTTTCATATTTTCTGTAAATCATTATCTTGTAGATTTATAAAATCTAATCCTTTCTTTGTTATATAAATAAATTTAAGCATATTTCTTTTGCTTTTGCTTTCAACATATCCTAAATCTATCAGTTGTTCCATTGCTTCCTTATATTCTATTTTTTCTTCAGATGTTGCATTTGCACATAAATCACGATGATTACATTGGATTTGAACAATGTTAAATACATTACTATAGATTGCATATTTTTCTGTTGAGTTTTTTATTTCGAATAAAATTTCTTGTGATTTTTTTGAAATATTAGCTTCTAAAAGTTTTACATTTGAAATAGAAGCAGTTAAGAACTCATTATATTTTTCTTTTGCAATATTATCATCGTATTTTTCAGGTGCTCTCTTTGAAAAAAATGAAAACAACTCCTCAGGCTCGGAATATTTTGGAGAAAAAGTTTTTATTCGAGAATCAATAAAACCCTTCATATCACTGAAAGATAGGTTGCCTAACAAAATGGGGACAATTTCTTTTTCATCACTAATCCAAGCTGCTCCCATTTCATTGAGACAATACGGGCTTTTATAAAAATTTGATGTTAATAAAAAGACAATCAAATCTGATTCTTGGAAATTCCTTTTCACTACATCAGGGAAGGTTTTTCCCAATTCTACTCCATTGTGAAATTTAGAAGAATAAAAAATATTACTTTTGTCAAAACCTAAGCTTTCAATATAATCAAGAAACTTATTGCCAATTTCTATATCTTTTACAGAATGACTAATAAATATTTTTTTCAAAATATTCTTACCTCCTTTCAGAACATAACATTGCATTATTGGTTGATTAAGCATTGCACTTTTTCATCGAAATTATTTTTCAAGTCATCCAATATACTGTTTGCCCAAGAGGGGAAATTCTTTCTTTGACAAGCGTGATAAAGAGTAGTTAATACAGATGCAACATCATCAACTATAATTTCACTTTTGTCAAACTCTCCGTAGGTTTCAAGAAAAGCTTTTTTAGCATCCTCACCGAGAGAAGAACACACATTACGAATATCAGAATACACATATCCCTTGCCAAGCAAATTATAATCAAACATTAATGCAGATGATTTGTTCTTTGCTACAATAAGATTTGTGTAATAAAAATCATTATAAGTAAGAACTCTCGGCAAACTCTTGATTTTTGAGACTATAATATCAAAGTTGTCATCAATAAGTTTCCAAACAGGCAGGTTTTGTGTGCCTGTTTTTTCTTTGATAAATTCGATATTATCTCTTGTTATAAAATCTGTTTCATCATAAAGCTTCGTGATATTTCCTTCAGAAAAATATTTACTGCATGTATGTAAAAGCTTATACCATTCAGCAATTTTCGAAGCAATAGCAACATCATTCAAATCCTCTTTTGCTGCAAGCCTGAATGTTTCACTTAACGAAAC
>CAYTRD010000090.1:0-7222 GCA_964440255.1 uncultured Ruminococcus sp. | reverse complement strand
TTAATTGTTCTAAGGGATTTGTTGTAAAGTTCTCGGGATATAACTTATGATATTTAATTTTACCGAAACGGGACGCCGAGGTCGTCGTCCCCTACAGATTATCAGATTTATTGTGTGGCTCTCGGGAAATAACATATAATATTTTATTTTACCGAAGCGGGACGCCGAGGTCGTCGTCCCCTACAAATTATAAGATTTATTTTGTGGTTCTCGGGAAATGACATATGATATTTTATTTAAATGAAACGGGACGCCGAGGTCGTCGTCCCCTACAGATTATAATATTTATTTTGTGTCTCTCGGGAAATAACATCTGCCCGTTAAATTATGATTTATCGGATTATAATTTCACCTGTAACATTTGTATTTACGCTACGCGTGCCGTTTTCGCCAGTTGTGATGCTGACGGTGATATCGCCCCATTTTGTTCTCATTGTACCCTTGACATTTTGAAGCTCGGGGATATTTGCCGGATTAATTGTAATTTCCTTATATCCTGCCTTGTCCTCGAATCTTTTAATGCCGAGGATATCAGAGAAGAAGTATTCAACAATTGCACCGAACATTGGGTGACAGCGAGAGTCGCAGCCGTCCCAATTTTCCCACAATGTTGTGGCACCGTGTTTTTTCATATTATAGAAGGATGTTACTTCTTCATTAATAAGCATCTTATAGGCAATATCGCCTCTTTGGAGCTTGAATAACATTCTGATAACAAGGTCTGTACCGAAAATGCCTGTATCAAAGGTGAGAAGCTTTTCATATTTTTCGATGAATTTTGCCTTTGTTATTTCATCACCAAGCCCTATATCAAGTGCGAATGCATCTGCTCCCTGTGTACCGTCACAAAAGCTGTGTGTATCTTTATTGTAAAAGTGCTTAATAATTGCATTTTTGCAGTTGTGTGCCAATTCTCTGTAAATAACGATATCTTCGCTGAGGCATAAAATTTCAGCAGTTTCTGCTGTCATATCGGCACATTTTGTTAAGAAATAGGTGTTGACAAAGCTTTCCGGAATTGTGACCTTGTTTCCGAGAGGACACCAGTCTCCGAGACACCATCCGCCTTTTTCTTCGTGAGTTACTATGCCGTCCTCGGAGTGGTTCACCATATATTTAAGGTAAGCCTTCATTGATTCGTATGAAGCTTCAAGAACGGATATATCGTCATAGAATTTATAGTAGCGGTAGGGAACAATAACTGCCGCACCGCCCCAACCGCCGGGGCCGCCTCCGCCTCCGTAGAAGGGAGCAGTATGCTGAATGTGACCGCCTTCTTTATCCTGACAGTCCCTGATATCAGCCATCCATTTTTTATACATAGCTTTTGCATCAAAAACACTCATTACCGCACCTGAGGTAAGCTGTCCGTCACCCGTATAGCCGAGTCTTTCTCTGTGGGGACAGTCGGAGGGGATACAGCCGTGAACATTTGCGTTCTGTGTTCTTACATATGCATCAAATATCCATTGAAGCGTTTCGTTGTCGCAGGTAAAGTCGGATATTTTCTCAAGGTCTGTCTGAATAACCCTGTATTCTTTTATGTGACATATTCCCGTAACTTCAATGTATCTTGCTGCATGCCATGTGAAATGCGGATGAAATTCCTGACCTTTTGCCCGCATATCATAAACGAAGTGGTCTCTTTGCATACGGGAGGTTCCGCCCGTATAATGAAATTGCAGACTTCCGTCGGGATTGAGCTCGTCAGCATAACGAAGAGTTGCTCTTTCATTGTTTCTTGCGTGTTCTTCAAATTCCAAAACAGCATAGCCGGCGGCAAGCTCACCGATATCATAGATTTTTCTGTCACCGAATTCGTATATTACCTTCGGACTAATGGTTCTTATGACCTTATCTGAGGGGAAGAAGCATTCCTCTAAAGCTGTTTCGGGTGCAGTTCTTACTTTGCTGTTTTCCCAATTGCTGTCATCAAATTCGGCAGCTTTCCAGCCGTCGGGATAGCATCTTGCATCGTGATATTCACCGTAATAAAGGCTTGTTTCAAGAATGTAGCTTTTTCTGAATTTTGTATTTTCGGAGGAAGAATCAATAAATGAAACATTTCCGTCATTATCGGTAAGCTTTATTGAAAAAACAAGAGTGTTATCTCCCCAATAGGGCATACCCTCATTGGGGCTTTCGTGCTGACCGTACCAGCCTGCACCTATATGCGTGGCAAGAACATTCTCACCCTCCGTAAGGGAAGCAGTAATGTCATATTTATAATAATAAATTCTATGGGAAAGCGTATCAAAAATAGGCATATGTATTTTCGTAAGATCTCGCTTTTCATAGTCCGTCATTGCAGGTATAAAATGCTCGTCTGAAACTCTTTTACCGTTAATATATGCTTCAAAATAACCGAGACCTGTAATGTAAAGCGTAGCTTCCTTTATGCCTTTACAGGAGAATGCTGTTCTCGTAAGAACAGCATCCATATTCGGGAAAGTAAGCCATAAACTGTTGTTAAAAACCGTCGAGCTCATAATTTTATCCTTTCGTAGGAATTATTGTAAAGCTGAATTCCATTGCTTTTTCAGCATTCAGTCTGTATTCCTCTCTTGTGTCGGGACCGCAGCTTGATGAACCGATACCTCTTGTGAAGCCGTCAATTGTGAGATAGGTTGTGTTCATATCGTGAACATCCTCCTGATGCTGTGCCTTGTTGATTGCCGACTGTGTCTGGTGATGAACGCTGAAATTAAAGGGCTTGTCACCGAAAATTTTAACGGTATTTTCGCCGTCTGTAAGCTCAAGTCGGCGAGTATCACAATGCATACCGTTCTCCTGTGGGAATACATAGGGCTCATACATATCTTCAATTTTGGAAGAGTAAATTCCGACGGGTGCGTGTGCCTTGAAGTCGGGCATATTTTCAGCAACTCCTCTGCCGAAATATGTTGCGGTATCAAAGGAACGGTCAAGCTCTACCGTTATACCGAAACGGGGGATATCTGAAACTGCTTCGGGTGCGAGCTTTTTGAGAACTGTTTTGACTTCCATAGCACCGAGAGAGGAAATTACATACTTGATAAGCCAGCTGTACATAGCCTTTCTCTTGTATTTCAGAACATAAAGGGCATCCACTACGATTTCGCCGTCTTCAATGGATGCGGAGAATTCAACAAGGCTCTTATTAAGCTTATTAAGTCCGCCCTCTGTCCATTTTTCAAGCATCTTTGCATCATTGTCAATATGGGCTCTGCCGAGATTTACATTGAGTCCCTTTGACTCACAGGGATTTATATTGAGAATTTCTTTTCCGTTTACAACATAGGAGGTAAGCTCACCTGTAGTACCGTCAAAGGTGGCCTTACCGTTATCATATACAACACTTAAAATGCCGTTTTCGGATTCAGCGGAAATTTTTGAGCCGATTTCGATATCGTATTCACAGTCGGATACAGCGAGTTCAACCTGTTCAACCGCAATTTCAAGTCCTGTATTCTTATCGGTATAAATGAAATTGATGTAGCAGTCTGCACCTTCGGTGATTTTTACATCGGGAAGTGTAATGTCGGCTGACTTCATAGCTTCAATATAAAGGTCAATACTTCCTGTTACGGCAGTTTCGCCGTTTATCTGATAATCGTACTGAACTGCGATATATGAGGAATCACGGAAACGGTTTGTGTTTGTAAATGTGAATACACCGTCACCCTTGTATTCTGCACGAAGAGGTCTGTAAACCACCTGCATACACTTTGCACCTGTGTGAAGGCGTCTGTCTGCATACATAAGACCGTCAACACAGAAATGTCCGTCATGCTGCTTTTCGCCGTGGTCACCGCCGTAGGTGTATTTATACTTATATTTTTTGTCGTTTTCACCGTGGTAAACTGCGTGATCTGCCCATTCCCAGATGCAGCCGCCCATGGAGTTGTCCCACTTGTAGAAGAGATCCCAGTATTCCTCTAAATTTCCCGGGCCTACACCCATAGCGTGTGCATATTCACAGAGATAGAATGGGAATTTTGAATATTCCTTACAGGGTAATGTCTTGCCCTTATAGTTGTGCACACGCTTATTTACCATCATTTTTTCGATTTCCTCAGTGCTTGTATACATTTCGGAAATAACATCATAATGGAAGCGTTTTGTTCTTACAACACCCTCATAGTGAACGGGAATGGGAGTACCTGTTGATTTTAAGAACTGATAGCATCTGTCGTGACACTTATAACCGCCTGCCTCGTTACCGAGAGACCACATAATAATTGAGGGGTGGTTTCTGTCACGGAAATACATTCTCTTAACTCTGTCAACATAGTGCTTTGCCCATTTCAGGTCGTGGCTTATCCTGTTCATATCATCGAACATTTCACCGCAGCCGTGAGTTTCTATATCGGCTTCATCAATAACATAAAGACCGTTTATATCGCAAAGTGTCAGGAAATAGGGGTCGGGGGGATAGTGAGATGTTCTGACACCGTTGCAGTTGAGCTCCTTCATAAGTCTTACATCTCTTTCCATATCCTCCAAGGACATAGAATATCCCTTATAAAGGTCTGTATCGTGGTGATTAACGCCCTTTACCTTTATAGGCTTGTCGTTTACATAGAATACACCGTTTTCAATCTTTATTGTCTTAAAGCCCACAAACTGCCTTACGCACATTGTTTCCTTGCCGTCTTTAATTACTGTAAGGTAAAGCTCATAACAGGTGGGGATTTCAGCATTCCATTCGGTGACATCAAGACTGTTGAAAATAATTTCGTTCTCGCCGTTAACCTCCTTTTCAGCCAAAAGCAGCTTTTCTTTGTCGAAAAGCTGTGCCTTTACGGTGCAATCCTTATCATCGCCGAGAACGGTTTTTACTGTAAGGTCATAGCCGTTTGCTGTCTTTTCGGTTATTGCTTCAAAGTCATAAAGGTAGTTTTCGGGATAGTTGTAAAGAAGCACATCACGGAAAATACCGTTTTCTCTGAACATATCCTGACATTCAAGGAATGTGCCGTTACACCATTTGAACATTACGACAACAAGCTCATTCAAGCCCTCATTAAGAAGAGAGGTGATGTCAAATTCAGCAGTATTGTGACTGCCTTCCGAATAACCGACGAATTTGCCGTTTACATATAATGAAAGGTTATTTGAAACACCGAGGAAGGAAATAATGTGCTTCGAAGAAAGCTTTTCTGTTTCAATTGTCTTTCTGTAAATACCAACGGGCATATCCTCGGGAACTGCGGGAGCGATTGTCTTTATTTCATAGGGGCAGTTGAGGTAAACGGGCTCCTGATAGCCTGTTCTCTGCCAGTCGCAGGGGATGGTTACGGTATCAAACTTAGTTTTTAATGTGTCGAGCTTATCGGGCACATCCTTAATTGATTTGTAAAGCTTAAAATTCCATTCACCCGAAAGAACAGTTACCATATCCGAAGAATAACGCTCTTTTTTGTAACATGTGTTTTTAAGAGCATCACTGTTGCCAAAGGCTACGGCATAGGCTCTCGGAACAAGCTTGTTCTTTTCAAAATATGAGAAATTGTTGTGAAGATTTTTTACAATGTTGTATTTCAAGGTTTTCATCCTTTCTTTTAAATTAAATATATGCTAACACAAAAATTAAGTAATAACAATACTTTTTTCATAAATAATTTGTTTGACAAAGACGGTTTTTTGTATAATAATAATATATAGCATTTTGTTTTCGGAGGATGTTATGAAAATATATAAAGCACTTATTTTTGCTGTCGCTCTTGTTCTGCTTGTTCTTTCTTTTTCATGCTGCGGAAAGTCACCGGATGAAAATGAAACAAGCACGGGATACGAATATATTCCCTCGGGGCAGGAGAGCACCACAGGGGCTGATGTCAATGACAGCAGGGAAGAAAAGATCAATATTGATAAATCGTGGCAGAAGAATTTCGTTGCCGAATATGAATATTACAATCCCGACCAAAGCATAACCACAATGAAGATAAAGGAAAAGAAGTCAAGTAACGCATTTACGGTTGAGTATGTTGATACATCTTCAATTCTTTATTACAAGGCAAACGGAAACGATACCGATTACTATGTTATTATAAATAATGAAGAGCAGCAGGCACATTCTGTGCTTGAAGGAAAGCCTTTCAGCACACTTTCAAGTATGTTTATGAAGCTGTCTGAGGTCAGTGCCGACCTGCCCTCACAGAGTAATGTTCTTTATATGTATGAGGAAGAGGTTGCGGGAAGAAGCTGTTATAAATATATACAGCGTGCTTATTCCGACGGTAAGCTTACGGAATCCGTTTATGTATGGATAGATGCCGAGTTTGGCTTTGTGGCAAAATGCGAGGCATATGACGCTGATAATATTATGACGGTAATGTGGAAGCTTACTTCCTTTGAAACAGGAACGCTTAAGGATGAGGATGTATTTATTGACCTTACGGAATATACATTCGGGGAGACGGTAGGATGAATGTTTACGATTTTGACAACACCATATACAGAGGAGAAAGTGTTCTGCACTTTTTCTTCTTCTACATAAAAAAGACACCGTATCTGCTGAAATATATTCCCAAGGTCTTTTATGCACTTTTTAAGTATAAGCTCGGTAAGGTCACGGTTGAACAGGCACTTACGGAATATGCCCCCTTTGTTGAGGATTATTTTAAGAATATTTCTGATATCCGTGCTGATTCCGTTGAATTCTGGGATAAGCATATGAAAAACATAAAGCCGTTTTACAAGGATATTCAGAAGGATGATGATGTTATCGTGACGGCTTCCCCCGAAAGCACTATGGCAGAGATCTGCAAAAGGCTCGGTATCCGTCATTGTGTGGGAAGCATCATAAACGAGGAAACAGGCAAAATCGAAAGACTTTGTATGCGTTCAAGAAAGGTTCCCGCATTTTTAGAAGCATTCCCCGATGCAAAAATAGAAAACTTCTATACAGATTCACCGAAAAATGACGCACCTTTGATTGAGCTTGCAAAAAATGCATATCATGTCAAAGGTGATAAGATAATTAAAATAAAATGAATTATGAAGCCGTAATAATTTCAGGCGAAGCTCCGCTATGACACTTTCACAATTCCCGTGCAAGTGTCATTTATTTTGCAGATATGAAAACGGTGGGAGATAACTTCTTTACGAAGTATTTCCCACCGGTGTTTTTTTTCTTTACGGGAAATTGCTTCCTGTAAAGTAAAAAAGATTATATGTCCCTCCGAACGGGAAGCGGTGCTTCCCCGGTCGATGGACTATCCGAAAACGGTCGCCTGAG
>CAYTRD010000089.1:0-7358 GCA_964440255.1 uncultured Ruminococcus sp. | reverse complement strand
TACTTCCGCCGTGGCAGAAAACAAAAAGTTTATTTTCTCATTATTATCGTGGCTGATTCCATAAAAAATTACTGTGCGTCAAACGGGTTGTTTTTTGCACCCCTTGCGACGATAAATTATGATTTACAGAAATGAGGTTAACTTATGATATTATCAAACTTTCACACTCACACCACATACTGTGACGGTAAGCACTCCCCTGAAGAAATGGTGCTTGCTGCAATCGGTAATAATATGCATGCTATCGGCTTTTCCACACATTCATATACATCCTTCGATCTTTCCTACTGTATAAGAAAAGAAAAAATAGCCGATTATCAGAAGGAAATAAATGCCTTAAAGGAAAAATACAAGGATAAAATAAACATCTACTGCGGAAGCGAGCTTGATGTTCTTTCCGATATGGACAGAGACGGCTTTGACTATTTTCTCGGTGCCGTTCACTATATCGAAAAAGACGGTCACTATCTTACCGTTGACGGAAGCGGTGAGGAGCAGCTCTCCGATGCAAAAAAATACTTCGGCGGTGATATGCTCTCCTACTGCGAAGCATATTATGAAATGACGAAAAAAATTGCCGACTTACCCGAGGCGGGCTTCATAGCTCACTTTGACCTCGTTACAAAGTTCAACGAAAATTACGAGCTTTTCGATGAAAAACATCCCCGTTACATAAAGGCTTGGCAGGATGCCGCACTTCATCTTATAAAAATGGGAATCCCCTTTGAGATCAACACAGGTGCAATTTCAAGAAAAAAGAGAATAACTCCCTACCCCAGACGCGAAATTGCCGATTTCATCGCGGAAAACGGCGGAAAATTCATAATGACCTCCGACTGCCACGATAAGGACTGGCTTTTGTGTGCATTCGACGAAGCCGATAAAATCTACGAAGGCATCGAGGTTCTTGATTTTGAAGATTTATTAAATAAACCTTTCTCTGATAGGTTATAATCATAACTGTAATCACAGAAAAAATGGCGTAAGTTTACCGTTTTCAGTAGACTTACGCCTTGTTTTATATGTTTTTTGAGTCCCGTTTTTTATTTGAATGAAAGCTTATGCTTAAAATTGCGAAATCCTCGGACGTGTTTTGCCACGCTCCGCTTTTGCATTATCATAATTTATTCAGCAATTTCTTCGCCTTTTTCCATAGCATCTCTCAATCTCTTTTCTCTTGCTGCTGTTGCGGCACGGGAGCGTTCGAGATCAAGATACATTCTGTCACGGGTTTTCTTGTCTATATTATAGAAAAACATAGGAATAACGCTTATGAAGTCAAAAATGAGCTTGGGGCCACAGGCAGCAATAAACATTCTCCATTTTGTTTCGTCACTCTGTACGGCATCGGGGCCCGACTCAAAGCCTGCCCACTGCTCAAGAAGAACAGCATTAACATTGGTAAGGATTATTCCTTTAACCTTATTGATATAGTTAGTTGCAAGGTTGATGGTTGCTTCAACCCTGTAGCCGTTTTTCCATTCACAGTAATCGAGCACTTCATAGTTTATTTCAGGCCCGATTATCTTTTTGGTTCCGTAAAATACCATTTCAAGGCAGTTGCCGATACATGCGGCTATTGTCATAGGAAGCTTTTTCTGATAGAATCCGTTTTTCTTGCCGCCGATAAGTCCCGTAAGGAAGAAAATGGTCTCCGAGCACGTAATGGACAGAGATTGCATTATCCACAATGCTTTTGTAGAGAACTTCTTTCTGAATTTCGTAGCCCACGGATAGGATAAATATGAAATGGGAGCACCGGGAATACCTGCAATCGTCATCATGGTATTGAATTTCAACACATTGTCATAATAAAGCGATTCGGGAGCACCGATATCAATACCGCCGACAAAGCCCGAAAGCATATATATAAGCATGGGACGGTTTTTGAACACAGCAAAAATACCATTGAGTGCAGGAGGCGGCTCAACAGACTGCGGTACTCTTTCCTTGCTTACTATTATCCACCATACAGAGGGAATGGTTGCCACTATCCACCAGAAGGTCTTAAAGCCGACAAAAAGCTTTACACGGTTTAATTTCAGCTTATCGTTGATTATAAGGTCATAAAGTATTCCGAGAATCTGTTCGGGGAGCTTTGCGAACAGCTCCGATATAAACTGTGAAGAAACAAGAAGCGAGGTTCTTTCGTTAGGATTGGGAGTAAAAACATTATCAATATAACCGCCTCCGCCGAAAAACGCACCCACCGTTTCACTTATATACGACAGTATCATATAGAAGACAAGCTTCTGTGCCGCATCAAAGCCGTTGCCCTCTGCAATAACGGGCATAAGGCAGGATAAAATTCCGAGAATAATATTCGGAAAAAGTGACAGCCATTGGAACGGCTTGAATTTACCCCAACGGGTACGCATTTTATCAATAATAAGTGCCGACAGAGGGTCATTTATCATATCATAAATGCCGAGTCCTATGGCAGCCTTTGCCTTTGCGGTAGGGTCAAGACCGTAAATGGTATACATAAAAAGCTCAGAGCCAGTGTCATATTTTCCGAGCGAGAGGTTGGCAAAGCTTGATTTAACTATGTATGCAACTCTCTCCTTAGTAGAACAGAACATTCTGTTCATATATGCAGGCGATGAAGCAACAGGGTTAACATAATCCTGCTCTTTTACTGCAGTATTTCTTTCATCCATTTACCTCTGCCTCCTTTTTATTGATATCTCCGTTCAGTTCAGCTTCCTTCTGCAACTGCATTTCAGTGAGCCTTCTGTACATCTCATTTCTTAACTCCTCGGCAGGCACACCCTTTTCCACCATTTCAAAATATTCCTCAATGGGTATTCCGCCCACATAGCATTGTGCGTGCTTTATCTCTATTTTTTCTCTGTATACAAGAAAATCCATAACACCGCATAAAATTATCAGCACCGCAAAAAGGAGCAGACCGTAAGCGGGAGTCGCTGAAATAACGGCATTTTCGGGTATGGCAAAAAACATAACACCGCTTAAAACGGAGGAAGCAAGAAAAATTCCGTCAAGAGTGTAAAGCAGCTTTTTGCCCTTCGGGAAATATGTAAAGAGCAGTGAAATAAAATGCACAAGCATTGTAACAATACCAAGCAGCAGAAAAACCGCACCGAGAATAAAAAACAGAGCAGCCGTTTTCGTTTCTTCGGCGAAAAGCACCTGTGTAAGTGCAGAAAAGCTGAAATTTTCAGCAAGGTTTATTATCTGAATGATACCCGTATTACCGCTGTATTCGGAAAAAGGAGCGGCAAGAGACAAATTTATTACGGGAAGAAGCAATGCCGCAAGAGGAAGAAGACTTGTAACGATTCTTACAACAGAAAGCTTTGAGCCTGCAAAGGCAGCCTTGAAGCAATCTATCTTCTTCTGAAAATGGTAATACTGCACCTCGGCTTCGTCAGCCTCCTTCATGAGCCGTTCCTGCAGGTCATATATAACAATATTCGCCCCGCAGTGAGGACAGTTGGGTTTCCAATCGGTAAGCCTCAGGGAAGCATTACATTTAGGACACTCTGCCATAACATCACCTCTAATAATATATATTGCAATTTTAACATAATTTTTTATATTTGTCGAGATAAACTGTCAATAGTTTACAATATATTAAAATATATAATTAAAAGGGTATCTGCCTTTTTGACAGATACCCTTTCAGGTTTATTTATTGATATTTATTTTGCGGTCAGTGCACTTCCTGAGGGTGCAATTGCGATATAGGTTGAACCGACCTCCTGATAAAGAGGAGTGCCGTCCTCCAATGTGAATGTAAAGGGATCGGTTTCTTCTGCGTGTGTCCACTTAATGGGAATCATTTTTCCGCCACAGGCAAAGTAGCCTGTTCCGCTTCCGTATATATCAGCAATATGATAAACTCCGTTTGTGTAAGACCTTGCATGAATAACGATCACGTTCTTGAAGGCTTCGGGCTTGCCGTCATTTTCATCAATCATTTCCTTGCCGTACTGCCAATAAACATAGGAATCAGTTCCGGCATCATATTTCATTGTCGTTGTCTTTGTTACACCGTCAAGCGTGAAGCATATCTCAATTTCATTTGCTGCCGTTCCGTTTTCGGGTGTACCCTCTTGAGTAAACTTCATTCCGTAATCCTTGTCGGGAGAAGTAAGTCTGAAGCCCTTATCCTCTGCTGACTTATAGAGATTTTCACCTGTTGCAAAAAGTGTGTGCTCATAAGAATACCCTGCGGCACTGCGGTCGGTATCTCTGTAGCCTATAGGAATATCAGCAGCTAAGTTTTCAACACCCTCGTCATTCATATCCTGAATAACAGAAGTGGCACCGTTTGCGTGATAAACTATAGTATCATATGCAAGGGCAATATCCGTGAAGTTGTATCTTGTGGAACGGATAGAGCCGACAGATTCAGCCTTTGTGATATCAGTAAAAAGAGCAAGACCTCTTGTGCAATAGTCGTTTATAAGCAGCTCAAAATACAAATCTGCATCGTTTATACCTCTGTGAGGAAGTGCGGGAGATACATTATTGATAGTAACCGCAAAAACTCTTCCCGTATAGGGTTCTGTGAGAACTTCACCGTTAAGAGGATTTCTGATTGCAGTGTCCTCTGAAGCAACAGTTGTCTGCTCGGAGGAGTCGGTTGTTTCTTCTGCAGTGCCGCCGTTACAGGAACAAAGCATAAGACATAATGCTAAAATAAGGGGTAAAAACTTTTTCATATTGTTTCTCCTTTACATCAAAGTTTTTTTATACAATAGCCTTTTTAACTTTTCCCTCAATTGATGTACCGAGGAAAAGTCCGCCGTTTTTTCCGAAATCAGCCGGCTCTCCCGTAACATAGAATTCGGCTTCGCCCTTTATTCCGGAGGTATTGAGCAAATTTTCACTTTTCAGCTTATCGAAAAGTGCTCCGAGTGAGCTTGTACCCGAGCATACTATATTCTTATCGGGAAGCAGCTCTTTTACAATATCCAGAACAAGAGGATAATGGGTGCATCCGAGAATCAGCGTATCAACACCGATATCGCAAAGAGGTGCAAGATATGTCTTCAGTGCTTCAACAGTTTCAAGGTCAGTTTTCTGAATTTTCCCCGCTTCAACAAGGGGAACAAGCTTGGGAGCAGGCACGGAATACACCTGACAGTCGGAAAGATAGCTTTTTACCATTCTTTCATATGCACCGCTTTTAACTGCAGTTGCGGTTGCAATTACGCCTACCTTTTTATTCTTTGTAAGACGGGCGGCTTTTTCACTTGCAGGCCCTACCACACCCACAATGGGAAGAGAATAACACTGCTGCAGCTCTCTTCTTGATGTAGCATCTGCCGTGTTACAGGCAATAGCTATTGCTTTTACTCCCTTGCTCAGGAGAAATTCCGTGTTTTTGAAGGCAAATTCGGTTATCTGTCCCGAGGTCTTGTCACCATACGGCACATTGGCTGAATCGCCCAGATATACTATATTTTCATTCGGCATTTTTTCGAGAATCTCTTTTACAACGGTAAGTCCGCCCAGCCCCGAATCAAATATGCCGATAGGTTTATTAGCGTCTGACAAAAAATGTCACTCCTTACAAAGAATTGACAAGCGATTTGAAATGCTCTCCTCTTTCCTCAAAGCAGGTATACTGATCGTAGGAGCTTGTGGTGGGAGAAAGAAGAACCACATCCCCTGATGTTGCTGTTTTCATAGCCTCACCTACAGCATCGGAAAGAGCATCAACGAGTACACCCTTGCCGTCTGCAAGCTCCTTTTGTATACGCTCACCACACTCACCGTAGGCTATTACCTTTTTAACTCCCGAAAGCAAGGGCTTAAGGGGGGACAGATCAAGTCCCTTTTCGTGACCGCCCGCAAGAAGAATCACGGGAGCAGAAAATGCCTTAAGAGCAGTTACCGTAGCATCAACATTCGTGCCCTTTGAATCATTATAAAAACGGATACCGTCCTTTTCACGGACAAATTCTATTCTGTGAGGCACTCCGTTAAAGGAAGAAACGGCATCTCTTATATTTTCCCTTGAAACACCGCATTTAAGGGCTGCACCCACACCCACAAGAACATTCTGTACATTATGTCTTCCCACAACCTTAATATCGCTTACGGGGAACAATTTTTCACCCTCAGAATAAACATATTCATTATCCGCGAAAAGGTCTGCCTTTTCATCAAAAAGACTGTAAGAAAGAGTTTTACAGCAAACAGGTACTTCAGCAGTATATTCCTTTATAAGCTCGTCGTCAAGATTATAAAGGAAAGTGTCACCGTCTTTCATATTCTCATAAACACGAAGCTTTGAACGGTAATAGGCATCCTCACTGCCCATAAAATCAAGATGATCCGCCGCAAGATTGATTATAACTGAAATTTCGGGGCGGAACTTCACTATATCCACAAGCTGAAAATTTGAAATTTCAAGCACGATATAAAAGCCCTCATTGTTTATAAGGTCATTTTCCAGAACCATTTCACAAAGAGCAATACCGATATTTCCGCAAAGAAGCGTCTTTTCGGGGTACTGCTTCTTAATTATCTCATATACCAAGGTGGAAGTGGTAGTCTTGCCGTTTGAACCCGTGATTGCAACAAAATGCTGAGGAGCTGACACCATAAAAGCAAGCTCAATTTCCGTTATAACGGAAATCCCCCGTTCGCGAAGACGCTTTACAAACCATAATTTTCCGTTGATACCGGGATTTTTGACCGCAATATAAAAATCCTCTTCAAAAACTTCCCTTTCCTGATTTACTACCCTGACACCCATTTTTTCCAGCTCGGGCAGTTCCTTTATATCCGAAAGTGCTTTGGATTCGGATACGGTTATAACTGCTCCCAGCTTGTGAAGAAGCTTCACGGCAGCCATACCGCTTCTTGCCAGTCCTAAAACCAGCACTTTTTTACCAAAAAATTCTGACATATATATCCTCCGACGAACAGTTTTCAGTAAAACTATATTCGTCAACTTAATTATTAATGATTACTTATACTATATTATAAATCCCATACATATAAAAGTCAACGAAAAAGAAAGCCGGAAGCACTTATAATTCTGCACCTTTTTCTTTCAGGTGTCTTAAAAACAAATCAACTTTTCTTTTAAGCCATATCATTGATTCTTCTCCCGCTTCCGACACCGATTGAAGTATAACCGTTTCCGATAGTCCGTCTGCGAGGATAGCTTGCTTTCCGTTCTCAGGGCCATATAATCTTTTTGCATTATAGGAAATTCCTTCCTGTAAATGAAAAAAATCTCGGAAGTAAAAACTTCCGAGAAATTTTGTGACAGATAAAAGGTTATCTCTTTGAGAACTGAGGTGCACGACGAGCGCCCTTGAGACCGTACTTCTTTCTTTCCTTCATTCTGGGGTCTCTTGTTAAGAAACCTG
>CAYTRD010000088.1:0-7363 GCA_964440255.1 uncultured Ruminococcus sp. | reverse complement strand
GTGTAGCGCAGTTGGTAGCGCGCCTGCTTTGGGAGCAGGATGTCGGGAGTTCGAGTCTCTTCACTCCGACCATAATGGGAGTATAGCTCAGCTGGGAGAGCACCTGCCTTACAAGCAGGGGGTCACAGGTTCGAGCCCTGTTGTTCCCACCAAAAGAATCCAAGTCTTCGGACTTGGATTTTTTTACGTTACAGGAAATTCCCTCCTATAATGTAAAAAGCTTATATATCCCGCCGAACGGAAAGTCAACTTCTCTCCGCGACGGACTATCCGAAGGATAGGTATACAATCACGGCTTTTGTCGTTAAATTATGATTTGACTTCTTGTGCTGATAGTTTTATACTTATTACGACAATGCTTTCAAGGAGATAATTATGAATTATTACAAACCTCTTGCAACAATAAGACACAAGATAATCGCAGGAATTTTAGGTGCTTCCCGTGTGCTTCACAAGGTAACAGGCGGCAAGAGACCTAAGTTTTTATTTTCTGCAAATACCGACCTTTCATATGTAGGAAGTAATGTTAAGCTGCTCGGAAAAACCGAGGATGAAGTAATTATTGCAAAGACCGATAAAAACGGGAAAATTGATAATTCCGATTTTAAGATAATGACAGCAACAGACCTGCACCTTTGCTCCCCCGGTGCAGAGCTTAACAACAAGACTATTGACCGTTTTGTCCGTCAGATAAGAGATGAGAAGCCCGACCTTGTTATAATTACAGGCGACTGTATTCTTTCCGACTGTCAGCACATAGACTCCGTACAGTTTTCGCGGATGATGGAAAAGCTTGGTGTTTACTGGGCATATGTTTTCGGCAACCACGAAACAAGAGAGGAAAAGGGATTTTATAAGTATCAGCTTTTAAAGGGCTTGCAGTATTATCCCCATTGTCTGACACTTTTCGGCAAAGAAGAGCTTTTCGGCTTCGGAAACACTGCAATTCATATAAAGAATGCTGACGGATCTTATTATAAGAGCCTGTACCTTATTGACTCGGGCAGAGATATGATTGAAGAATATAACATTTCCCATAATGTTCCAAAGGAATTATGGTCAGATACTTATGACTTTGTAAAACAGGGACAGATAGACTGGTACACGGACAATATGAAAAAGACACTTGCCGTTACTCCCGACAACAGATCCATCTGCTATATGCACATTCCCGTAAAGGAATATGAATATATCTGCGACGAATACGGTCAGTACGATTACCGTGATTCCGGCAAGACAAAGCTTCTTTACGGTACACAGTACGAAAGTGTAGGCTCCTCCCGTTACAACAGCGGACTTTTTACCGCAGGTAAGGAAAAGGCAAATCTGCAGGCTCTTTTCTCGGGTCACGACCACATAAATGACCTTTGTGCAATTTATGAGGATGTTTATCTTGTATATTCACAGTGTACAGGCTACAACACCTATAATATGACGGAAAAGCTGAATTTCCCCGAACAAGACTGCCATTATGGTGTGACTCTTACCACACTTCACGCTGACGGCAGTATAACGGTAACGCCAAAAAAGAACAACAGATATCTTTAAGAGGTGAGCTTATGAAGAAAGCAGTAATTCTGATTCTTGTACTCTCTTTTTTGTTCGGATTTTCAGCCTGCACAAATAATAATGAGCCTGTTATCGTTGATACTGTAACGGAAGCTGAAATTGAAACAACCACAGAGAAATGGGAAGTAGACAGAACAAGCGAAGAGATATATAAAAATCATCCCGAGCTCACCCCTGTCGATTACACCTCCCCCAACATTCTCCCGATTTCCGAGGATATGGGACAGGAATATACGGACAAGCTCACCTTTATATGCGACTCCCCTACCTACTGGATGTGGCCATGGGGACTTCTCGGAGGCGGCGAAAACACTACCTCCGTATGGACAGGCCCCGAGGGGACAATGACCCTTTGCTATCAGAGCACATACTGCATTTTAGACCCCTATGACAATGTGGAAAAGCCTATCCGTCAAGTGGTGGAAGAGCATAAGCCGGAATATCTTATAATTGCACTCGGAATAAACGGTGTTGCCTTTATGGATGAAGAGGAATTCAAGGCAGATTATTCCGACCTTGTTGCAGATATTTTGGAAATAAGCCCCGAAACAAAGCTTATGCTTCAATCAATTTACCCTATAACTCCCGATTATTGGTATTGGGGAGATATAACAAACGAAATCATCACACAGGCAAATTCCTGGATACTTGACATTGCAGAGGAATACAATGTGCCGTATCTTGATACCTTCTCCGTGCTTTTGGGCGAAGACGGAAACGCAAAAAGAGAGCTTATGGGAAGCGACGGCCTCCACCCCAATTACGAGGGCCTGAAAACAGTGCTTCAGTATATAAGAACACATAAGTACAGAGAAATACCGCGGGTTTACGGATAAATCATAACTTATCGAACAGATGTCATTTTCGGAGAGCCGCAAAATAATCTTACTTTGCAGGCTTTTGTTGACAGGAAAACGGCTTCGCCGTACGCCTTCGGCGACCGTTTTCGGATAGTCCGTCTCCGAGGAAAGCTTGCTTTCCGTTCTCAGGGACATATAATCTTTTTACATTATGGGAAGGAATTTCCTATAATGTAAAAAATTCATATAATGCAAAGCACCATCCGTCACGGTTTTTCGTGACGGATGGTGCTTTAAGGGGTTCTTACAAGTATAAGACTTGCTCGAACCCCTCAGTATATCTTGTTTTATGCGATCTTTACTTTTTTTACAGTCTCTTTTGTATGTCGGTTATTTTACGCTGTCGTATACATCATAGAACTGGCTTATGAATGTTGTACCTGCTGTCTTACCGTAGGAGATAAGGCACCATGTATCACTGTCAAATTCGCCTGTTTCCTCGTTATACTGAAGACCTGCCATTACATAGTTTGCTTCATTAGCAACATAGCCTGCAGCGTCGTTCATAAGGTCCATAATGATGATATCCTCACCTGTGTACTCTCTTATTGTGGGAAGCGGGAAGCCATCTGCACCGCTGCCGCCGAAGAGAAGCTCACCGAAGGTCTCACCGGGGGACATATATACCTTCATTGCATCGCCGATCTCAAGATAGCCGACCTCTGAAATTGTATAATGATTGCCGTTATCATCCTTAAGAACAAGGTTATCGGCAACGGAAGTTTTACCGAGAAGAGCAATTATCTTGTTTTCAATTCTTACAAAGAACTGCTTATTCTTAACATTGAGAACAGGCTCAACCTCTGTTGCGGTAACTGTGGGCAGCTCTTCATACCATACGCTGTAGCCGTCCTGTCCCTCATAAAGCTCAACATCAAGTCTGTCACCGGTTGCCTTATTAAGAGCAATTCTGTCAGCTTCATCAAGATTCATACCGAGAAGAATGTAACCGATTTCATAACCGTAGCGTACTGCTGAATAATGAGCGT
The DNA here is from genome assembly GCA_964440255.1 of uncultured Ruminococcus sp. Lineage (GTDB taxonomy): Bacteria > Bacillota > Clostridia > Oscillospirales > Acutalibacteraceae > RUG806. The sequence continues at coordinate 3,945 of CAYTRD010000088.1, read as the reverse complement.
TTCCGTCAATACCGTCGCCTGTTTCTCCTCTTGATGAGGTTACTGTTGAAACATTACCCTGAATGAATATGAAGTTATAGCCTGCAGCATTCATAACCTTTTCTGTATACCAGATAAAGTCTGCAGAGAACTTCTTGTCAAAGGGAAGAAGTCCGCCTGAGCCGTCATCAGACCAGTCATAGCTTGCAGATTCGGGATGACAACCGAAGGTTGCAACGATTGTGGGAGTTTTTGCTGAATCTGCAGGTACAAATTCAAGCTTATACATATTTGTATCAAGAGAAATGGGAGCTGTACGGTCACGCACATAGTCTTCGATATCAATTGATGAATAGTAGAGCTTACCTGTTGTCATATCCTCCAGTGCATCCTCAACAGCCTTCTTTGAGCCTGCTACAACAGATTCAACAAAGGAACGGTCAACACCGTACTGAACATCATCGCTTACGATATTATTGAAGATAACACCTACGGGGTCTGTCCATACACCCTGTGAGTCGATACCTGTATGAATATGAGTACAAGAAACATTTATGCTTACGATATTGTTTTCTTTTGCAACTTCCTTAAGTGCTTCACGGATAAGTCTTACATCAGAATTTGCAAAGCCCATGGCATCAAGAGCAATAAATACTACCTTACCTCTGCCCGAGCCGTCGTCCATAACGATTGCTCTTGCCATAAGGTCTTCGTATTCGCCCTCTTCATCCTGATACATTTCGCTTCCGAAAATATAAGGAATGTATGCACCCTTTGCGTATTCCTTCTCGCCGAAATCAGCAGGAAGCACAGATGCCTTACCGTAACCGAGACTCCATACCTTATCGCCCTGAGGCTCGTCAATAAACTCGTCCATACCTGCATAGAAATTATCATATGCATCAAGGTCAAAGCTTTCATAATCAAGCACAGCCGCAGAATCGGGCATAATAAGATTAAGAATTGAACCTAAAATGTCATTGATAAAAAAATTGCTTAACATATTGAGAAGCTTCGCAAGTACTATTTTTATCTTTAACATTCCGTTTGCAGGAGCTTGTGCATCCTCTTCGCTTGCCGCTGCAACATAGTCAATCACGGAATCATAGCTTTCTTCCGCGTTTGTATCTGCCGCAAATGCAAATGACGGGGTAAGAAGACAACAGCAAAGTACTATTGCAATAATTGTTGTAAAAATTCTCTTCATTGTTTATTCCCTCCGTTTATTTTCGGTAAACTGTATAATATCATAAATATTTTGCTTTTACAAGGCTTTGGGGAAGAATTCATAAAAATGAACAATATTCATATCCTCTTCCATATCAAGTCCGTGAGAACCACATTCCCCGTCTATTTCGTGACAGCCGTGGTCGGGAGCATAGAAAAGACAGCAGTTTTCGTCCTTTCTGTATTCTCTTATAAGAGAGGCAAGGTGCGAAAAGACCCTTGAATTTTCTTTAAGGACGGAAAGAGAGGCTTCACTTTCGGGACCGCTTTTGTGCATTGCGGAATCGAAATTGCCGTTATAAAGCACAAGCAGGTCAAATTTTTCGCTTTTTATAAGCTCTTCCGCTTTTTTGTTGCATTCCTCAACAGTATCATATATGTAATATTCCATTTCTCTTTCGAGGAATATTTTTGATATACTGTCCCCCGAGGTGGACACAATAACAGGCTTTTTGCCCTGTCTTATAAGAGCATCAAAAACCGTGTCTGTTTTAAGCACGGGCTTCGTATAGCTTTTTATTCCGTGAATCTCCGGAAATGCACCCGTATACATTGAAGCAAAGCAGACGGGGGTGACCGAGGGCATTACGCTTTCAATGGGAAGCATCATAGAGGAACTGAAAAGCACATCCTTAAAAAGACCGGTATATTTCTGATAAAGCCATAAAGCCACGGCATCTGGATTATACATAACAACAGTATCGGCTTTCTCCCCTGAAAAAGCAATATCTGCCTTTTGCAGAACCTCTTCTATGGGAGGAGCTGACATTTCGGGGGCTTCAAGTCCCAAAAGCGATGTGACCGTTCCTGCAGTTTTTGTAATATTTATACTGTTATAGACTGTGTTATCCATTTATTGCCCCTTCAAGTGCCTTTACCACTTCATTTGCGATAAGCTCATGGCCTGCCGATGTGGGATGCACACCGTCAGAAAGCCAGTAGGAAGCCTCCGCTTTTGTTTCGGCTTCGTCAAATTTTGCCTGCAAGGGAATAAATGTAAGACCGTACTTTTCAGCCACAGCCTTTGCACTCTCGGCTCTCATTTCAGTTTCTCTTCTGAAAACACCCCAGCTCTTTTCTGTAGCCGATGCTTTAAGCACAAAGGGCTCAAGAATAAATATTTTTATATCGGGAAGCATTGCTTTTATCTCTTCAATAAGGTCAGAGTAAACCTTGAAGAACTTTTTGTTTTCAATGCCGTTTCTGTCATTTATCTCATGCCATACATCGTTGATGCCGATAAGTATTGTGAGATAATCGGGCTTACGGTTTATTATGTCACGCTTTATTCTTGCATAAAGGTCAACTATTCTGTTGCCGGAAACACCCTCATTTATAAAAACGAATTCACCGGGATACTTAAAGCCCAATTCAGCAGAAACCAATGTGGGATAACCGATACCTCTTTCGTTGTCGTTATTTCTGTTTCTGCCTGCATCTGTTATGGAATCGCCCTGAAAAACTACAGTTTTCATATTAAAGCTCCTTATCTTAAGATTTTTTCGCCGTCAAATACTATTACACCGCAGGCACTTCCGCCCTTACCGCCTGCCTTGAACCAATCGGCATAGGCTTTACGAAGCGAGGTGTCTGTAGGAAGCTGATCAACGGGAAGATCGGAGTATTTGTCAAATATTCTCCATGCATCGTGGAAGTCGTCTGTATCAGACCATGAAACTGTTTCAAAGTCACTCATAAATTTAAGGATATTTGACTTTTCGGGTAAAAACTCCTTGTGCTTAGGATAAAGAAGCCATGAGCCGCACCAGAAAAACATAATTCCGTCGGGGAAAAGGTGTTTATATGCTTCATATGCCTTTTTGTATGCATCAAGTCTTACCTCGTCTGTAAGCGGAATTCCCGATGAGGGGATATGGAAGCCTATGAGCTTCTGTCCTTTAGTAAGACGGTAGCCTGCCTTTGTAACAAAATCAAAGTTAAAATCATAATCTGTTTCTTCAAACTGGAATCTGCCGTAAGCAAATCTTTCAAGCTTGAAAAAGCCGTTATACCAGCCTGCAACAAATGTACCGGGAACTTCTTCGCACTTGATACACTCAATAAGCTTACACTTAAGGTCATTCATTGTGTCCCAGTAAATATACTCGGGAATGTTTCTTTCCTTGTATCTGTCATAAACTATGGGAGTGCAAAGAAGAAGAAAAATAAAATCAAGAGTACATTCATTTTCATCATATTCCGTGGCAAGCTCTTTTACACCGTCAAGGTATTCCTGCATATTGTCTGCCCAAGGGTACATATAGCCTTCAACCAATTTGTCCATCTTGTCGCCGAATTCCTTTTCGCTGTCGAGTCTTTTAAGAACTCTTGTAAAGGTCTCTGTTGCCTCGGCAGGATATTCGTATCTATCCATAAAATCTGCAATAAACTTAGTATAATGAACCATAAAAAACACCTGCTTAATTTTTATTTTGTAAACATATAATAACAAAGTACCAAAAAAAATGCAACAGAAACAAAAAATATATTTACCCGAGACAAATTATGTGGTAAAGTAGAAACAGAAAGAAAAATCATAATTTAATGTCGCAAGGGGTGCAAAAACCAACCCGTTTGACGCACAGTAATTTTTTATGGAATCAGCCACGATAATAATGAGAAAAAATACTTTTTGTTTTCTGCCACGGCGGAAGTAAAAAGTGCTTTGTTTTCGCCGTCTTGCTGTACTTATGTACAGCGGGCGACGGCGAAAACAACAACCGGATTGCTTTTTGTCCC
>CAYTRD010000087.1:0-7551 GCA_964440255.1 uncultured Ruminococcus sp. | reverse complement strand
CTGAAAAATGGTGTTGACTTCTCTTTTATGAGGAGGAACACCATTGATTTTCTTGCCGTCGAAAATCACATCTCCCCCGTCGGGCTCCAAAAAGCCTGCAATTATTCTGAGTGTGGTGGTTTTACCGCAACCCGAAGGACCGAGGAAAGTGATAAATTCGCCGTCCCGTATATATAAATTGATATTTTTTAAGATTTGTTCACCGTCGAATGAAACGGAAATATTTTTAAGATCAATGATGACATTGTTTTCCAATTATGCAGCCCCTCTCCGTTAACAACGAATAGATATACCTATGTTTTATATTATACATATTACTGTAAATATATCGCAATCACCGTCAAATGTCAACATTTTTCATCATTCTTGTAATATAATTATCGTATCGTTTTTCCCGATTCGGACAAGAAAACGGCTTCGCCGTACGCCTTCGGCGACCGTTTTCGAATAGTCCGTCTCCGAGGAAAGCTTGCTTTCCGTTCGGAGGGACATATAATCTTTTTACATTACAGGAAGGAATTTCCTATAATATAAAAAAAAGAAAAAACACTCCTCACAAGGAAGAGTGTTCTCAAAACTTATTTTATGACTGAGGATATACCTGCTCAATTCTGTTGCTGATATCATCGCCGAGTCCGCCTACCGCATCAGCAAGCTCCTGATCAATTTCGGGGGCCTGTTCACCGAAAAGAGAAAGAATAAAGCTTATGATCTTTTCAAAAATCTTAAAAATAACAGAAGACTTAAGCTGATTGAAGTTAATGGGAACTACGAGGCCGTCTTCATTCTTGATATTACGGGTTGTGTTTTCTTCAACTGCTACATTTGTTTCGGCATCTGTTTCTTCAGCCATAACTGCGATTGAGCAAGTTGTTAAAACAACGAGAACAGCCATAATTACTGCTAATACTTTTTTCATTGGTTATTCCTCCAAAAGAATATTTTTACAAATGCATTATATAATACCCGGAAATTAAAATCAACAACAAATTTACAAATTAACAAAATTCTAAAAATTTTTGTTAATTTGCACATTGAAAATATCAAACCTTTGTTCAAAATTGATGTTTATTTGTCGAGTTTTATTTTTTGCATTTTTTTGTCTTTAAGTAAACTTGACATCACTATTTTAATTACATATAATTAATAAATAGTTCTGTTAACGGGAGGCTGTTCTTTTTTATGTTTTCTCTAACATTTCCGAAAATTGTTTATGATACCTCAGACGAAAAAAAAGCGGCTGAGATTTTTTCTGCCGAGCTCAGCTCAAGATTAAGCCGTGACAATTCTGCGAATGAAGACTGCACGGTTATTTTTGAAGAAAACAGTTCATTGGCTTCCGACGAGTTTGAAATAAAAGTAAAGTCTGATGAAATAACATTTTATGCTTCAAGTATAAGGGGCTTTATTTTCGGAGCAGGCTTGTTTTTCAGAAAATCTGTTGTAAAAGGTAATAAAATAAATTTGCTTTACGATATTTCGGGTAAATACTCTCCCGAAAAGAAAATAAGAGGTCATCAGGTAGGCTACAGACAGCTCAGCAACACCTATGATGCATGGGATATTGAGGATTACCGAAGATATTATCTCGATATGATGTATTTCGGAGTAAACACCTGTGAGCATATTCCTTATGAAAACGGATATTCCGATAAAAATGCGATAATGCACCGTGACGAACAGGAGTTGTTGTGTGAAGCTTCGGCACTCGCAAAGGAATTCGGAATGAATGTTTCCGTATGGTATCCCAACTGTGAAAAGGATATTGACACAGCCATTACAAACCGTGAAAAACTGTTTTTACAGGCTGAAAAGCTTGATTACATTTTTCCTCCCGGAGGAGACCCCGGAAATATCGAGCCGGCGGAATTGATGGAAAGATGTAAGGAATTTCGCAAAATTCTCAAAAAATATCACCCTGACGCTGAAATGTGGCCCTCTGCACAGCAGCCTCACCATATGCCCGACTGGGGAACAAAATTCCTTGCTCTTATGAAAGAGCATCCGGACTTCATTGACGGTGTTGTAACAGGCCCCAATGCGGCATTTCCTCTTGATATTTTACGAAGATATCTTCCAAAAGAATACCCGATAAGACTTTATCCCGACATAACACATAATTTAAGATGTGAATATCCCGTTCACTTTGACCGTGACGATTGGAATTACGCACTCGCCGCCGTAAACGGAAGAGAAAGCATAAACCCGAGACCCACAGAATATAAAAAGATACATTCGGACACAAAGGGCTATACGGTCGGAAGTGTTTCATACTCGGAGGGTGTCAATGACGATATCAACAAAGCTGTATGGTCTGCCCTTGAATTTGACTCCTCGACACCGTTAAGAGAGATTCTTGAAGACTATTCACGTATTTTCTTCCCCACGGCAGATTATGAAAAAGCAGCCGACGGTATTTTCGGACTTGAAAAGAACTGGGAGGGTGCTCCCGAAGAAAATCCCTGTATTGAAAACACACTCACTTTATGGGAAGAGCTCGGCAAAGAGACTCCTTCTCTTCTTAATAACTGGCGTTATATACAATGTCTTTTCAGGGCAAGATGCGATGCCTTTATCAGAAGAAAAGTAATGTTTGAAAATTCTCTTATAAAACAGGCAAAGCGTACTGCAGCTTATGATATACGTGAAGCAGAAAGGATCCTTCTCACTCCTCTGCCCGAATACATTTCCTCTCTTTATGATATGATTGAGGAAAACGGCAAACAGTTATTCGAGCTTATCGGTATGCAGCTTGACGTAAAGCGTTACCACGCAAAAAACCCCGAAAGAGGTGCAGTGCTTGACACAATAAAGCTTCCCGTTACCGATCTTCCTTGGCTGCTTGATTGCTTCAACAAGGCAAAAGACCTTGAAGAAACAGCAAAAATCAAATATATCAACCGTTGCTTCAACAGAAACAGGGTTGAAAATGACGAATATTATTATTCGGTTGCTCTTGACGGACTTTGCCCCGGCGGAGTTAAACAGAAATCATACTTTTATATGAATATACAGGCTGACCGTCCCGACAAAAATAACGGAACTCTGCCGACTTCTCTTTTTAAGCTTTATGACCATTTCAATTTCAGACTGAAAACAGGGGGTCTGAAATATGATACGGATTACATTCTTATGATAACCTACCGTGATCTTAATAACGAAGACAGCATAAAGCATCAAGTGAAAATAAACGGAAAAACCGTCTACTGCGGACAGCAGTTCGGCGGTGAAAGAAACCTTGATTATGAAAGGGATATGCTTCCCGACGGCTTTATTGCTGTCGAATATAAAATTCCGAAGGAATTTATCGTAAACGGCTGTGTTGATCTTGATATTACGGAAAAGGTCAACGGTTTTGAAATAGCAGAGCTTCGCTTTGTAAAAGCTTCTTATAAATCTTAAGGGAGGATGTGTATGAAAAAGAAACTTTTTGCCGCGGCAGCAGTTTTAGGTACTGTGGCAGCAGGAGCAAGGCTTGCTGCAGATAAAACAAAAAGCTATACGGCATCTCCCGACAACAAAAGAAAGCTTCTTGACACAGGACATAATATGGCAATGAGGCTTGTTGGAATAATTTCAGATTCTGTTTCAGATAAAGGAATTCCTTATATAAACAGATACGACAACACAGGCTTTCTTGAGGGAAACGGATATTTTCTGAAAAATCCCGCAAAGGGAGCAAAATGGCAGGCAGGCTTTGCCAAGGCTTCTGTCGTTCCCCCGATTCTTGAAGGAGATTTATATATCGGCGGATATCTCGCCTTCCCTCCCAACAAAATGAACGGCATTATGAATGAGCAGATGGTAAGAGCACTTGCAATCAGCGACGGCTCCGGAAGAGGTATTCATATATTTGCAGTTATAGACTGTATAGGAATATCGGGAACGGATATCAGAGAAATAAGAAAAATGCTTTCCGATGTCATTTCCGAAAAAAATATTCTTTCCGTCAACATCAGTGCAACACACTGCCACTCGGGTATAGATACCGAAGGCTTATGGGGTGACCTTCCTACAGCTTTCAGACATAACAAAAAGGAAGTAAAAAAAGGTAAAAAAGGCGATCCCGTATCAGGCAAAAACAAAGGCTTTATGGCTTATCTTAAAAAGACGACCGCTAAAGCCATAAAAAGTGCAATTGATAATATGACCGACGGTGAGCTTTATTTTGCTCAGCTTCCGATTGAAGATTACGTAAGAGATAAAAGACCTCCTTATGTTACGGTAAACGAGCTTACAAATCTTCGCTTTGTTCCCGATTCGGGAGCAAAGGAAATCAGCGTTGTGTTTATGGCAGCACACCCCGTATGCTACGGAGATAAGCAAAGAGAAGCATCTCGTGATTTTCCCGGATATCTTTGTGATAAAATGGATGAATCGGGTGTTGAAGCTATGTTCATTCAGGGTGCTGAGGCTGCAGTTGCAACCGACAGAGGAAAACATATTCCTCAGGGGCTTACAACTGACGAGGGAATAAAAGCCTATGGTGAAGCAATAGCCGAATATGTGCTCGGTTTTGACAAAAATGCATATAAAAAGCTATCTCCTCTTATAAATGTTACCGTAAGTGAGCTCTTACTGCGTGCCGACAATAAAATTCTTGAGCTTGCCGCAAAACTGAAGCTTGTCAACAATCCTCTTGTCAGGATAACAATGGCTGATGACGGCAATAAGGATGATAAATCATATGAGCTTTTTCTTGTAACAGAGGTAGGCTTTGCAGTTTTCGGAAATGAGCTTTCCGTTGCTATGGTACCGGGAGAAATGATGCCCGAGCTTGCTGTAGGCGGTGCACATCCCGATTGGGCGAGCTACAACGGCAGCAACTGGGATATGCCGTCACTCAAGGAGATCATGGGAACGCCTACGGCAGTTGCAGGACTTTGCAACGATTTTATCGGATATATCGTTCCCGATAACGATTACGGCAGTATTTTTGCACCGCTTCATTATGAAGAATCTGTCTCGGCAGGCAAAAAAACTGCATCAAATATAATATCTGCATTCATAAGAATGAAAAACAATGCAGAAAAAATAACAGTTTCTGAAAATCAGTCAGAAGCTTTAGAATAATTGTTTTTTTGAAGGGTTAAAAAAGATAAAGGCTATGGAGAACAAAAAAACTGTAACGGCAATCATTGTAGGTGCCGGACACCGTTCAATAACATACGGTGACTATTCATTCGAGCATCCGGATGATATCAAAATTGTAGGTATTGCTGATCCCAATGAAGCAAGAAGAAAAATGACCGCGGAAAGATACGGCTTTTCGGAGGAATTCTGCTTTGAAAATGCGACAGAGCTTGCTAAAGTGCCCCGCTTTGCGGATGTTATCATCAACGGAACTATGGATCATCAGCATTTTGAAACTGCAGTTCCGCTTCTTGAAAAAGGCTATGATATGCTTCTTGAAAAGCCTTTTTCCGTCAGCATGGAGGAAATGGAAAAGCTTCTTGCAGTTATAAGAAAACACGGCAACAAGGTAATGATATGCCATGTGCTCAGATATTCCACATTCTACAGAGCTATAAAAGAAAAGATTCTTGAGGGTGTACTGGGTGATATCATAAACATACAGTTATCCGAGCATGTAAGCTATCATCATCTTTCAACCTCATATATACGAGGCAAATGGGCAAATTCCGACATATGTAAGACCTCAATGCTTCTTGCAAAAAGCTGTCACGATATTGATATAATGATGTGGCTTATGGACGAAACAAAACCCGAGCTCGTATCTTCACACGGCAGCATCTATCAGTTCAAGCCCGAAAATGCTCCCGAGGGTGCAGGTACACGCTGTCTTGTTGACTGTCCTCATGTTGACACCTGCAGATATTCCGCAAAAGCTATGTATCTCGGACACCCCGACCGTTGGGAATGTTATGTATGGGCAGGTATTGAAGATATAAAGGAACAGACGCTTGAAATAAAAGAAAAATCTCTTCGTGAAGATAACCCGTACGGCAGATGTATTTATAAATGCGACAACAATGTTGTTGACCATCAGTCTGTGCTTGTAAAATTCAAAAACGGTGCAACGGGAACCCATAATATGATAGGCGGTACGGCAAAGAGCGTAAGAAAGATTCATATTATCGGAACAAAAGCCGAGCTTTACGGAAATTTTGAAGATAATAACTTCGTTATTGAAAAAATAGTAACAGAAGCTCCCGACGGCTTTGTCAGAGAATTTTATGATACGAACACAATGGGCGGTCAGGGACACGGCGGCGGAGATCCGGCACTTACTGCAGACTTTATCAATTTTATAAGAACAGGCGAACAGTCCATTTCCTGTACCTCCATTTACAATTCCGTTGCGGGACACCTTGCAGTTTTCCTTGCTGACAAATCAATGGCTGAAGGCGGCAAGCCTTACTACTGTGATTTTTCAAAATATTGATTTTTTGTAACATAATATGCCTTACCTCCATAATATGTATTGAAGTTTTCGGATTTCAATTATATTACGGAGGTTTTCTTATGGCTGAAAAACTTGGTCCTTTGACGGATAACATTTCCGACAGAAGTATAAATGAAGCTATCTGCATCGACACGGCACGCGTATATGATTCCTGTGCCGATAAGGATTGCCTTGCAGATCTCAGGGTATATTTTACCGATGCTGCTGAAAACATAATAGAATCGGCAGCAAATATAAGATGCAGAGGCTGTGAAGTTATAAATGTACTGACAGATGTTGACACGGTTCCGTTTAACAGAGGCTATTATTCGGTTGACATCACTTTCTTCTTCGCAGTAACACTTGAAGCATATGTCACATCATCACAGCAGCCTGTTACAGTGACGGGACTTTCGGTATTTTCTAAAAAATGTATACTTTACGGTGCAGAAGGCAGTGTTAAAGTATTCTCCTCCGAATACGGTTCGGAAAACGAATGCTCTCTCTCCGGTTCTTCTACAAATCCCAGAGCAAAGGTACAGGTTGCAACTCCCCTTTGTCTTGATGCAAGAATATGCCGTCCCTGTGACTGCTGTAACAACATTCAGGATGCAGGCTCCTCCATACCGAGAAGTGTTGCAAGATTTTTCCCCGGCTCATTCGGTCCTCAAAGTACAAACAGAGCAGTAAGAGTAACCATCGGTCTGTTTTCAATCATTCAGCTTGAAAGAGATGTACAGATGCTCATTCCCGCATATGATTTCTGTATGCCGACAAAGGAATGCTCATGCGATACGGAAGATCCCTGCGACTCATTCAGAAAAATACGCTTCCCTGTTTCCGAGTTTTTCCCTCCCGACACGCCCGATAGCGGTGATAATTCACCGGCAGGCTTTGACCCGCCCTGTTGCTGCGGCAGATAAATCATAATTTAGTGAACAGATGTTATTCCCTGAGAGGTACAAAATAAATCTTATAATCTGTAGGGGACGACGACCTCGGCGTCCCGTTTCAGATAGATAAAATATTATGTGTTATTTCCCGAGAACGTTACAATAATCCTCAAGAATAATTAATATCTGATTCTTTATTTGCAGGCGGGACGCCGGGTCGTCGTCCCCTACAAGATATAAAGGCAAATGACG
>CAYTRD010000086.1:0-7624 GCA_964440255.1 uncultured Ruminococcus sp. | reverse complement strand
TATCGTTTGTTTTCCCATTCCGATTTCAATAAACTATACATACAAGCATCCACAATACCCTTATTGTTCCAATCAGCCTGTCGAAGTGTGCCCTCGTATTTCAATCCGCATTTCTGCATTACCTTGCCTGAATTCGGATTATTCGGGTCATGCTGAGATTCTATTCTGTTTACACCGACTTCTTCAAAGAAAAACGGAATAATCGCGTTGAAGGCTTCGGATGTAATTCCTTGCTTCCACCATTTACTGCCTATGCAATATCCGATATGAACAATGTCAAGCCTTTCATTCTTTCCTACTACACTGATTGAACCGATAGGCTCTTTGATTTCTTTAAGGACAATTGCCCACTGGTAAAAATCAGGTTTTTCGTATCCTTGAATCCATTCATTAAGCACATTTTTTGTTTCACTGATATCAGCTGCAGTAGGCCATCTCAAAAACTCCGTAACCTTGGCATCGCTTTCCCAATTTCTGAACATCGCATCTGCATCATTAGTATTAAACTGCCGAAGCAACAACCGTTCTGTTTCTATAGTTTTTGTTCCCTTATGTTTCATATCCTGAACCTCACAAATTCTAATTAATTTTCTGCAACTGTTCTGCTGTTAACAATTATGATACTTTTGTAAACGGTGCTTCAAGGAAGAATAAGGCAATTCACACCATATTTTTATATTTCTCTATTTTCGCAATCATCTTTCTTCCGATTACTTCAGAAAGCTTCAAGCCTAATCTGATTTCCTCTTCGGTTTCAAAGGAGTCAAAAAAATGATTTGTTTCAAGGGTGAAATCACCCTGATAATTAATATCTGCTAATGCCTTTGTTATTTCTTCCCAATTCATTTCACTAAGTCCCGGAAGTGTGTGCATATCATCAATATAATCGTTATCGTGAACATGAAGAGCCTGTAATCTGTTTCCTAAAACTCTTATGCTGTCCTGTGGTTCTCTGCCGTCGAGACTTGTGTGTCCTAAATCAAGACAAGCTGCAAGAAATTCACTGTTCATTTCGTCAATAAATCTCGTATGCTCATAAGGATTGCTGAAAATACTGCCTCTTGTCACTTTCCGTCTTTTGTCACCGCACCACATATTTTCGCAAGCAATTTTAACGCCGTATTCCTCGGCATATGGTAAAAGTAAGTTGAAATATTTTACATTTCGCTCTATTGCTTCTTCTTCCCTGCCGATATATATACCCGTTCCGTATGGGTGAACAACAAGCGTTTTTATTCCGAGAAGACCTGCGATTTCAAGACATCTGATATTTTTTTCGGCAAGGACTTTATAGGCAATTTCAGGCTCGGCTATCCCCACACCCGTTACTGCATGGCCTTGATTGAAAGCTATATCATTTCTTTTTGCAGTTTCAAGAAGCTCGTTTACATAGACTTTATAATTTTCTGAATCAAGTACATTTCCGTCCTTTGCAAGAGTGGTCATTGAGTAATCAATTGCATCAAATCCGGCTTCGGCGATAAGCTCAATTGCTCTCAATTCACCAAATCTTGTTGCACAGTTATTTTTTTGAGAAAGAATCATTTTTACGCCTCTTTCTGTTATTCTGTTATTCTTTTATATCTGTTTTTGTATTATATCATATTCAGTAACACAAAAACAAGGGGCCGCATCAAAACATCATAAGCAGATGTTGTTGATGCAGCCTCTGAAATTTTAACTATTAACATCAATTATGTAATTATTGTTCGCATTGTTGATAACTTTTTTCCATAGTAAAGGGCTATATCAAAAGTCCCGATACATAACAATTTATATTGAATTTAACTGTGAGGAAATGGAAAAAAAGAAAAGCGAGTATTCACTTGTGTTATGAATACTCACTATGGTCCGAGTGGCGAGACTTGAACTCACGGCCTCTTGACCCCCAGTCAAGCGCGCTCCCAACTGCGCCACACCCGGTTGTTCGGAACAGATAGAATAATACCATATGTTTTCTTAAAATGCAAGTGTTTTTTTGATTTTTTTTGAAATATTTTTAAGTTTTTTTAATTAATGTGTACTCTTTACAATATTATTTTATTTACATCTGAATTTTTATGGGATATAATGAGCATCGGAAATATTGAACAAATGGCTACAAGATATATTTTGAAATGATTCAGCGAATATTTTCTGAGAAAATGTATTCTGATAACAGATTTTATGCTTATTGGAGAGATTGATTTGCACAAGCTCATAGGAAAAGAAGTTTTATTTTTACATACAGATAAAAAAACACCGAGAAACGGCGAGGGGACATTTTTAAGGCTCAAAGACGGGGCAATATTTTTTGCTTACACAAAATTTTCGGGTAATGAGTGGCACGATGATGCTTCGGCTGATATAGCATCTCTTACCTCCTTCGATGGCGGCGAGACATGGGAAGACGCAAGAATTATTATTCCTCACGATGAGACATCGAAAAATCTTATGTGCCCTTCACTTATAAGAATGAACAACGGCGATGTGGGTATTATTTTTCTAAAAAAAATGAAAGACAGTGCAAATGCAGTTCCGTGGTTTACAAGGTCTTGCGATGAGGGAAAAACCTTTTCCGAGCCATTCAGGTGTATTCCCGATTATGAGAATTATTATGTGATAGAAAACGATCACGCTATCAAGCTTCAGAACGGCCGTATTTTAGTTCCTGCAAATTTTCATTCTGAACGGATAGACGGAAGAATCGTTGATTGCGAACACGGGCTTAAGGTGACTTTCTGTTCAGATGATGACGGGAAGTCGTGGAAAGAAATCGGAGAACGACAGGATATTCCGTTTTCTCACAGGAGTGCAACAGGACTTCAGGAAACAGCACTTTACGAAACGGAAGAAGGAAAAATCCGAGCAATGTCCCGTACCGATATGGCTTTTCAGTATGAGTGTTTTTCTGAAGATTTCGGTGAAAACTGGACTACTCCCGAGCCTAACAGATTTTTCTCTTCGCCCGACTCCCCTCTTCTTATGAAGCGTGCCTGCGGGCTTACCCTTGCAGTTTTTAACCCAATTCCGATATATACCACGATAATTGATGACAGAAGCTGGGGCAGAACACCGCTTATATGTGCAGTAAGCGACAATGACGGCAAGAGCTTTGACAGGATATTCTTTCTTGAGGACGACCCGGAAAACGGCTATTGCTATCCTGCAATATATGACGGCGGAGATTTTGCTTTGATTGCATATTATCATTCCGATAACAATGAAGCTCCGCTGACGGCACTTCGTATGAAGAAAATAATGAAAGAAGAATTATTATAATGCTTACCGCAGAAAGATTTATGATTTCTTTCTGCGGTATTTTTAATTAATTATCTCAATTTCGGTATCATAATACTGTTCCTGAAAACTGACTTCTTTTTCAATCTCTTCTTTTGAAAAATTCATCCCGTTTGGAGCAGCTACGAGCTTATCTTCATTATCATTATGACGGTGAACGATGCCGATAATTCTTGCGGTGTATTCCTCAACGGGCTCGTTTACACCTAAAAGATACACGTCAAGCTCTTCTCCGTCATCGCCGATAATACCCGGTAAATATCCGTAATTAATAGGGTATGTCAGCGAATAATTCTCCTTTTTATGTATGTACCCTAAGGGTCTGTCCATTACGATATTAACTGTTTTTCCGAGATAAAATTTTACAAGCTCTTTTCTTCGCTGATATTCAAGGTATTTATTCAGTATTGTATATTCACGAAGATAAAGGCTTCGGTGGTCTTCGGTTTTTTCCTCATAATGTGAAAAAATTTCAATTGCTTTTTCTATACTGAGCCATACGGGACAGACACCGTGGTCAATTTCCGTAGGAGTAAGCTGCTGTTGTCCGTGGCCTTTTACCTCACAGATAAAATAGTGTGCTTCATAGCAGGTATCAAAGCAATATTCATTTATTGTGACAAAAGGTACTTTAACTTCTGCTATATAGCCTGACTCTTCGCTTATTTCTCTTATACAACATTCAGGGAAAGTTTCACCGGCTTCAAGGCCACCGCCCGGAGACATATATACATCCTTATTTTTTTCGTAAGTTAAAAGTATTTTTCCGTCACGGATAACAAGTCCCCTTGCTGCAGGTCTTGTTTTTTTCGGAGGAAAATCATAATGAATACTGTACTGTTCAATTATTTCCATATCTTATCACCGTTTCTAATTCTATCACCTTTTTACCGCTTTTACAATCAAAAAACAAGGTTTTATATATTCTTTTTTTATCGCAGGTAATTTCTCTGTTGCCCATTTTTCCGGAAGCGGTTCAATCACTTCTTCAATGACAAACCCCGCCTTTGCTAAAGCTGTTATTATTCCGCCGAAGGTTCTGTGATATTTTATTACACCGTCAACATACCAATGTGTTTTTCTGATACCCGGCTCATTATAGTTTGAAAATGTATATGAAACCTTCTTGCCGTTTTCATCTTTATTAAAATGACCGTTTCCGTTAACAGTTGCGGTAACAATCGGATGCTCTTGAGAAAAAAGAAGTGTCCCTCCGTGATTCAGCTTATTAAACATTGCCCTTGCAAAAGCTTCAAAGTCTTCAACATAGTGAAATGCTAAGGAGCTGTATATCAGATCAAAGTTTTCATCAAGGACATCAATATCAGTCATACTCATATTTATATACTGAATCTTTTCATCGGCTGATTCATTCAGGGCAACATCAAGCATTTTTTCGGATATATCTATTCCTACAACACGGCTCGCTCCCCTTTTTATAAAATCCTTGCAGTTGTGACCGTATCCGCAGCCTAAATCAAGAACAGCTTTGCCGAAAAGCTCAGGGAGAAGCTTTGCCATCGAAGGCTGTTCAAGAAGGTCATTATAATTCAATTCCCCGTCACGAAGAGTCTTATACCCGTCAAAAAATATTTCGTTGTCAAAAATATTCTGGTTATTCATTTAAGCCCTCCATTATTTTAGTCGCAGCATTTTATAAGTTAATATATTTACTAAAGCTTCCTATTTATTTTTTGTTGCTTTTATTGTAAATGTTGCCCCCCAGTTATTCAGCAACTCAACAGAAGAAAAACCTGCTTTTAGCAGGGCTTCGGTTTCGTGTTCAACAGTTAACGGGGTATCATAATGATAAAATTCATTATCATCAATACCTTGCTCTCTTTTAATACGAAGTAATTCATTTCGGAACATCTTTTCGTCTTCATTAGTCAGAGCAAAATAATCCGTAAGGATGAAATAACCGTCAGTTTTTAATGCTTTACAAAGCTTTTTATAAAGCGGAATTTTTTCTTCTTTTGTGAAGTGGTGCAGAGATTCAACCGAAACTGCAGCATCAAAAGTATTTTCGTCAAACGGCACATCAAAATATGAACCGCATATCAAAGTTAATTCCTTTTCCCGAAACTTATTATTCAATGCGTTCAACATTGATTCTGTCAGATCAATTCCGGTTATTTTGGCGGATGGATTAAGTCTGAAATAATACTCCAATTCCAAACCCGTACCACAACCCAAGTCAAGAATCTTTGCACCGAAACTCTTGGGTAAACAGTCTGCAGTAAACGGATAAAACACATCAGACGATTCTATATTGGTCAGCATATGTTCATCGTAACCGTCCAATCTTTTATTAAAAAATTCATTCATTTTTTCAAGCATTTTAAATTAACCATTCCTTAAATTATTTTACAATACATCTCCTGTGCTTTAGGTATAAATCCGAGTTTTTCATAGAGTTTGATTGCACCGGGATTATTTACAAGAACATCAAGATTGATAAAAGAGCACTCCCGTTCTTTTGCCCATTCTTTTGCCGAGTTCATCAACGCTGTTCCGAGACCTTTATTGCGGCAATTTTCTGTCACTATAACATCCATTATGTAGCAATATTTACAGGGAATCATAAACGAAAAATCTGGTCTTATTTTTGCTTGAAGCAAAATGAACCCGACAACATTTCCGTTATCTTCAAAAACAAGGATATCGGAGTTTTCGTCAGAAATTGTTTTTTCGATAAACTCGGTACTCTGGTCGCCCTCTTTTATAAAATCAGGTATCAGTTTTGCCATTTCTCTGAATTGCTCACGATATAATTCCGATATCGCAGGTATATCATTATTAGTTGCTTTTCTGACCATACTGAATTACTCCAACTCTTTCCTGAAACATATTACACGGTTAGCTTCTTCAAACCCCATTGCCATATGGAAATTAAAGCTACTGGTGTTGTCAAGCTCACAATCACTTGCGAATTCTGAGCAGCCTTTTTCTTTTGCCCATAATTCACATTCGTGCAAAAGTTCTTTTGCATATCCTTTATGCTGATATTCGGGAACAACAAAAATTCCTTCCAGATAACCGACGGGAGATGAGTGTGTTCCCTCAACGTAATCGTGGCGAAGCTGCAATTGCGCAAAACCAACAGGAATATCATCAACATATTTTATAAAGCAAACAGCATTATTGCTATTTATAATCTCGGCAAAATCTGTATTGAGTTCCGATACCGTGTGATTGCTCCACATCTGTATTGCCAATTCCGCTAATACCATTGTGTCGTTTGAGGTAGCTTTATGTATCATATTAATCTTTATCCTTTGCAGAATATTCAAATTCATTTAAAATATCCATTAAATATTTATCCTTAAAATATCCGTCTGAAAAATAAATAATTCTTTTAATGATTCTTAACAACAAAACTAAAAAGATTCCTAAAATTATTATTCCTATTATTTGACCAATTAGCGCATCATCATTTTTATATATCAGCGATGAAATCAAAGCTCCTAATGGTACGCCTATTAAGATTTCAAATGTTTTTCCATTAATAATTTTAAATTTTTCTTCATGGCGAATCAAATTATCTTCACATTCTTTTTTTAACAAAGCTCTCTTTTTTGCACTATTAATTCCATGTTTATTTAAAACATCGTGAATCTTATCAATATATTTACCGTATTGTTGATCTTGCTTTTTTAATTCCTCTTTTCTTCCTAAAGGGTTATACATTTTATCGCTAAAGAATTCAATTAGTATAGCGCAACCAAAAATAATTACAATAGGAATTAATAATAGGAATGGTTTATCTGAATATTTTAGTCCAAGAACAACACATATAACTGCTGAAACAACCAAAAAGAATAATATAATATGGTAAACTGCTTTTTAATGTCGCTAAAGCTTCTTTTTTTCTTTAAGATTTTGTCTGGGCTTTTCAACAAACATTTCACGCCTAATTTCAGAATATTTATATGTCAAAAAGAAAACTCCCTTCAAAATTGTGTTTTGTGAGGAGAAGCCTTCTCCCACGCTTCTTTTAGCTCTTTTATACTTTGATAACGCTCGTTTCTGTCATCGCTAACCGCTTTTGTCGCAACTGCAAATGCTTCATTCGAAAGTTGCCACGCATCACGGGTACGGTTGTAATTACCGAACAGAGCAAAAGCAAAAGCACCGGCACAATAAACATTTGTTATCTCGTCAATATCTGCACCGAGCTGATATTCTTCGGGCGATTGGAACTTTGAACTTCCCCACATTCTGCCCATATCGTTGATACACGGCTGTTTTCTGAAAAAGTCAATATCACAGATTGTTGTTTTGCGATTTTCGGCATCGTACATAATACTTCCGTCATAAAAATCAACCGCAACATATCCGCTTG
>CAYTRD010000085.1:0-7659 GCA_964440255.1 uncultured Ruminococcus sp. | reverse complement strand
TTACCGAAACGGGACGCCGAGGTCGTCGTCCCCTACAGATTATAAGATTTATTTTTGTACCTCTCGGAAAATAACATCTGTTCGCTAAATTATGATTTTAAAAACCAAAGGTGCCAACCTCGTAAGAGGCTGACACCTTAATTGTTTGTCTTCTTTTTTAACGATAAATTATATCACCGTGGTGATATATTATCTTTGATTAATTGTGCAGATGTGTTGACATAACTATCACTCCGGTGATATAATGTTGACAGAATGTGAATCGGAGGGAAGCAAATGGATAAAATAATTACTGTATATCACGGCTCAAAGCAAATTGTAGAAGAACCGACTTTCGGCAAAGGGAAAAAAAATAATGATTTCGGTTTTGGTTTTTACTGCACAGAAAGTGAAGAGCTTGCAAAGGAATGGGCTGTATCTTCTCTTCATGACGGTTTTGTAAACCGATACACATTGGACACGGAATATCTTAATATGCTGAAGCTTAACAGTTCTGAATATACTATCCTTAACTGGATTGCTGTTCTCGTAGAGCATCGTCTTTTTTCAATAAAAACTCCCGTTGCAAACAGAGCAAAACACTATCTTATCGATAATTTCGGTATCAATGTAAATGCTTATGATGTAATCACGGGCTACAGAGCTGATGATTCCTATTTTGATTATGCAGAAGCGTTCCTTAATAACGGAATTACTGTCGAGCAATTAGCCCGTGCAATGCGGCTCGGTAAGCTTGGTGAACAGATTGTTGTAAAATCTCAATTTGCTTTTTCAAAGATTAAATTTGAGGGTTTTGATACCGCAGAAAAAGATACTTTTTATATTCTTCGTAAAGCAAGAGACGATGAGGCAAATAAGCTTTATTCTGAACTGCTTGAGGAAGAAAATGACGGGCTGTATATACAGGATATTATGAGAGGAGGCATACTGAACGATGACCCGCGCATACCGAGAAATATATCTGAATAACGCACAGGCGGTATTGGGAGAAGCTTTTGATTATGCAATTAATATCTGTAATATATCAGGTGCTGATTTTTTGAAGCTGTTCATTGTAAGCAGTGTATCAAAGAAAATGGAAAACGGAGAGCCTGCTGTAATTACAGGCAAAAGCGGAATTGAAATTGTTAAGGAAATTGTTTTTGAGACTATGAACAAGGAGCTTCAGCATGAACCGCAAAAGCGTTTCGGTCGGTCAAAGGAATATTGGATCGGCTGGGCGGTAGCTTTCTATCAGTGGTATTCAGGCAGAAAGTACAGTGATATTTTCAAGGCTGTCACATACGATAATCTGGAAAAAATGTATCATACACTTCACGAAGCAGATATTTCAAAATTTGCGGAAGTTATTGATAATCTTGTAAAAGAGCGATTTCCTGAAACAAATTTAAAACGCATCCGCACTGCTTACGGCTGTTCACAGGCAGAGCTTGCACGATTCTCCGGAGTCAGTCTTCGTTCTATTCAGATGTATGAGCAACGCAACAAGGATATCAATAAAGCCGGTGTTGACACAGTTTTTCGTTTAGCAAAAGCTCTCGGATGTACTGTTGAAGATCTGATTGAAAAATAAGTATGCTGATTCCGGAATTTTATAAGCTTTGCTGATAAATTATGATTAAAAAACCAAAGGTGCCAACCTCTTAAGAGGCTGACACCTTAATTTTACTTTATAGGAAATTGCTTCCTATAAAGTAAAAAAAATTATATGTCCCTCCGAACGGGAAGCGGTGCTTCCCTCGGAGATGGACTATCCGAAAACGGTCGCCGTAGGCGTACGGCGAAGCCGTTTTCTTGTTTAGTCTTAATGCTTATTCAGCATCGGGAGCATAGAGATCCTTAAGACGAAGAAGGTGGTTGTATCTTTCAACTGACTTCTTTTCTGCATCAGCAAAGAGTGTATCTGCTCTTTCGGGGAAGGAGCGAGTAAGTGAAGAATAACGAGCTTCGTTGAGAAGGAATGCACGGAAGTCTTCGCTCTTGCCGGGCTTGGAGTCGATTGTGAAGGGATTCTGACCTTCTGCCTTGAGTGCGGGGTTGTAACGGAACATATTCCAGTAACCGCAGTCAACAGCCTTCTTCATTTCTGCCTGACAGTTAACCATACCGCCCTTGATTGAATGCATCTCACAGGGAGCGTATGCGATGATGATTGAAGGTCCGTTGTAAGCTTCTGCTTCTGCAATAGCCTTGATTGTCTGTGCGGGGTTAGCACCCATAGCGATCTGTGCTACATATACATAGCCGTAGCTCATAGCGATTTCAGCAAGGCTCTTCTTTGCGATCTGCTTACCTGCAGCAGCAAACTGAGCAACCTGACCGATCTGTGAAGCCTTGGAAGCCTGTCCGCCTGTGTTGGAGTAAACTTCTGTATCGAATACCATAATGTTTACATCTTCACCTGCAGCGAGAACATGGTCAACACCGCCGAAGCCGATGTCGTATGCCCAACCGTCGCCGCCGAAGATCCATACGGACTTCTTAGCAAGGTATTCCTTGTTCTTAAGTATAGATGCACAGTGGTCACAGCAGCATGCTACCTTTTCGAGTTCAGCTACGAGAGCTTCTGTAGCAGCACCGTTCTTCTGACCGTCATTAACGGTTGCAAGATATTCGTTGGCAGCAGCCTTGAGCTCGTCGCTTGCCTTGTCGTTGGTTGTGATCTCTTCAACCTTTGCGATAAGAGAATTACGGATAGCGTTCTGACCGAGGTACATACCGAAGCCGTGTTCTGCGTTATCTTCAAAGAGTGAGTTTGCCCATGCGGGGCCGTGGCCTGCCTTATTTACGGTATAGGGTGATGTAGCTGCGGGGCCGCCCCAGATTGAAGAACAGCCTGTAGCATTGGAGATGTACATTCTGTCACCGAACATCTGAGTGATAAGACGAGCGTATGCTGTTTCTGCACAGCCTGCACAGGAGCCTGAGAACTCGAGAAGAGGAGTCTTGTACTGGCTTGCCTTTACGGATACGCCTGCTGTCATATCAGCCTTTTCTGTTACATTAGCTACACAGTAATCGAAGGAAGCCTGCTGTGCATCCTGACTTTCTCTGGACTTCATTGTAAGAGAGTTTGTGGGACAAACGCCGATACAAACTCCGCAACCCATACAGTCCATGGGAGATACAGCGAGTGTATATGTGTAATCTGTCTTCTTGATTTCCTTTGTCTTTGTAACCTCAGGAGCATTAGCTGCTTCTTCTGCTGTCATAGCAAAGGGACGGATCGTTGCGTGAGGACATACATATGCACACTGGTTACATTCTACGCACTTTGTGGGATCCCATTCGGGAACGAGAACTGCAACGCCTCTCTTTTCGAATGCGGAAGCACCCTGCTCGAATGTACCGTCAGCGTGATCCGTAAATGCGGAAACGGGAAGTGAGTCACCGTCCATACGGCCTACGGGAAGCATAATGTTGTTAACCATCTTCTCAAGCTTGGACTGTGTGCCTTCTGTAGCTGCAACTTCAGCATCTGCTGCATTTGCCCAATCAGCGGGAACTTCGATCTTTGTGAAAGCGGAAACACCTGCGTCGATAGCATCGTGGTTGCACTTAACGATTTCGGGGCCCTTCTTGGAGTAGGACTTTGTTGCAGCGTCCTTCATGTACTGAACTGCTTCTTCAAGGGGAAGAACCTTTGCAAGTGCAAAGAAAGCAGCCTGAAGAACTGTGTTTGTTCTCTTGCCCATACCAACCTTCTGTGCAAGGTCGATAGCGTTAACTGTATAAAGCTGAACATTGTTGTTAGCGATATAACGCTTTGTTTCGGCATTAAGCTTTTCACTGAGCTCTGCTTCGTTCCACTGGCAGTTGATAAGGAATACACCGCCGGGCTTAACATCATTTACCATCTTATAGCCTTTTTCAACATAAGAGGGGTTATGACAAGCAACGAAGTCAGCCTTGTTGATATAGTAGGGGGACTTGATGGGGCTGTCACCGAAACGAAGGTGAGAAATGGTGATACCGCCTGTCTTCTTTGAGTCATACTGGAAGTATGCCTGAACGAATTTATCTGTGTGGTCACCGATGATCTTGATGGAGTTCTTGTTAGCACCGACTGTACCGTCGCCGCCGAGACCCCAGAACTTACACTCGATCGTGCCTGCGGCTGCTGTGTTGGGAGCGGGCTTTTCTTCAAGTGAAAGGTGAGTTACATCATCGTTGATACCGAGAGTAAACTGTGCCTTGGGAGCATCCTTCTTAAGCTCATCATATACTGCGAATACGCTTGAGGGAGGAGTATCCTTTGAACCGAGACCGTATCTGCCGCCTACAACTGTAGCCTGAACGCCCTTTGTAGCGAGAGCAGTAACAACATCAAGGTAAAGGGGCTCACCGAGAGAGCCGGGCTCCTTTGTTCTGTCAAGAACAGCAATCTTCTTTGCTGTTGCGGGGATAGCTTCAATGAGCTTTTCAGCGGAGAAGGGTCTGTAAAGACGAACCTTAACAAGACCGACCTTTTCGCCCTGAGCTGTAAGATAGTCAATAACTTCTTCAGCAACATCGCAGATGGAGCCCATAGCAACGATTACTCTGTCAGCATCTTCTGCACCGTAGTAGTTGAAGAGCTTGTAGTTAGTGCCGAGCTTTGCATTAACCTTGTCCATATATTCTTCAACGATAGCGGGAACTGCATCATAATATTCGTTACAAGCTTCTCTGTGCTGGAAGAAGATGTCACCGTTTTCGTGTGAGCCTCTCATTACGGGATGCTCGGGATTGAGAGCACGCTTTCTGAATGCATCAACAGCATCCATATCGCACATTTCCTTAAGGTCCTCATAGTCCCAGATCTCGATCTTCTGGATTTCGTGGGATGTACGGAAGCCGTCGAAGAAGTTAAGGAAGGGAACTCTTGACTTGATTGTTGCAAGGTGAGCAACTGCACCAAGGTCCATAACTTCCTGTGTGTTTGTTTCAGCAAGCATAGCAAAGCCTGTCTGACGGCAAGCATAAACGTCTGAATGATCGCCGAAAATGTTAAGAGCGTGGGAAGCTACGCAACGGGCGGAAACATGGAATACAGAGGGAAGAAGTTCACCTGCGATCTTATACATATTGGGAATCATAAGAAGAAGACCCTGTGAAGCTGTATAAGTTGTTGTAAGTGCACCTGCTGCGAGAGAGCCGTGAACTGTACCTGCAGCACCTGCTTCGGACTGCATTTCGGCAACCTTTACTGTTGTGCCGAAGATGTTTTTGAGACCCTGTGCGGACCACTGGTCAACATAGTCTGCCATGGGGCTTGAAGGAGTAATAGGATAAATGCCTGCTACTTCTGTAAAAGCGTAGGAAACATATGCGGCTGCATTGTTACCGTCCATGGACTTTTTCATTCTTGCCATAATATATCCTCCTAAATAATAATACATTACTTTATGTGTAAGCTCCTTACACACCAAAAATCATTTTAGCACTTATAATGTAAAAAGTAAATATCTTTTTTAATATATGAGGTAGAAAAAAGTTAAATTTTTGTCAAAGTTTTGTCTATATTACATATTTTTTGATTAAATTTTTTTTCTGTCGTAAAAAATGCTTTACATTTGGGAAAACTTATGTTAAAATGCACATTGTCCGGTTTCTCGGAGACGGGGTTAATTTCGCACGCCGTTTTTTATGTGCGGTTTTCACCTGCCCTCTCTGGGGAATATGGGAAATAATTTTATGAGGTGAAAAAATATGACACAGGCAGAAAAGCAGGCTATTATAGCTGAATTTGCTACTCACGAAGGCGACACAGGTTCTCCCGAGGTTCAGATCGCTGTTCTCACAAAGAGAATCAACGACCTTAACGAGCATCTTAAGGAGCACAAGAAGGACCATCATTCAAGACGCGGTCTTCTCAAGATGGTTGGTCACAGAAGAAACCTTCTTGCTTATCTTCAGAAGAACGATATCGAAAGATACCGTGCTGTTGTTGCAAAGCTCGGTCTTCGTAAATAATTGTGTTGTCCGGGCGGCGAAGAAAACTTTGTCGCCCGAAAATTCTTTTTTCAAAGCAATATAACCGTGTTCTCATACGGGAAATGTTAATGTATAATGTACAATTCAGACGAAACAAAATTTTGCCGTGCGGCAAAATTAAATGCAAAATGCAAAATGTCGGAAGATACTCTGTGTCTTGATTATACCTGCCTTCGGCATTTTTCCGGAATCCGGATTAATAAGACTTTGTTTTGTGTGAATTGTACATTGACAGTAACCACGGTTTAATTGGAATAAATAAAATAAGGAGAGTACAAAATGTTTAACGAGTTCAGAAAATTTGAAACCACACTCGCAGGCAGACCTCTTGTAGTTGAGACCGGTAAAATGGCACAGCTCGCAGGCGGTTCTTGTCTTATCCGCTACGGCGAAACAGAAGTTCTTTGCACAGCTACTATGGCTGACAAGCCCCGTGAGGGCGTAGATTTCTTCCCCATGTCAGTTGACTTTGAGGAGAAGCTTTATTCGGTAGGTAAGATTCCCGGCTCCTTCCAGAGAAGAGAAGGCAAGGCATCAGAAAAGGCTACACTTTGCTCCCGTGTTATCGACAGACCCGTTCGTCCTCTTTTCCCCAAGGATATGAGAAACGATGTAGGCGTTGTTGCAACAGTTATGTCTGTTGACCCCGACTGTCTTCCCGAAATCACCGCTATGATAGGTGTTTCAATCGCTCTTTCAATTTCTGCTATTCCGTGGGCAGGCCCCATTTCAGGTGTTTCCGTTGGTCTTGTTGACGGTGAGTTTGTTATCAACCCTACAGCCGAGCAGAGAGAACGCTCCGAAATGGCTGCAACCGTTGCTTCCACAGCAGAGCTTGTTGCTATGATCGAAGCAGGTGCTAACGAAGTTCCCAACGATGTTATGTATGATGCAATTATGTTTGCACACGCTGAAAACCAGAAGATAGTTGAATTCATCAAGGGTATTCAGGCTGAGATCGGCAAGGAAAAGATTGAGGTTCCCTCAATGGATCCC
Source organism: uncultured Ruminococcus sp. (assembly GCA_964440255.1). GTDB lineage: Bacteria > Bacillota > Clostridia > Oscillospirales > Acutalibacteraceae > RUG806. Next base: position 687 of record CAYTRD010000085.1, on the reverse strand, counting down.
TCACCCGAAATGTTTGAAGCAATCAAGGAATTTGCTATTGAAGATGTTAAGGTCGCACTTGACACAGACGACAAGCGTATCCGTGATGAAAGACTTCTTCCCATCTACGATGCAGTTCATGCAAAATTCGATGAAGTTTATCCCGACGACATCGCAAAGATCGACGATTGTATGTATAAGCTTCAGAAATATATCGTTCGCCGTTGGCTTCTTGACGAGGGCAAGCGTGTAGACGGCAGAGGAATCAACGATATGAGACCTCTCGATGCACAGATCGACCTTCTTTCCAGAGTTCACGGCTCAGGTATGTTCACAAGAGGACAGACACAGGTTCTCACAGTTACCACACTCGGTACTATCGGCGAAGCTCAGGCTCTTGACGGTATTGACGAGGAAGAGTCAAAGAGATATATCCACCACTACAATTTCCCCTCATATTCAGTAGGCGAAACAAAGCCGTCCCGTGGCCCCGGCAGACGAGAGATCGGTCACGGTGCACTTGCAGAAAGAGCTCTTGTTCCCGTTATTCCCTCTGTTGAAGAGTTCCCCTATACAATAAGACTTGTTTCCGAGGTTCTTTCCTCAAACGGCTCAACCTCACAGGCATCTATCTGCGGCTCAACACTTTCACTTATGGCAGCAGGTGTTCCCATCAAGGCTCCCGTTGCAGGTATCTCCTGCGGTCTT
>CAYTRD010000084.1:0-7660 GCA_964440255.1 uncultured Ruminococcus sp. | reverse complement strand
TACTTCCGCCGTGGCAGAAAACAAAAAGTTTATTTTCTCATTATTATCGTGGCTGTTTCCATAAAAAATTACTGTGCGTCAAACGGGTTGGTTTTTGCACCCCTTGCGACGATAAATTATGATTTAGTTACATATTTTTGCCCTTAATATTATGTAAGTTTATTATTGAATTAGAATTTTTATTGTGATATATTATACTTGTGAAAATATGGCAGTCTTTCGGGGCTGTTTTTTATGAAAGGACGATTTTTATTATGGCTGAAAACAGACTTATCGGCGATTATCCCGTTATCGGTATCCGTCCCTGTATCGACGGAAGAAGAGGCCCTCTTGATGTAAGAGGCTCACTTGAAGAACAGACAATGAATATGGCAAAGACTGCCGCAAAGCTCATTTCCGATAACCTTAAATATACAAACGGCGAGCCCGTAAAGGTTATTATTGCCGATACTACAATAGGTCGTGTAGCGGAAGCTGCTGCTTGTGCCGCAAAGTTCAAGAAAGAGGGCGTTGACATTACTCTTTCCGTTACTCCCTGCTGGTGCTACGGCTCCGAGACTATGGATATGGACCCAATGACTATCAAGGGTGTATGGGGCTTCAATGCAACTGAGCGTCCCGGTGCAGTTTATCTTGCATCTGTTCTTGCAACTCATGCACAGAAGGGGCTTCCCGCATTCGGTATCTACGGTCACGATGTTCAGGATGCTGACGACACAACAGTTCCCGCAGATGTTCAGGAAAAGCTTCTCCGTTTTGCAAGAGCTGCTGTTGCTGCCGCTACAATGAGAGGCAAGAGCTATCTTCAGATAGGCTCTATCTGTATGGGTATCGGCGGTTCATCAATAAGCCCCGAATTTATTGAAGAATATCTCGGTATGCGTGTTGAATCCGTTGACGAGGTAGAGATCATCAGACGAATGAGTGAAAACATCTATGATGAAGAAGAATATCAGAAGGCACTTGCTTGGACTAAGGCTAAGTGCAAGGAAGGCTTCGATAAGAATCCCGAATTCGTAAGAAAGTCCCGTGAACAGAAGGACAGCGATTGGGAATTCGTTGTTAAGATGATGGTTATTATCAAGGACCTTATGAACGGCAATCCCAATCTTCCCAAGGGCTGTGAGGAAGAAATGGTTGGTCATAATGCTATTGCTGCAGGCTTCCAGGGACAAAGACAGTGGACAGACTTCTACCCCAACTGTGACTTCGGCGAAGCTCTTTGCAACACATCATTTGACTGGAACGGAGCAAGAGAACCCTACATCCTTGCAACAGAAAATGACGTTCTCAACTCCATTTCAATGCTCTTTATGAAATTACTTACCAACCGTGCACAGATGTTTGCCGATGTTCGTACCTTCTGGAGCGATAGTGCCGTAAAGAGAGTTACAGGCTATGAAATTGAAGGAAGAGCAAAGGAAGCCGGCGGATTTATCCACCTTATCAACTCCGGTGCTTGCTGTCTTGACGCTTGCGGTGAAGTAAAAGACGAAAACGGCAATCCCGTTATGAAGCCCTGGTATGATGTAACCGAAGAGGATATCGAAAAGATGCTCGCAGCTACAGAATGGGCACCTGCTGATAACGGCTATTTCAGAGGCGGCGGATATTCTTCACGCTTCCTCACCCGTGCTGAAATGCCCTGCACAATGATAAGAATTAATCTTGTTAAGGGTCTCGGCCCCACAATTCAGATTGCTGAAGGCTATACAGTAAATCTTCCCGACGAGGTTTCCGACACACTCTGGAAGAGAACAGACTACACCTGGCCCTGCACATGGTTTGCTCCCAACTGCACAGGCGAAGGCCCCTTCAAGTCTGCTTATGACCTTATGAATGCTTGGGGTGCTAACCACGGTGCTATCTCCTACGGTCACATCGGTGCTGACCTTATCACTCTTTGCTCAATGCTTCGTATCCCTGTAGGTCTTCACAATGTTCCCGAAGAGAAGATCTTCCGTCCTGCTTGCTGGAATGCATTCGGCACAAAGGATCTTGAGGGTGCAGACTACAGAGCTTGTGCAGCTTACGGCCCTCTTTATAAGTAAAGATTATCACAAATTACCGTCTTTGACGCACAAAAATAATAAGGGTATCAACTACGACTTCAGTAGTTGATACCCTCTGCTTTGTTGTGTGTATGTAGCTTTATTTTACTACATAGAAAGTCATTCTTTCCTGAATTGTAAGAGAGCCGTGACCGGTGTTGAATCCGCCGTGGTCCGATGTAATGATTATAAGCCAGTCCTCAACAGGATATGTAAGTCTGCCCTCAACAGCATTTATTATATCAAGAGCTTCTGCCTCAGCAGCATAGAATTCGCTTACATAGTCGGGGTTGTCAAGGTCAAAGCCTGTATCGTGACCTGCGTGGTCGGTATGCTCGAGAATGGTGAAAATGAAGTCGGAGCAATCAAGACTTTTGATATCCTTGAGTGTGTTGCTGACTGTACCTGCATCATCATCGGCATCGCTGAATATAACATCAAGTCCCTTTTCCTCGCAGTATGCCTTTTCAAGATTATATGTGGCATTGTCGGAATTGAAGTGACCGTTCCACGATACATAGAATGCTGAATCGTCAGCGTAGCCTTCTTCTACAAGAGAAGCGAGAAGTGTTAAATTGTCTGTTGACTTTGTAATGTCGTTATCTGTGACACCGTGAACATCAGCCCACTGACCTGTGAGAATGGAAGCCCAGCCGGGAGCAGTTGATGTAGCCTGTGTGTTGAAGGCGGGATACTGCACACCGCCGCAATATGCGATATATGCCTTACCGCCGTCAGCAATAAGCTTACAGACAGCACCGTCCTCTTCGCAAAGAGAAAGGGCATCTGCACGGCATCCGTCATAGCCGATAACGATAGCCTTCTTTACAAGCTTGCCTGCAGGAAGCTCTGATGTGAAGTGGTCTTTGATAATATTATAAATTTCTGTCTGAGGAACTGCAGTTTCAATGGTGTTTTCATATACCTCAACGGAGGCAACATTGTCTTCATACTTTGATATCGTATCAAAATTATTAAGACCGCCGATAACACCGTAAAGCATCATAAAGAAAGATGCAATACCGGCAATGACCGAATAAAAGATATTAAGCATAACACATTTTCCTTTCAATTGTTTTTGTAACAATATCATACCATTCCTGTGATATAATGTCAAACGAAGAAGAATATTTAACCATACAAAAATATCAGAGAATATTTGTGGATATCTGCAACAGCAAGGGCTGTTTTTGCGTCTAATATATGAAAGGACATAAAAAAGGAGGTCTTACATATGAAAAAGAGAATAATAGTTACGGTATCGGTGATTCTTGCCGTGTTTGTATTGGGAATTTCGGCAGGTATGGGAATTTTATATTTTGACGGATTGGGAATAAGCACGGGCACGGTGCTGAAAACCGAAAACGGCACTTGCTTTTTAGTAAAAGAAAGCTCTCCCATAAGATTGTCCTTTGTTTTTGAGGACACGCAAAAAAATGCTTCCTATGAAACGGGAGATAAGCTTCTGGTTATTCACGACGGTATACAGGAAAGCTATCCTGCCGTGACGGGAGTTTATTTTTCATTAAAGCTCGGCGGTGGACAGGAAGACGATATTCCCGAAACGGTAATAAAGTCCCTTACACAGCTTGGCTGGACTCCCGAAGCCGATTCGCAAGGGACTGATATCGAATTTTCTGCAGAATATATAAAAACGAACCATCCTTCCGCAGATTCCTTTGAAAGCATTCATTTTCCTGTGCTTACCGTTATTAATACTTCTGACGAGCTGGATGCGTACTATAATGAATATAAAGAAAAATACGGTCTCGGTGAAAGCTACACCGAAGCCGTAAAGAAATATGATTCCGAGTTTTTCTCCGAAAACACTCTTATTGCTGCATTTATTGAAGAGGGAAGCGGCAGTAATACTCATACCGTAGAAAAAGCGGTCTGTGAAAATGAAAACACACTTTCCGTTTATATAAATACAAATTATCCCGACGCGGGTACCTGTGATATGGCATATCATCACATTTTTGTCGCAATAAAGAAAGGAGATACGGCAGGTAAAAATATTCGCCTTATCTTTAACGGCAAGGATGCCTCCGTAAAATGGGAAAAGGTATCAAAGGGCACGGAGGATGCCTATTTCTCTGTTTATCTTCCGGAAGGCTGGAATTATGAGGAGCTGACTCAAAATTCTTACGGAGAATTGATTTCCGAGGGTACATTCGGAATCAGCATTTATAATGAAAACGCCCCCGAAGATACGGTAACCGTGAAATTTACATCTTTTTTCGGTGTTTGCGGTACGGGACTTACCACTCAGGATATTACACTGGGAGATTATAAGGCACATAAAGGCATATATGACGGCAATCCAACATTCGATTATATCGTTTTCGAGGACACATCGGGATATTATGTTATTTATAATAACACGGATATGGATTGGTGGAGCAAATACGGTGATACATTAATGGAAATTCTTGACACAATAGAAATTGCCGAATAATTTAGTCGGTTAAATATTTAATGTTATTTAACTTTAATGAAATAATTTTCTTTTCTCGGCTTGGGGGCGGGGTTTTCGTCGGCATAGCCTAAAATACAGTTGCCGACACCGATAAAGCCTTCGGGAACACCCCATTTTTTCATAAGGTCTTTTCCTGCGGGTGTTTCAAAAACCTCCTTTGCTCTGTGAATCCAACAGCCTCCGAGACCCACAGCGTGGGCGGCATTGAGAAGGTTTCCCATAACAAGGCAGGCATCCTCAAAGCCTGTATAAACATCGGGATCGCGGAAAACAATGATAAGAGCAGGTGCACCGTAAAATGGCTTTCTTGTTTCATCGCCCATAACCTTTGCGTTTTCCTTTTCGAGAAGATCTCTTATTTCTTTATTTGTAACTGCAACCATAACCGGTGTCTGTCTGTTCATTCCCGTAGGTGCAAATGTGCCTGCTTCAAGAACCTTATCGATTAATTCCTCGGAAACGGGTGTGTCCTTGTATTTTCTTATACTTCTTCTTTTAAGTAATAAATCTGTACTCATAACATTCTCCTTAATCCTCAATTACGATCATACTGTGAATATTTACTTCAGGAACGGTAAAGCTTGCTTTACCGTTTTCGTATTCAAATTCGAGCTCCTTGTTTTCGGGAGCAATACGGATGTGTTCGGGCTTTTTATCGCATTTTACGGAGCATTTTACATTATAAAGGGGAACCGTGTCTTCGATAACTTCGGTTTTTTCACCTCTCACCGTGGTGTGAGCGAAGAGAAGATGCATTATGTATCTGTTCTCCTTTTCCTGTCTTGTAAGGGTCATAACTGCCTTGTCGGGGATATCTGCCTTTGCAGATACCGTGTCGCCGAGCATTTCGGCTACGGTATGGGTGAAAATTTCCTTGAAAATAAGATGTCCGTGACGGGCATAGGCGGAGAATATGTCCCATCCGATATAAGCAACATTTCCCTTTATTACTGCTCCGGGGAAGCTGTCATTCTCGTTATTCGGTGCGTGCATATGTGAGCAGAAATGCTCTCTTGTGCGGTTGAAATAGGGATTCTGGCAAAGAGCAAGGGTTTCACAGTCAACAGCCTTCAGCTTATATGAGTCACATCGCATAACATAAGCGGTTTCACCGTTTACCGTGGGGAAGCAGGGGACAAGATATGTAGGTGCATATTCATTCTTCCCCTCAAAATCCGCACCTGTATCGAGAATAAATTTGCCGTTTCTTACGATACTTTCACCGCTTGCAATTACCTTACCGCCGTTTTTGATAAATGCCTGAACCTTTTCCAGCATTTTATCGGATATACCCGAAGCATCGGGCAAAATAAGCATTTTATAACCCGACAGCTCCGCTTCCTCGTCAATAAAATTATATAAAAGGTTGTTTTCAAGAAGCATTCTGTTTGCACCCGTATCTGCTTTTATATTGCGGTCGCCTGTGAGTGCTTCTGCAGAAAGTACTGCGATATCCGCAACATTCACGGCACCGTTGAGCCACGGCTCTCTTTCTTCAATACGGGAATATGCCTTGCCTATAAGTGAATATGTTGACATATTCATTTCACCCGATGAATGGAGCTGATCGCCTATTGAACAGCCGGCACCGTTAGCCACGCTCAAGGCAGTTTCGTAAATGAGTGCGTTTGGGTGCTTGAAGCCTCCGAACTCACCCCAGCTCTGGTGGAATTTTCCCGTCATTCCGAGATATTCCTTGTCCTTCAGGGTGCGTACATATGCGGCGGAAAGAGGGAAGTGGTCGTAGCCCCAACCGCCTGTGGGAAGACTTTCAAGCTCAAGGTGTGTATTATAGTTTATAAAGGAATGGTCACCCTTTGGAATGTGACCGCTGTTATGGAAAATTGTTGCGGTGTCGCTATGCTTTCTTACTGCGGCATTTACCGCATTGGCATATTTATTGAATACAATAATTGAAAATTTTCTGAGCTCCTCTTCATTGTGAATATCCATACCAAGTTTTTTCATATCTGCGATACAGCTTTCACAGAAGCATATTTTAGGGGATATTATGTCAAGGAAAATTCCGCAGGGGTCATATTTTACCATAACCTCTTCTATCTGAGCACAAAGGGCATCAAGATAGCCTGTGTTGAAGCACATAAGATGAAAATGTGCTTCGCTGTCATATTCATTTACATCGTCTTTGTTGAGAGAGCATATCCGACGCCATTCGGGGTGTCTGTCATAGTCCTTTTCGTCAAAGCCTGCAGAAATATAAACGGGTGCATTTACGCCGATTTCTTTGCAGGCTTCAAGCTGTGCACCTAAAAGGTCAAAGTCGAGTCCGGGGTGCATTTCATTAACTTCGGTGGGGTGATAAGACCAACCGTGATGGCATTTCGAAAATACGGTAATTGAATCAATATGTCCTGCTTTAAGAGCAGACTTGAACTGTTCCTTTGAAAACTTATTGCCGACCGTCAGAAGTCCGCTTGTATGAAAATCAAGATGTACCTGTCTTTTTCTGAGCATAAAAAATTACCTCCGTCGGATAAATGTTATACTATTTTACCATAAAATAAAGCATACCGCAATATAAACAGCTGCCGTAAATTATGTAAAAGCAGAAAAATTAATTATAGCAGGTGTTGTCCTGCTTTTTCTTCTTGTATTTTACATTAATCCGTTATATAATTAAAATGAATCAATATTTATGAAAGGCGGCAATATTATGAATGATATAAACAAGCTCTATTCCCTCTGGCGTGAAAAGGCTACTGAAAAGGAAGTTCTCGACGAGCTTATTTCCGTAGAGGGTGACGAAAAGGAGATACTTGACCGCTTCTGGCAGAATCTTGCTTTCGGTACGGGCGGACTTCGAGGAGTGCTCGGTGCAGGTACAAACAGAATGAATGTTTACACCGTTTCGCAGGCAACACAGGGACTTTCAAATTATCTTAATGAAGCATTTGAAAAGCCTTCCGTTGCAGTCGGCTACGATTCAAGAATCAATTCCGATAAATTTGCCCGTGCGGCTGCTTCCGTTCTTGCCGCAAACGGCATAAAGGTATATATATTCCGTGAGCTTATGCCCACTCCCATTGTTGCATATGCGGTAAAAGAGCTTTCCTGCTCTTCAGGTATTGTTATCACTGCAAGTCATAACCCCTCAAAGTATAACGGTTAT
>CAYTRD010000083.1:0-7690 GCA_964440255.1 uncultured Ruminococcus sp. | reverse complement strand
TTCCATAAAAAATTACTGTGCGTCAAACGGGTTGTTTTTTGCACCCCTTGCGACGTTAAATTATGATTTTCGCCATATATCTGTATCGAATATGATTGTTACCGGGCCGTCGTTTACAAGGCTTACCTTCATATCTGCCCCGAACACACCCGTTTCGACCTTTCTTACACCCTCGTTCAATAAAAGGGAGTTGAATTTTTCATAAAGTGCCTCGGCTTCGTCCGGCTTTGCCGAGGGTGTAAATGAGGGTCTGTTGCCCTTTTTTACATCTGCACACAAGGTAAACTGGGAAACGCTCAATATCTCTCCGCCCACATCTGTGACGGAGAGATTCATTTTTTCATTTTCGTCTTCAAATACACGAAGCCTTGCTATTTTACCTGCCATTAATTCGGCTTCCTTTTCCGTATCGCCTTCCATTACGCCGAGAAGCACAAGGAAGCCCTTGCCGATGCTTCCTACGGTTTTTGAGTCCACCGTCACATCAGCAGATAAAACTCTCTGAATTACAGCCTTCATCAGTTATTCTGTCCGTTATCCCAAGGGTTCTGACCGTTGTTATAGGGGTTCTGTCCGTTGTTATAGGGGTTCTGTCCGTTGTTGGGGTTCTGGCCGTTTACATCCTGATAGGGAGTGTAACCGGGGTTTTCGGGAATAACGAATGCTGCAATTATATAAACCCATAATCCGAAGCCTGCAAAAATTACACAGCAAGCCCAGATAAGTCTTATAATTGTGGAATCAATACCGAAATATTCGCTGATTCCGCCGCAAACACCGGCAAGCTTTTTGTCTGTTGTGGAACGGTAAATTTTCTTTTTCATTGTAAAAACTCCTTTATGTTAATTAATTATTTATATAATCCAAGACGCTTTGCGTCTTCAGACAGTTTACCTCTTCACTATTCACTCTTACTTCTTACTTCAAATGTCCATTCCCGAGCGGTCTACACTGAGAACTCCCGACAGCTTTCCGAGACGCTGCATAACGGATTTCAGGTGCTCGACGCTGTTGGCGGCAATCGTAAGATTTACAAGGATTCTGCCGTCCTTTGTACCTCTTGTGTTTATGGATTGAACGGTCACGTGAATGGCATTGAGAGCCGTGAAAATATCATTCATAAGGGTCTTACCCGAAAGACAGGTAAGAAGCATTGATGCGGCAAATTCCGTCTTGACGGTGGAATTCCAGTAAACTCTTATCCAGCGGTGTGCCTCGGGTGCATTATATATGTCATCGGGCACATTGGGACAGTCCTTTTTATGAACGGAAACACCGTGACCTCTTGTAATAAAGCCTATGATGTCATCACCGGGGATGGGATTACAGCATCTCGACAGCTTTATAAGACAGTTTGAAATGCCCTCAACCACAACACCCTCGCTACTTACGGTCTTTGCCTGCTTGTATTTAACGGCGGTCTCATTTGATGCCTTGACGATTTTGTTGTATTCATCACGAAGCATAGGCATTATTTTGGAAAGCACTATTCCGCCGTAGCCCAGAGCCGCAAAGAAATCGTCAACGGTTGCCATCTTCTGCTTTTCTATAACAATAGCTAAAAGCTGCTGCTCCTGCTCATCGGTAAGAGTCATATTGTTTCTTCTGAGCTGTGCTTCGTATTGACTTCTGCCCTCTTCGATATTTTCTTCTCTGCGTTCTTTCTTGAACCAGTTTCTGATTTTAGTCCTTGCTTCATTGGTGGTAACGATATTCAGCCAGTCACGGGAGGGGCCTTTTCCCGGCTGTGAGGATGTGAGAATTTCAATTATCTCTCCCGTTTTTACAACATAGTTGAGCTGTACTATTCTTTTATCAACCTTTGCCCCCGTCATTTTATTGCCGACGGCAGAGTGAATGGCATAAGCAAAGTCAATAACCGTAGCACCGACGGGCAGAGAAATAACATCTCCCTTGGGAGTGAAAACAAACACCTCATCACTTACAAAATCGTGCTTTATGGTGTTGAGAATATCCGTAGCATCGTCGGCTTCGCTTTGTGCTTCAAGAAGATGCTTTACCCAGCCGATACCCTTTTCGAGCTTCTTGTCGGCCTCCTTGTCCTTGTAGCCCAGCTTATACTTCCAGTGTGCCGCAATACCGTATTCAGCCGTCTTGTGCATTTCCTCGGTTCTTATCTGTACTTCAAAGGGAATACCCTCTTTTCCGATAAGAGTTGTGTGAAGCGACTGATACATATTAGGCTTCGGAGTTGAAATATAATCCTTAAAACGCCCCTGAAGAGGCTTATACATATCGTGGATAACACCCAGACAATTATAGCAGTCCCCCACGGTATCAACAATAATTCTTACTGCATATATATCGTAAATTTCTTCAAAGGAACGACCCTGCATATACATTTTTCTGTATATTCCGTGAACGGATTTGATTCGTCCCTGAACGGTTGAGTGGGAAACAACGGTATTTATCCTCGTTGCAATTTTTTCTTTTATATTATCGAGAAATTCCTTTCTCAACGGCTCCTGATCTGCAAGTGCATCCTCAATTTCCTTGTATGCCACGGGGTCAAGAAAGCTGATTGCAAGGTCTTCAAGCTCCTCCTTTACGGGACGGATACCAAGACGGTGAGCAATGGGAGCGTATATTTCAATGGTCTCTTTAGATGTGTCCCGCCTTTTCTGTTCGGGTACAAACTTAAGGGTACGCATATTGTGAAGACGGTCGGCAAGCTTTATAATAATAACTCTTATGTCTTCACTCATAGCAAGAAGAAGCTTACGAAGATTCTCAGCCTGCTGCTCCTCCTTGTTCTGCAAAGGCACCTTACCGAGCTTTGTAACACCGTCAACAAGAAGCTGAACATCCGCACCGAAAAGCTTTCTTACCTCTTCGCTGGTCACGGGAGTATCTTCAACAACATCGTGAAGAAGAGCCGCAACCACCGACTGACAGTCCATTCCGAAGCCGATAAGAATCTTTGCAACGGCAATGGGATGAATTATATAAGGCTCGCCCGATTTTCGGAGCTGTTCGCCGTGAGAGGCAAGAGAAAACTGAAAAGCCTTTTCAATAACGGCAGCTTCCTCGAGGGAAAATGCCGAATCAACAGCAGATTTCAGTTCTGAATAATATTTATCTACAATATCCATTTTGTTGCCTCCCTTCAGGCATATTTAATATTTATGCATAACCGAGCTTTTTGAGAATTTCACAGCCTGAAAGATCTGCTTTTCCCGAGAAATCGGAAAGAGCAAAGCCGTATTCATTCTTTACAAGAATTCCTACAGCAGTAAGTGCATCAATGCACACGGACACGGCACCTGCTTTTTCATAGGGAATCCCCGTTCTCATACAGAGTATTTCAGAAGAGAAATGCCACTTTTTCTGCTCCTTTAAGAATCTGTAAACAAGGCATAACATATTTCTGTCGGGACATAAAAGCTTCTTTTCCGACGAAGAAAGCTCAATTCCCCGTATGTATTTTCTGTAAACATATAACGAATGGAACATATCCCTGTCATTTTCACCGCAGGGTCTTATATCCTTTATCTGAACGCTTGGCTTAATCTCACCGCGGAATTCATTTTTTTCAATTTTTACGGCAAGGTCTACCCTGTCCCCTGTCCTGTACGGGAAGGCATCGGGAGTCTGTCCGAAGAAAACAGCCTGAAAGCTGACACCGTCCTTATTAAGAGTAAGCCTTATATGCTTATCCGAGCCTATGGGCTTTATGGCTGTAATCTCCACGGCAAAAAGTCCGAAAAAGGGTGCGGGATTATCAGCACCGAAGGGCTCAAGATATGAAAGTGATTCGAGTATATCGGTGCATATTGCCGCAGGATTGAGCCTTATGTCAATACCGAGGGTCGGATAAAAGGGCGGAAGAGCGGAGGCGTATTCATTTATCTTTTTTCTGAATGAGTCAATATTCTCTTCCTTTACCGAAAAGCCTGCAGCGAGCATATGACCGCCGAACTGAATGAGAGTGTCCGAAGAAAAGCTCAATGCATCATAAAGAGAAAAACCGTCAATGCTTCTGCCGGAGCCTCTGGATACTCCGTCTTCACCTACGGAAATGACAATTGCAGGTCTGCCGTATTTTTCAACAAGACGGCTTGCCGCAATTCCGATAACCCCCGGATGCCAGCCCTTCCCCGCAGCCACCAGAACGGCATCGTTGCGGAAGTCGGGATTTATATCAAAATATGCTTCGATATCCTCTGTGATTTTGCTTTCCGTATTCTGTCTTTCGCTGTTTTGTGAAGAAAGATACCTTACAAGCTCCTCTGCCTCTTCTTCATCCTCTGTAAGAAGAAGTGAAAGAGCCGTTTCCGCACTGCCCATTCTGCCTGCAGCATTGATTCTCGGGGCAATACCGAAGGCTACGGAGGTGCCTGTAACCTCACCCTTTACGCCTGAGAGCTCAAGAAGCTTTATTATACCGGGACGGAAGCTGTTTTTTATGAGAGAAAGACCCTTTGCAACAATAATTCTGTTTTCACCCGTAAGGGGGACTATGTCAGCAACCGTACCTATTGCTGCAAGGTCACCGAAATCGTCAAAAACCGAAGAAAAATCACCGTCTTCAAGTGCTGCTATGAGCTTAAGAGCAACACCGACACCTGCAAGATTCTCTTCGGGGGAGCTGTCATCCTCACGGTGAGGGTCAACAACAGCAAATGCATCGGGAAGCCTGTCCCCCACCTTATGGTGGTCTGTTACAATAAAATCAATGCCGCGGGATTTAAAGATCTCCGCTTCCTCAAAGGATGCGATACCGTTATCAACAGTTATTACAAGCTCAATTCCGCTGTCACATATTTCCCTTGCAGTTTCGGGAGAAAGACCGTAGCCCTCCTTAAGCCTTGACGGAATTCTGTAGCTGACATCTGCACCTACAGCCTCAAGATATGAGGTGAGAAGTGCCGTCGCGGTAACACCGTCAGCGTCATAATCGCCGTAAACCAATATTCTTTCACCGTTCTCAATTGCAAGCTTTATGCGGTCTGCCGCTTTTTCCATATCCTTTATAAGAAACGGTGAAGAAAGCTCCGTTTCGGAGGCTGAAACAAATTCCAGCACAGCGTCAGCCGTCTTAATGCCCCTTGACTGTAAAAGAAGCACGGCAAAATCATCCACTCCGGTCTTAAGAGCCAGAGCAGACGCCGCATTCTTATCATAAGAGCTGATATTCCAAACCTTACGCCCCAAAACGCACCCTCCAAGAAACAACTGTCCATATTATCATTATATTTTAACACAAAAATTAAATGAAATCAACAGATAAATCATAAATTAACGGCATAAGCCGTTAAATTATGATTTATACTCACGGGACGAACTCCCGAGCGTATAATGATACTGCGGGGTGACCCGCAATACATTCCCGAAAAGGAGGTTAATATGGCTAACAACAGATTTTATTTCAACAACGAAAACAGCTTTGATTCGGCTGATAATAAAAAATGTGACTGCGGCAACGACAATATGAACATTTACCGTTCCTGCTGTCCTCCCCCCTGTTCACCTATTACTCCCATACCACCCATTGTGACAGGACCTACTGGCCCGACGGGAGCAACAGGCCCCACAGGCCCGACGGGAGCAACAGGCCCCACAGGCCCTCAGGGTGTTCAGGGTATACAGGGTGTGCCCGGCCCTCAAGGTTTCCCGGGTGCTACAGGCCCTCAGGGCGTTCAGGGTATTCAAGGCTCTACGGGTGCTATAGGCCCTCAAGGCCCTCAAGGTCCTCAAGGAGCAATAGGCCCTGCCGGCCCTGCAGGTGCTGACGGTGCTGTCGGTGCAACAGGCCCCACAGGCCCCACGGGTGCAACGGGCCCCACAGGTGCAACGGGCATCACAGGTGCAACGGGCCCCACAGGTGCAACGGGCCCCACAGGTGCAACAGGCCCCACAGGTGCTACGGGCCCCACAGGTGCTACGGGCATCACGGGTGCTACAGGCCCCACAGGTGCAACGGGTCCCACAGGTGCAACGGGCCCCACAGGTGCTACGGGCCCCACAGGTCCCACGGGTGCAACGGGCCTCACAGGTGCTACGGGCATCACGGGTGCTACAGGCCCCACAGGTGCAACAGGCCCCACAGGTGCTACAGGTCCCACAGGCCCCACAGGTGCAACGGGTCCCACAGGTGCAACGGGCCCCACAGGTCCCACAGGCCCCACAGGTGCAACGGGCACCACAGGTGCTACAGGCCCCACGGGCCCCACAGGTGCTACAGGCCCCACAGGTCCCACAGGCCCTGCAGGCACAGACGGTGTAACTCCCACCTTTACCATTGGTACAGTCACCACAGGTGAAACACCCTCTGTAACCCTTACAGGCACACCGCCCAATTATGTGCTTAACTTTGTACTTCCCACAGAAGCATAAATCAAAACCTTACATCGTAGGGCAGGGGTCTCCCCTCCCGTAAAATTCACTTTTTCTCGCAAAAAAATCGGGAGGGAAACCCCGTCCCTGCCGTACTGTCATAGTTTAAGGGCGAAGCCCTTCCTTCATTTTGCATTTAATTTGTCCGCCCTGCAAATTATGATTTCAAGGAGATTTTATGAAAAAATATAACATTTCTGTTTATGCAATTTCTAAAAATGAAGAGAAATTTGCTGCCCGTTGGGCAAAAAGTATGAGCGAGGCTGATTCCGTAATTGTGCTTGATACGGGAAGCACCGACAATACCGTAAAAATTCTTTCCGCCTTCCCAAATGTCACGGTGTTTTCCGAAGCTGTCTCCCCATGGCGGTTCGATACCGCAAGAAATATAAGTCTGTCAAAAGTTCCTGAAGATGCTGATTACTGTGTATGCACAGACCTTGACGAGGTATTCCCCGAGGGCTGGAGAGAAAAACTTGAAAACGCACTTTCCCTCTCCCCCGACAGCGTCAGCTACCGATATGTATGGGCATATAACGAAGACGGAAGTGAAAACACCGTTTTCAACATTGAAAAAATACATAGAAGACAGGGCTTTTTGTGGACGCATCCCGTCCATGAGGTACTGAAATTCACCGGCGATACAAAGAAAACCGTTTTCGCTGAGGGGCTGACACTCTCCCACTATCCCGACAGCACAAAATCCCGTTCCTCATATCTTCCTCTTCTTGAGCTATCCGTAAAAGAATCCCCCGAGGACGACAGAAATGTTCATTATCTGGGACGGGAATATATGTTCTACAGGCGGTACAGCGAAGCCATTGAAACGCTGAAATATCACCTTTCCTTAAAATCAGCTCTGTGGCAGGATGAACGCTGTGCCTCCATGCGTTATATTGCAAGGTGCTTTTCGGCACTGGAAAAACCTTCCGAGGCCTTATTATGGCATCTTCGTGCCTGTGCCGAAGCACCCTATACAAGAGAACCGTGGATGGAAACTGCAGAATTTTTCTACCGTCAGCAAAACTGGCATGGTGTGATCACCTTTATAAACAAAGCACTTGAAATAACAAACCGTACCGACACATATATCACAGACTCATCAAACTGGAAAGAGAAGCCCTATGACCTTTTATCAATCGCATATTTTTATACAGGAAACAGGGAAAAGGCAATAGAAAATGCCCAAAAAGCATTAACCCTTTCACCGGATGATGAAAGGATAAAAAATAATCTTATGATAATACAAAATGCAAAATGAAAGAATGGCTTCACCCACGGCGTCCCGCTTCGGTAAAATAAAATATTATATGTTATTTCCCGAGAGCCACAC
>CAYTRD010000082.1:0-7994 GCA_964440255.1 uncultured Ruminococcus sp. | reverse complement strand
TATCTTTACTCCCTACCGGCGGGACGCCGAGGTCGTCGTCCCCTACAGATTATTAGATTTATTTTTGTACCTCTCGGGAAATAACATATGATATTTTATTTAACCGAAGCGGGACGCCGGGTCGTCGTCCCCTACAGATAATAAGATTTATTTTGTACCTCTCGGGGAATAACATATGATATTTTATTTAACCGAAGCGGAACGCCGAGGTCGTCGTCCCCTACAGATTATAAGATTTATTTTGTGCCTCTCGGGAAATAACATCTGCCCGTTAAATTATGATTTAACAAACGAAAGGTTGTGTGTGTATGAAAATTTCAACTCAGATTGATGTAGGCTCACAGATTATCGGTGAAGAAAGAACAGTTGAGCTTATTGCAAAGGCAGGCTTTGATGCCTGGGATTTTTCTATGTTTGCAATGTGCGATTATGATTGGGACAAGGGAGAGCTCAGACCTAATTCGCATCCCCTTGCAGGGAACGATTATCTTGCATTTGCAAGAAAATTGAAACAGATCGGTCTTGATAACGGAATTGTCTGCAATCAGTCCCACGCTCCTTTCCCTGCAAGATGTAAGCCCATCAGAGACCATTTCAAAAGAGCTATTGAATGTACCGCAGAAGCGGGCGGAGAGATTTGTGTTATTCATCCTGATAATTATAAGTCCCCCGAAGAAAATGCAGAAATGTATTTTGAGCTGCTTCCCTTTGCAAAGGAGCACAATGTAAAAATCGCTACCGAGAATATGTGGTGCTGGGATAAGGAAAAGGATCAGGCATGTGAAGCCGCCTGCTCACATCACGACAATTTCAGAAAACATATTGATATAGTCAATGACCCCTTCCTTGTTGCCTGTCTTGATATCGGACATGCTGAAATGAAAGGGCTTGACACGACTGCAGAAAAAATGATACATACTCTGGGCTCATCCTTACAGGCACTTCACCTCCACGATAACGATATGTGGCACGATTCACATCAGATCCCCTTTTCAATGAGTATAGATTTTAATAAGGTAGTAAAGGCATTAAAGGATATTAACTATCAGGGATATTTCACGCTTGAGGCAGATAACTATCTTAAAAAGTTCGATGCATCAAATGTTGAAGAAGGAATAAAGGATCTGTATGCTTCCGCACGGAAGCTTGCGGATATGTTTGAGGCTTTATAATATGAAAATTATTTGCAGTGACTATGACGGCACGCTTAATCACGGAGGAATTACCGAAAAGAAGCTTTCCTCCATTAAAAAATGGCAGAAAAAGGGCAATCTTTTTACTATTGTAAGCGGAAGAGGAAAGGAATTCTTCTTTGATATCAGAAAAAAGAATATCCCCTTTGATTATTTTCTTTCCTGTAACGGTGCACTTATAACGGACGGGGAATATAATGTTATTTCCGATGTACGCTGTGAGGGCTCTGTTGCCGTGCCTCTCATAAATTTTCTCTTTTCGCTCGGCTGTCCCTTTGCACAGATATGTCATAATTCATTTATAAGAATCGCAAATGCCGATTTCCCCGAGGAAGAGGGAGAAAGGCTTGAAAATACAGGAAAAATTGAATATTTCAATCAGATAAGCACGGCACTTCCCGATTTTGACACTTCGGCACAGGTTACGGCGAAGATCAAAGAAAAATTCGGTGATTTTGTAAATCCTCTTCAGAACGGCACCTGTATAGATATCGTTCCCGTCGGAATGGACAAGGCACAGGGAATATATAAGCTTTTGGATATATGCGGCGGAAAATATGAGGATGTTATTGCTGTAGGCGATAATGTAAATGACGAAGCAATGATTAGAGAATTCCGTTCCTATGCTATGGAAAACGGTGTTCCGAGAATAAAAGAGCTTGCCGATGAACGCACACTCGGTATAGAGGAGCTTATTGAAAAGGAGCTTTGATATGATAAGAAAAGAATATACGGAAAATGAGATTTTTTCTTATGTTGAATATTCCCCTGAAGTAATGAAAGAGGGACTTCCCATAGTTTTTCAGCTTCACGGAGCAGGGGAGAGGGGCAACGGAAAGGACGAGCTTTCCCTTGTGGATGTTCACGGCTTTTCCGAGTTTCTTAAAACCAATGACAGAGAATGTATTTTTGTAATGCCCCAATGCCCGAAAAATACATTCTGGAGTGCAAGAATTGAATCAATAGTCCGTTTTATTGAAGAAAAAATTGAATTTTATAAAGCGGATAAAAAAAGAGTTTATCTTACGGGTATCAGTATGGGTGGCTACGGCACATGGCTTACGGCTATGGACAGACCTGACCTTTTCAGGGCAATTGCCCCCTGTTGCGGCGGAGGTATGCCCTGGAATGCCGCAATGGTATCAATGCCCGTATGGATGATTCACGGTGCCGAGGACAAAACGGTGAATGTTTTCTATTCCGATGAAATAGCCGAAAGGCTCGAAGCAGCGGGAAAGGATTATATCTATACCCGTCTTCCCGGGGTGGCACACAACGCATGGGATTATACATTTAAGGCAGAGCTCATAGACTGGCTGCTGAGTAAATCATAATTTGTAGGTGAAATTATGTTATATTACGGTTTGCTGATGGCTGCTGTTACGATGTTCAGCTTTCAGTTTTTGTTCAATAAAATATTTGAAAAGGAGTACGGCAACGGCATAAAGGCGATGCTTGTTTTTTCGGCGGGCTCGTCTCTTGCAGGTCTTGTCGTGCTTCTTGTAATCAACGGATTCAAGGTGGAATATACCCATTTTTCAATGCTGATGGCATTTATTACTGCTCTTGATTCCATAGGTTACACTTATTTCAGCCTTAAATCTCTCGGTCGGATAAATCTTTCTCTTTATTCTATGTTTGCAATGCTCGGCGGTATGGTACTGCCCTTTGTTACGGGTATAGTTTTTTATAATGAGGAGCTGACCTTCGGTAAGGGCATCTGCTTTGTTCTTATAATTCTGTCGCTTCTTCTGACCGTAAAAAAGGGAGATAATAAATCGGGCTATATTTACTATATGGGAGTATTCGTTCTCAACGGTCTTTCAGGTGTGCTTTCCACGATTTTTCAGAATTCCTCCTACGAAAAGACCTCGGAAGCAGGATATTCCGTGCTGGTGTCTGCCGCAACGCTTGGTGTGTCACTTGTTTTTCTTCCGTTTGTAAAGGAAAAGGGAAAGAAGCTTACGGGAAAAGCTCTTTTCAGTATGGGCGGTTACGGTGTGCTTTGCAGAGTAGCCAATTTCCTGCTTCTTATTGCATTGGCTCACATTCCCGCTTCTGCACAGTACCCCTTTGTTACGGGCGGAGTTATGATCATTTCAACAATAATTTGCTTCTTTACACCCAACAAGCCGAGCAAGAGAGAGCTCCTCGGTGTTGCCGTGTCATTTGTCGCTTTATTGATACTTATGTTTGTGTAAAAAGGTGATGTTATGGAAAAGATTCGTATAGGTATTTTCGGGCTTCGCAGAGGCTCGAGCTTTATTGATGAAATTAAGACCTGCGGCGGTGAGATAGTTGCAGTCTGTGAAAAAGACGAGGAGCATACAAAAACCGTTCTTCCCAAACTCGGCGGTGCTGCAGTTTATACTGATTTTGATGACTTTATTTCCCATCCTATGGATGCGGTGCTTCTTGCAAACTACTGTCCCGAGCATGCCGGATATGCTGTGAAGTGCCTTGAAAAAAACATCCATGTATTAAGTGAATGTCTTTCAAACGGTACGATGGCAGAGGGTGTGGCTCTTTGCGAAGCCGCCGAAAAGAGTGAAGCATTTTATATGCTTGCAGAAAACTACCCTTATATGATTTTTAACCGTGAAATGAAGCGTGTTTATGAGAACGGTACTCTCGGAAAAATTATGTATGCCGAGGGTGAATATAATCATCCTATGGACTGGTATGATACAAAGGCTGTACTATCCATCCGTCCCTATGAAAAGCATTGGAGAAATTTTCTGCCACGCACATATTATATAACCCATTCTCTTGCACCCTTAATGGCTGCAACAGGCTCTTTCCCCAAAAGAGTTACTGCCATGCCTGTTTACAGTCCTCTTCCCGATGATTGCCCTACTACATCCCATGTTGCGGATGCCGCTTCAATTATTTCAATTCTCAATACCGACGGTTCTGTTTTTAAGGTAACGGGCTGTTCAGCCTTCGGTGCTCACGGAAATTCCTACCGTCTTTGCTGTGAAAAGGGACAGATAGAAAATGTAAGAGGCACCGATAAGGTAATGCTCCGCTTTAACAGCTGGCAGATTCCCGAGGGCAAAAAGGAGGTAAATTTCTACACTCCGAAGCTCTCGCGAGACGAAAAAAAGCTTATAAGAAATGCAGGTCACGGCGGCGGAGATTTCTTTGTTATAAAAGCATTTTTTGACAGCATAAGAGATAAAAAACAGCATCAGTTTGATGTGTATTTTGCAACTGCCATGGCAAGTGTTGCAATTTTATCCCACAGAAGTATAATTGAGGGAAGCGTGCCCTACGATATCCCCGATTTCAGAAAAAAAGAGGACAGAGAAAAATACAGAAACGATACTCTCTCTCCCTTCTGGCTTTCCGACGGTACTCCGCCTTCATATCCCTGTTGCTCCGAGCCTGACTATCTTCCCTCGGAAAATCAGTTGAAAAATTATAAATGATTACGGAAGAGTATGTCAGTGTAGGTGTCCGGTTTGTGGTTTTCCGACAATTGTCCGAAAAATTGTCTTGAATTATACAAAGAAGTGTAATATAATAATTCCGAATATACAAAAAAGGAAAGAAAACCGATGAAAAAGATAAAAAACTTATTGTCCTTTGTACTTGCTTTCATAATTTTGCTGACTCCGGTAAGCGGTCTTTTTTCTTTTGATGCCGAGGCAGCAAGCAGTTGGGTGTGCTCATGGGCAACAAGTGTCGTGGATTCAGCCGTAACTGTTGCAAGTCTCAGTGTTCAGGATATTATCCCTGCGAGAAGTACCATAAGAATAGAGCTTAAGGTTACAACAGGCGGTGAAAAGCTTCGTTTTAAGTTTTCCAATGAGTACGGTGCTGCTCCCATTACCATAAATGAGGCAACCGTTGCAAAGACCGTCGGTGCAGGCGATGCTGATATAGATGCTTCAACGGCAAAGGCTATCACCTTTAACAGCGGAAATGCAGCAGTTACAATCCCGAAGGGGGAGACAGTATGGTCAGATCCCGTTGATTATGTGACAGAGGCTCTTGATGCATTGAGTGTCAGTCTTTATTTTGAGGGGACAACATATATCACATCTGCAGGTCTTTCCAATGCAAGAACCTTCCTCGGTCTTCGTTCCATATTCAGAGAAGATGTTTCGCAGTGCTATTCTGCCGATATTGCATCCTCAAGAGAGGTAAACATCAGCTCGGGAACTATTACATATCACACAACACCGTTCCTTTGCGAGATTGATACATATGTCAAGGGTGGCGGTACGGATGTTGCAGTATTCATCGGTGATTCAACTCTTGTTAATGATACATATTTATATTTTGCACAGAAGCTGGTTACTGCAGGCGTTAAAAATATCAGTGTTGTAAATGAAGCAGTTATAGGCAACAAGCTTTTAAGTGACGGCTCCGGTGTTATCGGAAATCTTTACGGGCAGGCTCTTATTGACCGTTTCGAGCGTGACGCTCTCAATATTCAGGGTGTTAAATACGTCTTTGTAAAAATAGGTCTAAATGATATTCTTCATCAGTTCTCAAAATCCCTTGGTGAAAACACTCCAAAATACTCTGCAAACGACATTATAAACGGCTATAAAAAGCTTGTTGAGATGGCACACGCTAAAGGGATAAAGATATATTTCTTCACAAAGAGCCCATGGAAAGGCTATGAAAGAGAATTCCTCGGACAGACGGGTGATGTTGTCTGGAATACGGAAATGCAGGAAATGTGTAACGAGCTTGACAAGTGGATAAAGACGAATACACTTGCAGACGGATATATTGACTGTTCACCTCTTGCAAATCCTGCAGACGAATATGCTCTTTGTCCCTCATTTACTCCCGACGGTGCACATCTTACTGCCATAGCGGCAATTGCACTTGCTGACCTTATTCCCGTTTCCTTTGTAGGTGTTGATAATACTGATATAAAAACTGCCGCAAAGATAAATAATGTAGATCCCTATAAAGAGAAAAAGCAGATAATTTATGACCTTGAGCATCCCACGGAGGCTACGACCGAGGAAGAGTCTACAACGGCAAAGCGAGAGGAAAGCACTACCGCAAAGATAGAAGAAAGCACAACTGTTGCTTCCGTCTCCTCAACTACCGTACCCTTTGTAACAGAAGAAGCTACAACCTTCCCGAATTATATCCCGCAGGAGATAGTTACCGTTCCCGTTATCGGCAGCGAGACCGACTCCTATAACGGAACGGATTCGGTTGCTCCCAATTATAATATTTCCGATAATATCCCGTCTGAAATAGGAAACGGAACACCTATTGCCTTCCTTCTCATTCTTTTCCTCGTGGTTATAGTATCAGGTGCGGTCATTTTCCTGACTCTCGGAAGAAAAAAGCAGGAAGAATTTGAATAATATCTTGACGGATACATTTTCTTTAAGTAAACTAAAGTCATAGGCTGTTGTCTATGACTTTAATTTTTTTCCTACGGGAGGTAAATTTATGAAAATAACCTTTATGGGTGCAGGAAGCACCGTATTTGCAAAAAATGTTTTAGGTGATGTAATGCTCACTCCTGCTCTTCGCGAGTGTGAGATTTCTCTTTATGACATTGATGAACAGAGACTTGAAGAGTCATACATTATGATCAACTCTCTTAACAAGAATATAAATGAATCAAGAGCAGTTGTAACAAAGCATCTCGGTGTTGAAAACAGAAAAGAAGCTCTTCGCGGCTCCGATTTCGTTGTCAATGCGATTCAGGTAGGTCTTTATGAGCCCTGTACGGTTATTGATTTTGAGGTTCCCAAAAAGTACGGTCTTCGTCAGACAATAGCAGACTCCAACGGTATCGGCGGTATCTTCAGAGCTCTTCGTACAATTCCCGTATTAAAGGATTTTGCAGACGATATGGCAGAGGTTTGTCCCAATGCATATTTCCTTAACTACACAAACCCCATGGCTCAGCTTGCAGGCTATATGGAGCGTTTCACTCCCATTAAAACTGTAGGTCTTTGTCACAGCGTTCAGTCCTGTTCAAGAGGACTTCTGGGCGGTCTCGGAATAGAATATAAAGAACCCATCAGAGAAAAAATTGCAGGTATCAACCATATGGGCTGGCTTCTTGAAATTGAAGATGCCGACGGAAATGACCTTTATCCCGAAATCAGAAGAAGAGCCATTGATGTGCTTAACGGCGACCATACCGACAAACACGACCTTGTAAGATACGAATACATCCGCCGTTTCGGTCACTACTGCACGGAATCAAGTGAGCATAACGCTGAATACAACAACCTTTTCATCAAGTCAAAGTATCCCGAGCTTATCGAAAAATACAATATTCCTCTTGATGAATATCCCCGCCGTTGCATACATCAGATTGCACGCTGGCAGGATGAAAGAAAGATATATCTTACAGACGATGTAAAGCACGAAAGAACACACGAATATGCTTCTTATATTATGGAAGCAATTACAACCGATGTTCCCTATAAAATCGGCGGTAATGTTATCAATAACGGTCTTATTCCCAATCTTCCCGCAGAAGCCTGTGTTGAGGTTGCCTGTCTTGTAAACAAAAACGGTATACAGCCCTGCTATCAGGGTAAGCTTCCCGAACAGCTTGCCGCTATGAACAGACTTATGATAAATGTGCATCTTCTTACAATTGAAGCTGCCGTTACTCTTAAGAAGGACGCTATCTATCAGGCAGCACTTCTTGATCCTCATACCTCCTCAGAGCTTTCAATAGATGAAATAATCCATCTCTGCGACGACCTTATCGAAGCACACGGCGATTACCTGCCCAAATATCACTAAATCATAATTTAACGGCGTAAGCCGTTAAATTATGATAATGCAAAATGCAAA
>CAYTRD010000081.1:0-8020 GCA_964440255.1 uncultured Ruminococcus sp. | reverse complement strand
TATACTTTCTGATGTGCTCGGCATAAAGGAAACAGTTAAGACGCTTGCTGATAAGTATGCTGACAGATCAGCTTTCCAGCGGGAGCATTATAAAGAGTATTACATGAAGCAGGCAGAAGAGGGCAGAAAAAAGAGACAGGAAGCCGAGGAAAAGGCAGCAGTCATTAAGAGAATTGTTCGGACTACAAGACGCCTTGACAAGCTGCTTCGTAAAGAAACGGATTATAAACATATTCCCGAAGGACTCAAACAGCCTGTTGCAAAGTTTTTGCAGATAATAAAGGGAAGCATCACAAACAGCTTCGGAGAATCACTTATTGATACGTCACTTTCTTTGGCAGAGCTCAACAAGGCGTATGAAGCATACGGATATGAAGATACTATGCATCCGGATGAATCTTATGCGGAGAAATTGTCTCAGCTTCAGTTTGTTCTTCACGGAAATAAAAGGTTAAAGGATTTAAGTCTCGGTGAACTTGAAACAGTAGAAGAAATTGTCACTCATATCAATTACCTTGTCAATGAGGGGAATAAGACTTTTGTTGATCTGCAAAAGCGAGGATATGAGCATGTTGCAAGTGTATCAACAGAAGAAGTTTTCGCACATAAAGAAGAACGCAAGAAGGGGCTTGAAAAGATAAAAGATCTTGAATATAAGAATCTTACTCCGTATATGTTCTTCAAGATGATAGGAACACGGTTTGAAGGTTCCGAGGAAGTGACAGAAGTATTAGGTGAGCTGGGAAATGCTTTATTCAAGGGTGAGGAAAAGACTGCCCGAAATGTTGAACAGGTAAAAAAGAAAACTCAGGAGATAATGAAGACCTGGGGATATGACAGCAGATGGCTTTCTGATAAAAGGGATTTTGTCTTTGAGTCCGGACAGAAGGTATCTATGACAACCGAAAATATAATGAATGTTCTTGCAACTTACGACAGGGAAGAAGCAAGCGGATTCAAAACTGATCATATACTCGCAGGCGGTATTGTTGTGAATGAGAGTTCGCATAAAACGGTGAGTGACTATATCAAGCCGCTTCCTGAAACTATAAAAACAAGATATTTATTCAACAAAGCACGGAAGGAGCGCAAGGAACGTCTTAAGAATAACAAGGGAAAGATTCTTATCGGTATGACAGATGCCGAGAGGGCTAAAGTTTTGAAAGAGACGGCTCTTGAGGTTGTTGATGCAACGGATGTTGTAATCAGAGAGGATGTTGAAAAACAGGTTGAGGAACTTAAAGCAAAGTATGAAGGCAGTTCCTTTAAGGTTATAAGAGAGCTTGGAGAAAAATTCGGTGTATTTAAGGATTATACCAATGATAATGTTCAGCTTAAAATGAATTATTCTATAGGTTCGGCAAAGAAAAGCATCAACGTTGCTGAAAAGAACGGTGAGGATATCAACGACTTTGTTAAAATGTTTTCTGTTTTTGATGAAGTTATAAAGAATGCGCAACCTGTTGAAGTGCATACTGACAAATATAAGGGTACAATAAAAGAGAATACAAACCTTAAACAGGCTTATGTTCTTCTCAGTGCATTTCAAGACGGTAACAGTATTGTGCCGGTCGAATTTGTTGTAAAAGAGTATAAGGAGAGAAATAAAAATCAGCTTTATGTCTCGGTGAATTTAAAAAGAATAGAAGCCGAGGTCCCTAAGGCTGGGAAGAATAATCCTCGCAACACCTTTCGCCCGGCTTCTGAAGCCGAGGTCCCTAAGGCCGTAGAACATAAGTCCCCTGACGCCTTTCGCCCGACTTCTATCTATAAATTATCAGATATTATTTCAAATGTCAATCCCTTAGATTCGGAGTTCCTGAAATACATTCCTGCTTCGATGCTGAATGAACAGCAGGTCGTTGGAAGAAACGAGGGCATAAGAAAGGAAAAGCTAAGAATTGCAGAAATTGAAAGAACAGGGGACGTGAATGTATCTGCCGAAGTCACGGAGGATGAGCAGAAGGCACTTGCTGAAAAAATAGCCGAAAGCATGAGAGTTTATATCTCAAAAAAGGATATAAGTATGCTTCGTGAACAGCTGAATGCTCAGCAGACGGGATATTATAAGGCGCTCGTAAAGGCAATGAGTGTGGAAGGAGCTGCACTTGGTAATGAAGTATCAATGTTGCTGCATGGAACAAAGAAGTACAACGAAGAGAATTATTGTCCTATTGCTGCTGTGAGTGATTATCTTCTTGAAAGGTTCGGAAATAAGGATGTCGGAGAAAGAAGGCTCAAAAACCGTTCTTTTACCAAGAGACTGACAGAGAATGCAAATGTTCCGATACTTATTGATAATATGTCAGAAGTATATGCAAAGCATATGTATGAAATGTGTACATATAACGCAATGACAATTCCTCTTGAAAGTATTGAAAGACTTTTGAACTACAAACTTCCGGACGAGCGTGAGTTTGTAGACGGTAAATGGCAGATTAAAAAAGGCAAGAGCTACCGTGAGCTTTTCAGAGAGGCTTTCGGAGACAGAGGACTTAATTATCTTGAGAATCTTATGAGAGATCTTAACGGCGGTATAAAGGTTGATAACAGAGGTGCACTCAATTCGATGATGACGAACTTTAAAAGAAGTGCTGTGTCTGCTTCACTTACAGTCGCTATGCAGCAGCCGGGAGCAGTCGGCAGAGCGATGTTCAGAATTGATCCTCAATATTTTATGCCGACTTTATATATTTCTCCTGCAGCAAATCTACTCGGAAAATATACAAATAAAGCTGAATTTCTTGACAGGTATGATGAATTGTTAAAATACTGTCCTCTTGCGGTTATCAAGGATATCGGTAAATTTGATACAAATGTAGGCCAGAGTTTTGAAGATTGGATTCTTGATATCAAGCCGAAATTCCATAGTGACAAAAGTATCAAGGGAGTTATAAAAGGACTTGATATGTGGCTCCCCGGTGCAAAGGGGAAACTTGAAGATGCTATGATGTGGCTTCCGGGTTATTTAGACAGGGCGACATGGCTTCATATATGGAATGCGGTAAAAAGAGAAACTGCACATAAAAACGGTGTGAAAGTGAATAGGCTTACTGAAAAACAGCTTGCGGAAGCCGGTGAACGGATGTCTCAGGTTATAAGGGAAACTCAGGTTTATGACTCGGTTCTTTCGAGAAGTGATCTTATGAGAAGCAAAAACTCACTCACACAGATGGCAACATCATTTATGGCAGAGCCTACAGTCACATATAATATGATGAGATATGCTGCAACGACTGCAAAGCATCAGCCGAAGGTGCTTGTCCGTGCAATAGCGTCGGTGCTTTGCTCGATTATTCTTACTGACTTTTTGAAGAATCTTGCCGAAGCTATTCGTTATGACGATGAAGAGACCGATTTTGGGGAAATGCTGCTTTCAGGAACTGTTGTGGATATCATTAGCGACCTTAATCCTCTTACATATATTCCTTATGTTAAGGATATATGGAGTATGTTTGAAGGATATGATATCGAGAGAGTTGATATGTCGGTATTCTCAAAGGTAATTGATGCCCTTAAACCGTTTATGGATCCTGAAAAGGAAGCAGGCTATGAAGAGTGGGAACAGCTTATTGTGACACTCAGTATGTTTACAGGCATTCCCATAAACAATCTTTGGAAGGATATAACCGGAATAAAGGCAAAATTCAAAAAGGGTTCACCTAAATTCTCGATTGATGCTGTCGGAAACAGTATAAAAAGCGAGTTTTCTGAAAATCCGTTTATAAAACTTGCCGGTAAAGTCTTCCCCCCGATATATTATTTCTTTGATATGAGTGATGAAAAAATTATATATAATGCAATTCTCAATAATGATGAATCTGTTCTCGACAGATACAGACTTCCTACGGATGAGGATGTTGATGATATAATTAATAAAGGTTATTCCGAAACTGATGCTATTCTTAAGGCTACAGATAATGCGGAGAATAGTTTTCACTCAAAGGTTGTTGAGGGACTTATATCTGAGGACAGCAGAATCGAAGAAGCTGCAGAGGCAAGGCTTGAATCTGATACGAAAACCTATGAAGAGCTGCTTGAAGTGCTTACGGGGCTCGGCTTTGACAGGAATGATGTTATAAAAGCAGTCGACAAGTATATAGAATCCATGGAAGACAAGACATATGAGCAGAGCGAGACGAAGGATAAGGCACTTTATAATTATAACGACCTTTTTGCTGCGATTGATGCCGACAATATGACTTCAGCAAAACACATCTTTGATAAGCTTTCTGAAAGTATATCAAAAGAGACTGTTCAGGGAAATATCCGTGATGAATATGCTGAAGAAATGTATAAGTCTATTCTCAATAAGAATAAGACTGAAAAGCAGCGTCTTGAGAAAATATTTGAAGAGTTCGAATATGACTATCACTATGCGGTTATTCTCGGACTTCGTGAGAATGATGAGAGAGTCTTTGAGGCAGCAGAAGCACGCTACAACGGTGATTTTACGGAATATGAAAGTATAATGTCGGATATCGTTGCTGACGGCTTTGATGAAAATGATGTATTCAATGCCATTGAAGCTGAAACCGAAAAGTTAGCGCCGAAGGAAGAGAAGGAAGCATCTCATCCGGAAAACAGTTATCTTTACGAGGCAGCAGACCTTAAGAGGTATGCAAAAAGTTATAATCTTGAGGCTACAAAGAAGGTAATTCAGAATTTTAAGGACTGCGGAAAAGAAAACGGCGATATTAAAAAATCGCTTACCGATGTTTTTAAGCCGATGTATATTGAAGCTTGGCAAAGCGGTAATGATACGGTAATCGTTACTATCCGTGATTTCCTTGAAAAATGCGATGTTGGGTATACCTCAAGCAACTTTTCAAAATGGGAAAAGGAAGCAATTGAAGGCAAATAAATTCTCAAACGCTTGGGAATTTGTTAATTGTGTAGTAGAGACGGGGAAAAAAGTCCCCGTCTTTGCTATTATTAGAATGAAAGGGGAGAAGTAAATGAATTTTGAGTTTACAGAAAACACTTTAATTATTATAAATTGGATTTATAAAAACTGTCGGCTTGATGTCGGAGAGTGTCTTCGGTTTATATGCTCCTTTAACACATCAGACGGTGAATGGCAGTGCTCGATTGATTTACAGGAAGTAAATTTCGGAGAAGACGGTGCAGACGGACAGTATTGCATTACGATAGATTCAACGGAAAAAGGAATTTTACCGGGCAGATACACATTTGATTTATTACATTTGCTCAACACAGGAGAGAGCATCTCTCTTATAACACAGAATAGCGGATTGATAGAAATTGTTCCTGCGGCGGTTCCTGTGCAGAATTTATATAAAACGAATGAAATATATTCCGCACTTCCGTATCGGAATCAGGATTACAATAATCTTAAAAACCCACCTACGGTTAACGGTGCAGAGCTCAGGGGCGAAATTACAAATAATAAAAAGATATTTGATGAAAAACCGACTGTGGACAGTTCTAAATTATTAACATCGGGAGCGGTAAAAGAAAATGTTTATTTGAAAGAAGAACTTGATGTTTTTTTTGAAGAAAAGAGCGAATCCGGTCATACGCATAGCTTTTCACAGCTTACCGATAAGCCGTCAATAAACGGAATTACCGTTGAGGGTGATATGGATGTGAACGGTCTTATGTACAGAAGAGTGCTTACTTCAAGTGATGACCTTGATGACATATTTGAGGACGGTGTTTATGTGTATTCCACAAGCTCACTGCCCCAGAATGCACCATTCGCAAATGCCGCTGTAGTTGAGGTGTTCGGTGTGAAAAGCACATCTGCACAAAAAATACAGCGTGCCTACAGATACGGTTCGCCCGGTTACTCTGCATTCAGACCTCTGTATTCGGGAGCGTGGGGCAAGTGGACTTATCCTTTGGTAACGGAGGATAATGCTAATTCGCTTGTTACGGATTATGTTGTGCAACAGGGCACCTCGGGAGCGTGGAGCTACAGAAAATGGAGCTCGGGTCTTGCCGAGTGCTGGGGCACGGTTGATATAACCCTTTCAAAAGATGCATATTTGTGGGACGGAAATATATACTGTGCTTCGGGATATGGCGGTTCGGTGCTTACATCTGTATTTACAGCATATACTTGTGTGTCTATTGACCCGATACAATGGTATCAGATAGGTGCATCCGGTCGAGTTACGGCAGGCGGAACGCTGGAGGGTAATGTATTCGGAAAAACTACGAGTGTGTCCTCCTTGACAAAGGGTGATACCGTTACTGTCAATTGTATCGTCAAAGGCAGATGGAAATAATTAATAAAGGAGAAAAATTAAATGGAAAAGATAAAATTTTTTATTGACCCCGGACATGGTGGTGACAGCATCGGTGCTGCATACAAAGGCAGAAAAGAACAGGACGATTGCTTAAAGCTGGCCCTTGCAGTAAGAGACATTCTTTTAACACAGAAGGATGTTGAAGTAATGCTTTCCCGTGAAGACGATACCAACATCGACCTTTTGCTTCGTTGTGACCTTGCCAATGATTGGGGAGCGGTTTACTTTCTTTCAATACACAGAAATGCCTTTACTCCTGAAGGAGCAACAGGTGTTGAAGCGTGGGTATATTCCGATGTGGAGACAGGCGGTGCTACTTACAGTAAGGCAAAAAACATTGTTGACGGAATATGTGCCGTTACGGGCTTTACAAACAGGGGAGTGAATCTCGGAGCTCCTTCCTATACTGATTTCGGTGTAAACAGGCTTACAAAAATGAGCTCCTGTCTGTTGGAAACAGGCTTCATTGATTCCGACAAGGATAATTCGATATTCGATGCATATTTTGCAGATATGACTTTAGCGATTGCAAAAGCACTTCTCGAAAATGTGGGGCTTACATATGTAGCTCCCGTGATTGTCGGAGATGCAGACGGTGACGGAAAGGTGACATCAGCCGATGCAAGGCTCATTCTCCGTGCCGCCGTCGGTCTCGAAAATGTTTCCCTTGAAAGAGGAGACATTGACGGTGACGGAAAGATAACTTCCTCAGATGCGAGAGATGTTTTAAGAATAGCAACAGGACAGGAGGTGGAATAATGAACATAAGTATTAAAGAAAGACTTAAGTCATGGGCAGTGTGGCTCTCCGTCCTCGGTGCTCTCGGTGTGATTCTCAACGCAACGGGCGTATTTGAAAAAATCGGTATCGACAGTACAGCATTTGATGTTATCGTAAACGCAGTCGGTTCGATTCTTATTGCTTTCGGAATACTCAATAACCCCACGGACAAAACAGGCTTTTAAGGTGGTGAGAATGTGAGTTTTACACAGGATGACAAGGACTACCTTCACGAAACTTTTATATCCCGTAAAGAGTGTAGTGAATGCACGGCAAGGATTCGTGAAGAGCTTGCAGAAGGCTCAACGGCATTTGCAACCATCAGACAGGACTTGCAATACATAAAAGATAGACTTGATAAGAAAAGCAGATTCAATTCAGCAACCGTATCGAGTATCATTCAGGCAGTCTGTACACTGCTCGTCGCACTCATCGCCGCCAAACTCGGAATACAGTAGAAAAATATCCCTCAGAGAAATATTTTTTTTCTCTGAGGGATATTTATATGATGAAATATATCATTTGCAACCATTTGGCGGGCCGGATGGTGAGATCGGAGCATCGCTTAGATATCTTTCACAGAGATACACGATGCCCTATGCAGAACTCAAAGGACTTTTGACTGACATAGGTACAGAAGAACTTGCTCATTTCGAGATGATAGGTGCAATAGTTTATCAGCTGACAAAGAATCTTTCCAGACAGGAAATTGAAGCTTCGGGCTTTGATAAATACTTTGTTGACCACACTGCTGCCGTTTATCCCGTTGCGGCTTCCGGTATGCCGTTTACCGCAACATATCTTCAGTCAAAGGGCGACCTTATCGCCGATCTTCACGAAGACCTTGCAGCAGATGCCACGACCGCCAAAGAACAACCAGCATTTCCGAGGACCCGAAAACCCTTGATATTAAAGGGCACTGAAAAACCACAGTTTTTTTGAAAAGCTGTGGTTTTTTTGTGTAT
>CAYTRD010000080.1:0-8135 GCA_964440255.1 uncultured Ruminococcus sp. | reverse complement strand
GTCGGGACATATAATCTTTTTACATTATAGGAAGGAATTTCCTATAATGTAAAATTTAAACCTGCACCTTTCATTAAAGAAGTGTGCAGGTTCTTTTTATTCTTCGTCTTTGATTTCAAGAACGACATATTTCTTGCCGTCTTTTATTGTCTGATTCATTTTTTCAAAGCAAACATAGGTCTTTTCGAGCTCATTATACATTTTGTTGATATCCATACCGTCTGCTTCAAAGTAAAGAAGCATTGATTTGTCTTTGTTTTCTGTGAATACGGGAATAAGCATAATATTTCTCCTTTATTGTTAAATCAGAGTGCGGACCCAGACTTTTTTGCCCACAAGTGTAAGACCTACGATAACCTTTACTATAGCGATAACCTGAATTATGGGGAATACCCAATAAATCGAGAGTCCCGCATAATAAAGAATAAATGCGGTGGGAACGGAAAGTGCCCATAATGTGCCCGAATCAAAAAGGAAGGTGACAAAGGTCTTTCCTCCCGAACGGAGTGTAAAATATGAGGCATTTGCAATTGAGTCCATCCACATAACGAGTGCAAAAACTCTTATAAAGTAAACAGCAAGCTCCTTTGCCGCATCGTCGGTTTTAGAATAAAGTGAGGGAATTAAAGCACCGACGGTAAAAAGAAGCACACCCATTACAATGCTTAAAAAGACTGAAAAAGCAATAAGCTTCTTTACCGCATCTTCTGCTTCCTTGTGCTTTCCTGCACCGAGCATTCTGCCCGCAATGATTCCGATTGATGAGCCCATTGAAAGAAATGCTATCATAAAGAGATTGTTTACGGTGCTTGCGATACTGTAGCCTGCAACAACCATAGGCCCGTGAAGTGAATATGCAACTGACAGCATTGACATACCCGTTGACCATAAAACCTCATTGAGAAAAAGAGGTATTGCCTTTTTTGTGATTGCAACAGTAAGGTCTCTCGGGATAGTAAAGCTTTTAAGTATGTATCTCACATATGGGAACTTTGTCTTTCTCTTGCGAACGGCAAAGGCGACAAGAATTATACATTCCACATAACGAGACAGAACGGTAGCGACGGCAGCACCCTTGACACCTGCAAGAGAATGAAGTCCGATTTTGTCAAAGATAAGAAGATAGTTGAATACACAGTTAATGATAACGGCAACAAGTCCCGTCATCATAGGAGTAAACGTGTCACCTGTTTCACGAAGAGTGCCTGCAAAGGCATTTGCTATGGCAAAGGGAAAAAGCCCTATTAAAATAACTGCAAGATAATCCTTTGCATAGCCCATTGTTGCTGCAATATCAACACCGTCACCGCTTTCGTGCAGGAACATTGATATAAGATTTTCTCCGAAGAAAATAAAAATACCAAGTGCTGTTAAAAACAAAACGATACAAATATAAAGCTTGTATCTTAATGTATATCTTATTCCGTCGTTATCATTTTTGCCGTAGAACTGTGCCGTAAAGATTCCTACACCGCTTATTGCTCCGAATATGGCAAGGTTAAAAATAAAAACAAGCTGATTTACAACGGAAACGCCCGTCATCTGTTCGGTACCTACAGAGCCTACCATCAGATTGTCGAGCATATTAACAAGATTTGTTATAAAATTCTGCAGCATTATCGGCACTGCAACCGTAAAGGTCATTTTATAAAATGCCTTATCGCCAATTAAGCTTCTGAGTTTCATCGTTCCTCCGAAACAAATCATAATTTAACGAACAGATGTTATTTCCCGAAAGGCACAAAATAAATCTTATA
Organism: uncultured Ruminococcus sp.; assembly: GCA_964440255.1. Lineage (GTDB taxonomy): Bacteria > Bacillota > Clostridia > Oscillospirales > Acutalibacteraceae > RUG806. The sequence continues at coordinate 6,378 of CAYTRD010000080.1, read as the reverse complement.
ATCAGTAGGGGACGACGACCTCGGCGTCCCGTTTCGGTTAAATAAAATATTATGTGTTATTTCCCGAGAACTTTACAATAATCCTCAAGAGTAATTAATATCTGATTCTTTATTTGCAGGCGGGACGCCGTGGTCGTCGTCCCCTACAAAATTGAAATATATTTTCATCGTACAAGGGGAATTTGATTTCACCTTGGTACACCGCTAAATTATGATTTTGTGTAAAGTATGTGTTTGTATTTCAGCCCGTTCTCTTCGCCTTCGTCGAGAATTTCTTTTTTCCATTGTGATAAATCTATTTCGGGGAAATAGACATCTGCATCCTTATCCTCGAAATCCACATCGGTAATGTAAAGCTTATCTGCCATGGGGAAATATGCTTTATAGATGCTCGCCCCTCCGATGATGAAAACCTCTTCGGTTTCACTCTCTTTAAGTGCCGAATTGATATCCGTCACCACCGTAGCTCCCGGAGCATCAAAATTCTTATCGGAAGAAATAACTATATTCTTTCTTCCGGGAAGGGCTTTGGGAAGTGACCGGAAGGTCTTTCTTCCCATTATGATGCTTTTTCCCATTGTCATCGCCTTAAAAAATTTAAGATCGGAGGGCAGATGCCATAAAAGATCATTATTTTTTCCGATTTCATTATTACAGCCTACGGCTACTATCATTGAAACTGTCATATTCTCTTCCTTACTGTGCTATGGGGAAAGAAATTTTTCCCATATGCTGATAATCTATAAGCTTGATATCTTTTATATCTCTTGAATTGTCGAACTCAAAGAAGTCCTTGACCTCGGGATTGAGCCATAATTTCGGAGCGGGCAAGGAGCCGTTTTCGTCGAAGCGTCTTATCTGCTCTTTTATACCGTCAATCTGATTTACATATATGTGTGCATCCTTGATGCTCCAGTCAAGGGTGCCGGGCTCAAGTCCCGTTACATGGCAGAGCATCATTAAAAGAACGCTGTACTGGGTTACATTAAAAGGAAGTCCCAAGGGAACATCACAGCTTCTCTGATGCACCCACGCATTAAGCTTTCCGTCCGTAACATCCCATTCACTGCTCCATACACAAGAGGGAAGCACTGCAGTATCAAGATAATCATTCTGATAAAGTGACATTATCATTCTTCTGTCACGGGGATTGTTTTTCAATGTATCAATAAGCTTCTGTGTCAACTGAAATTTATTTATTATCCAGCCGTAAGCCGTTCCTATGGTATGTGCCCATTCTTTGCCGAATTCTTTTCTAATCTCCTGCTTTACCAGCCTTCCGTTTTCGTCGGGAAGCATCTGTGTTGCCGTCCAGAAGCCGTCTTCGTCTATTTCCCATTCGTTCCATATATTTACATCTCTATCCTGCAACCAACGAACATCATTTGACTGTGCCTGATAAAACCAGAGCATTTCAAGAACCGCCTGACGGATAAAAAGCTGTTTTGTGGTAAGCACGGGAAATTCCTCACCTAAATCAAAATGGAAATGATGAGAAGGAACCTTTATGGTATCAATACCCGTTCTGTTTTCCACTCTTACACCCTCGGATAATATTCTTTTACATAAATCAAGATAATCCTTATCCCACTTTGACATAGTTTTTCTCCTTAAAATGTTGTATTCAAAAATCTTTCGGCATTTTTATATGCAATTTTTTCCTTTGCATCATCAGAAATATCCATCTTCATAAGGTTTTCTTTTTCCTTAACGGGCGAGCCTGCAGGGAAATCGCTTGCAAAAAGCACCCTGTCCTCACCGTAAGCGGATATAAGTCTTTTTCCCTCTGATAAGGGCATATAGTAAAAAGTACTCGACATATCAACATAGCAGTTTTCAATATCACTTAAAAACTCTATTCCCTTATCGGTCATTTCCCAGCCTCCGAAATGTGCGGCAACGCAAATAAGACGGGGAAACATTTTCATAACACGGCGAAGCCTTTCGGGATGCGAATAATCATATCTCGGGTCCCCCGTGTGCGTTATAAGAGGAATTTTTCCCTCAATCATTTCATATACGGGGAACATTCTTTCATCGTCAATATTAAAAAGCTGTGTATCGGGATGAATTTTTATGCCGTGAAGCCCCATATCCGTAATACGGCTTACTTCATCGGTTATATTTTCCATACCTGCGTGCACCGTGCCGAAGGAAATAAATTCCCCGTGTTCACATTGCATATGGTGTGCAAAATCGTTTATATGAACTACACCCGAAGGCTTTATTGCAACGGGTAAAATTATGCTTTTTATTACTCCTGCTTCCTTGCCGAGTCTTAAAAGCTCATTTACGGTTCCGATGCTTTTGGCTTTCAGGTCATAGAAATTTTCTACGCTGTGAGTAGCCTTTTCGGCTATATTATCGGGATAAATATGTGTGTGAAAATCTATAAGCTTCATTTGTTTTTCAGTCTTTTATCAAGCTTTACCGAAAGCTTTGTGCCGACTGTCTGGAATATCTGTACCATAATAACAAGAAGTATTACCGCAAGAAGCATTACAACATATTTATAACGGTAATAGCCGTAGTTTATGGCTATTTTTCCTAAGCCGCCGCCTCCGATAATACCGCTCATTGCACTGTAGCCTAAAATTGTAGTGATTGCTATTGTGAAATTGGATATAAGAGACGGTACACTTTCGGGTATCATTACCTTTCTTATAATGTCAAAGGGAGAAGCTCCCATACTCTGAGCCGCTTCTATTATGTTGGGGTTCACTTCACGAAGTGAGCTTTCCACAAGTCGGGCAACAAAAGGAAAGGCTGCAATTACAAGGGGAACTATTGATGCTACCGTTCCTATGGTCGTGCCCACGATAAGACGGGCAAGGGGGAAAGCCATGATCATAAGAATAAGAAACGGAACGGAGCGAAGAAGATTTATAATTATATTGAGTGTGCTCATTACGGATTTCGGAAGAGGCATAATTCCGCCCTTGTCACCAACAACTAAAAGCACACCGAGAGGAAGACCGATAACTATTGCAACAGCAGTTGAAACTATAGTTACATAAAAGGTTTCCCATATTCCTAAAAGAAATTCTGATTTTACTATTTCAAGAGCAAACTGCCACGCTTCGGCAGAAAAAATGCTGTCATACATCGCTTCTTACCTCCTCTGCCGTAATATCCTTTATTTCGGAAAGATATTTAAGTGCTTCCTTATGCTTTTCCTCTCCGCCTGCAATCCTGAGCATCATACTGCCGTATGCTTTATCACCTATTGTTTTTGTAGATGCCGCCATAATGTTTGCAAATATGCCCTTTTCAGCCGCCATCTTTGCAATAAGAGGAGTATTTGCAGATTCCGTGCCGTTGAAAACTACTCTGATTCTCGGGTCCTCCGAATATGCTTCCATTGACTTTTCATCGAAGCCCTCGGGGAAAACAAGCCGTCTTGCGGCATCAGATTTCGGTGCCGAGAAAATATCCGACACCTCCCCGTATTCAACAACCTCACCGCCGTCAAGTATTGCAACACGGTTACATATCTCTTCAACAACACTCATCTGATGTGTAATTACGATAACGGTGATACCGAGCTTTCTGTTTATATCCTTTATCAGCTCAAGTATGGAATGTGTAGTCTTGGGGTCAAGAGCACTTGTTGCTTCATCACATAAAAGCACCTTGGGTTCTGTTGCAAGTGCTCGGGCAATTGCAATTCTCTGCTGCTGACCGCCCGAAAGCTGTGCAGGATATGAATTTTCCTTATCGGGAAGACCTACGATTTCGAGAAGCTCTCTTGCTCTTTTTACGGCATCTGCCTTTTTAACGCCTGCGAGTTCAAGAGGGAAACAGATATTTCTGAGACAGGTTCTCTGCATAAGAAGATTGAAGCCCTGAAATATCATAGTAATATCCCGTCTTTTTTCACGAAGCTGCTTCGGAGAAAGAGCTGCCATATCAATACCGTCAATAATAACAGTACCCTCTGTGGGTCGTTCAAGCATATTGATACAGCGTACAAGCGTACTTTTGCCTGCACCGCTCATACCGATAATGCCGTATATATCGCCGTTATCAACATTTATATTAACATTTTTAAGTGCCTGAACTTCACCGTCCGAGGTCGAAAATGTTTTTGTAAGATTCTTAATTTCTATCATACTTTTTCTCCGTACAACTTTGTCAATTATAATTTGTCTAAAAGCAAATTACATTTGTGAGCTGATAATATATTTCAAAATTGTAGGGGAGGGTTTCCCCTCCCGCAAGCGGAATTGTAAAATAAACCTTTTTATAATACTTTCCGATAAATTATTTGAATACATCAAGTGTTGTCTGCTTACCGCCGTAGATTCCGAGGGGCTCAACATGGATAGCACCGACAGAAACAACCTTTGTGCCGTTCTGTGCATTAAAGTCCTCAAGATAAGGAAGATGCTGGAAATAGTTGGCATCAACTTCGCCCGAGTCAACAACGTTGTTGGGCTGAACATAGTCCGTAAATTCCTTGATTTCAAGAGTTACATTCTTTTCTGCAAGAATGTCCTTTGCTATCTTAAGAATTTCAGCATGAGGAGCGGGAGAAGCGGCAACAGTAATGGTCTGACCTGCAAGTGCATTGTAATCTACTGTTTCATCATATCCCGTGCCGGGATTTTCAACCGTTGAAACAACGGAGCCTGTGTATGTAGTCTTGATATAATCAGCTACCTTCCGGCTTTCAAGAGCTGCAAGAAGAGCCTTTGTCTTGTCTGTTTCCTCGTTGCCTTCCTTTACTGCTACGATGTTGCCGTATGCAGATGCAGAGCCTTCCTGTGTAAGAGCCTTTTCTGCAGGATTGATGTTTGCAGCAAGTGCATAGTTTGAATTGATAACAGCAAAGTCAACATCCTGAAGAATGTTGGGAATCTGTGCTGCTTCAACCTCTTTGAATTCGATATTATGGGGATTCTCTTCAATATCAAGAATTGTTGCTGTGATACCTGCTCCCTCTTTGAGCTTGATAAGACCGATATTTTCCAAAAGAAGAAGTGCACGGGCTTCGTTCGTGGTATCATTGGGAACTGCTATTGTAAAGGATTTTGCTTCTTCCTTTCCGCAGGCTGCAAAAATGCCGAGAGAAAGGACAAGTGCAAGTGCGAGTGCTATAATCTTTTTCATGATAATTTCTCCTTTTTTATTATTTAGATTATTATATAACAAATATCTCCGATTTGCAACAATGAAAAATGCAGCCGGACAAAACACTTATGAATATAATAAATCATTATTTGTGGGGGACAAATTCAATGCAAAGTGCAAAATGTCGGGATCTGCGGTCGGAATTATATAAATATTACTTCATTTTGCGTTTTGCATTACAAGAAAACGGCTTCGCCAAGACTCAGGCGACCGTTTTCGGATAGTCCATCGACCAGGGAAGCACCGCTTCCCGTTGGTCGGGACATATAATCTTTTTTACTTTATAGGAAGCAATTTCCTATAAAGTAAAAAGCCGATGCGGAGTGTTCCGCATCGGCTTTCATTGCCTCAGTTTCTCAAATTGATATTTATTTATTCTCGTCGATGAATTTTTTAACTGCTGCAACACCTGCATATTTTACTGCTTCACCGTTTTTATATGCAACGAGTGTAGGTGCCTGCTTGAGTTCAAGCTCCTTTGCAAGCTCGGCATTTTCTGAAACGAAGAGCTTTTCATAGGAAATGCCTGCTTTATCAAGCCACTGAACTGCAGTTTTGCAGTTGGGACAGGTTTCCGTGGTAAAAAGAAGCACCTTGTCTGCTTTTTCAGCACATTCGCAGTTTTCTGCAGCTTCTTCAGCGGCAACACCGTTTTTTGTCATTACAGATTTTTCTATATCGTAAACAAGTCTGTCCTTGAATTCCTGACTCTTACCGTCATTCCAGTTTTTAACGGGACGGTAATAACCTGTAATTCTTGAATAAACCTCTGTTTCCTTTCCGCAAAGAGGACACTTATACTGCTCACCGATAAGGTATCCGTGCTCCTGACATACAGAGTATGTGGGAGAAAGTGTATAGTAAGGAAGCTTGTAGTTTGCAGCAATCTTTCTTACAAGGTTTGCGGCTGCCTTCCAATCGGGAAGCTTTTCACCGAGGAATGCGTGGAATACAGTACCTGATGTATAAAGAGTCTGTAATTCATCCTGAATATCAAGAGCTGTAAAGATATCCTCCGTGTAACCAACGGGAAGATGTGAGGAGTTTGTATAATAGGGAGTTTCACCCTCATGAGCTGTAAGAATTTCGGGATATCTTGCCTTATCGTGCTTTGCAAGTCTGTAGGATGTGGATTCAGCGGGAGTTGCTTCAAGGTTATAAAGGTCGCCGTACATTTCCTGATAGTCGGAAAGACGCTCTCTCATATGGTTGAGAACCTTCTTTGTGAATTCATGAGTTTCCTCA
>CAYTRD010000079.1:0-8227 GCA_964440255.1 uncultured Ruminococcus sp. | reverse complement strand
GAAACGGGACGCCGAGGTCGTCGTCCCCTACAAAATTGAAATATATTTTCATCGTGCAAGGGGAAATTGATTTTAGCTTTAGTCCCCGTTAAAATCTGATTTATTCTTCTTGTAAATCCCCGGTTTATTATGTATAATATTACATAATAACAATTGGGGGTATTTTTATGCGTGATAAAAACCTTTGTGCACCGACACCGCCCCGTGGTTTTAATTCATGGGACTGCTACGGTGCTGCAATAAATGAAGAACAGTTAATGGCAAATGCAAGATATCAGGCTGAACACTTAAAGGACTTCGGCTACGAATATGTTGTATGCGATATTCAGTGGTACGAGCCTACGGCTGATTCATATGCTTATCATAATTTTACGGAATTGTGCTACGATGAATATTCCCGTGTTATCCCTGCGGTAAACCGCTTCCCCACTTCTGCAAACGGAGTGGGATTTAAGAAAATTGCAGACGATATACACGCTATGGGACTTAAATTCGGTATACATATTTTAAGAGGTATTCCCCGTCAGTGCGTGCACCTTAACACTCCCACCGTTACAGAGGGTGTTACTGCAAGGGATATTGCACAGCAGTATTCCATATGTCCGTGGAACACGGATATGTACGGAATCGAACACGGAAGACACGGTGCACAGGAATACTATGATTCCATATTCCGGCTTTATGCTTCTTGGGGAGTTGACTTCGTAAAGGTGGACGATATTGCAAATACCGAATTCAAGCCTCACGACCCTTATTCTGCAAGAAAAGAAATCGAAATGATAAAAAAAGCTATTGATAACTGCGGAAGAGATATGGTATTAAGCCTTTCCCCCGGCCCTGCACCCTTGTGGGAAGCAGAGCACCTTAAGACCTATGCCAATATGTGGAGAATGAGCGGTGACTTCTGGGACAGAAGCGATGCTCTCGATCATATGTTTGAGCTTTGCAGCAACTGGTATCCTCATACCTCAAAGGGATGTTATCCCGACTGTGATATGCTGCCGCTCGGTACAATTCAGCTTACGGAAAAAGACCCGAAATACAAGGCAAGAAAAACACGCTTTACCGAGGCGGAGCAGTATATGCTGATGAACTTATGGTGCATATTCCGTTCACCCCTGATGTTCGGCGGCGAAATGACCATGATGGACGATTTCACATATTCACTTATAACAAATAAAGAGCTGCTTGATATAAATGCATATTCGAGTGAAAACAAACCTCTTGTATGGGACGGCGAAACGGCTGTATGGACTTGCAAAGACAAAAACGGCAAAAAGGTGTTTGCTTTCTTTAATCTCAAAAATGAAGCAAGGGAAATTTCACTTGATGCCGACTCGGCAGAGGTTTCCTCTTTCGGAACTCTTCGAGATATATGGACAGGCGAAAAGCTTACCTGTGATAAAGAGCTTTCCGTTTCCTTTAAGGACAGAGGAACGGTAATGTATGTCAGCGAATAAGGAGGAGCTATGCTTTATATAGGAATAGATCTCGGTACCTCGAGTGTAAAGCTTCTTCTTTCGGATGAACAGGGAAATATAATTAAAACAGCAACAAGAGAATATCCCCTTATTTTTCCCCGTGAGGGTTGGTCTGAGCAGAATCCTGCCGATTGGTGGGAGGGTACTGTTTCTGCTCTCAATGAAATATGCGAAAACATTGATAAGTCACTCATAAAGGGCATCGGTGTTGCAGGTCAGATGCACGGGCTTGTTATTCTCGATGAAAATGACGAGGTTATCCGCCCTGCAATTTTATGGAATGACGGCAGAACAGAAAAAGAAGTTGAATACCTTAATAATATAACAGGTAAAGAAAAGCTTTCGGAATATACGGCAAATATAGCTTTCGCAGGCTTTACCGCACCTAAAATATTATGGATAAAGAACAACGAGCCCGAAAACTTCGCAAAAATAAGAAAAATTATGCTCCCCAAGGACTATATAAACTATCTTCTTACGGGAGTTCACGCCTGTGATTATTCCGATGCATCGGGAATGTTACTTCTTGATGTAAAAAACAAATGCTGGTCAGAAAAAATGCTTGATATCTGCGGTATTTCAAAAGCACAGCTGCCGGCACTCTTTGAAAGCTATGAGGTTATAGGCGAAGTTAAAGAGGAATTCGGCTTTAAGGGTGCAAAGGTGGTTGCGGGTGCAGGTGACAATGCCGCGGCAGCCGTAGGCACGGGCACTGTCGGAAACGGAAAATGCAACATATCGCTGGGCACTTCCGGAACGGTGTTTATTTCAAGTGACTCCTTCGGTGTTGATTCCTTTAATGCACTTCATTCATTCTGCCACGCAGACGGTAATTTCCACCTTATGGGATGTATGCTTTCAGCCGCCTCCTGTAACAAGTGGTTTTCGGAAGAAATACTGAAAGAAACAGATTTTTCGGAATTACAAAAGGACATTTCCGACGAAATGTTAGGATGCAATACTGTATATTTCCTGCCCTATCTTATGGGGGAGAGAAGTCCCATAAACGACACGGATGCAAGAGGTGTATTTTTAGGAATGACCCTTGATACAAAGCGTGAGGATATGGTGCTTGCCGTTTTAGAGGGCGTTTCGTTTGCCGTAAGAGATTCCTTTGAAGTGGCAAAAAAGCTCGGACTTGACATAAAAGAAAGCTGTCTTGTAGGCGGCGGTGCAAAAAGCCCCTTATGGAGAAAAATTCTCTCAAATGTACTGGGTATAAGGCTGAATATACTGAAAACCGAACAGGGCCCCGGTATGGGCGGTGTGATTCTGGCAATGGTGGGTACAGGCGAATACGCAAGCGTGAAAGAAGCCTCGGAAAAAATTACCGAATTTGCAGAATGTGTCACACCCGACGAAAAGCTTACGGCTTTGTATGAAGAAAAATACAATAAATACAGAGAGATTTATCCTGCACTTAAGGGTGTATTCAAAAATATTCGTTAAGGAGAAATATAGATGAGCGAAATTTTCAAAGATATAAAAGAAATAAAATATGAGGGAGCTGCTTCGACTAACCCCCTCGCTTTTAAGTTTTATGATGCTGAAAAAGTAATTCTCGGAAAGAAAATGAAAGAGCATCTGCCCTTTGCCATGGCTTGGTGGCATAACCTCGGTGCGGCAGGCACCGATATGTTCGGAAGAGATACCGCCGACAAATCCTTCGGTGCACAAATCGGAACAATGGCTCACGCATATTCAAAAGTTGATGCAGGCTTTGAATTTATGCAGAAGCTCGGCATTGAATACTTCTGCTTCCACGATGTTGACCTTGTTCCCGAAGCTGACGATATAAAGGAAACCAACAGACGCCTTGATGAAATTTCCGATTACATTCTCGGCAAAATGAAGGAAACAGGCATCAAGTGCCTTTGGGGTACTGCAAATATGTTCTCAAATCCCCGTTTTATGAATGGTGCCGGCAGCACAAATTCCGCAGAGGTTTTTTGTTTTGCGGCTGCACAGATCAAAAAGGCTCTTGATATCACCGTAAAGCTCGGCGGTAAGGGTTATGTTTTCTGGGGCGGAAGAGAAGGCTATGAAACACTTCTCAATACCGATATGAAGCTTGAACAGGAAAATGTCGCCCGTCTTATGAAAATGGCTGTAGCTTACGGCAGAAGCATCGGCTTTACGGGAGATTTCTACATTGAACCCAAGCCCAAGGAACCTATGAAGCATCAGTATGATTTTGATGCCGCAACAGCAATAGGATTTTTAAGACAGCACGGACTCGATAAGGACTTCAAGATGAACATTGAAGCAAACCACGCGACTCTTGCAGGCCATACCTTCCAACACGAATTAAGAACTTCAGCAATAAACGGAATGCTCGGCTCCATCGACGCAAATCAGGGCGATTTGCTTCTCGGCTGGGATACAGACGAATTCCCCTATGATGTATATGAAACCACAATGTGTATGTATGAGGTAATAAAAGCGGGCGGTCTTACGGGTGGCTTCAACTTCGACGCAAAAACAAGACGACCCTCAAACACATACGAGGATATGTTTGAAGCATTTGTTTTAGGTATGGATGCATTCGCTTTGGGTCTTGTAAATGCAGCAAAGCTTATCGAAGACGGCAGAATTGACGAATTTGTAAAGAATAAGTACGCTTCCTTTAACGAGGGTATCGGCAAAAAGATAGTTGACGGAGAAACCTCACTCGAGGAGCTTTCAGCATATGCAGAAAATCTCGGCAGCGTGGAAATTCCCGCTTCCGGCAAACAGGAAAGACTGCAATCAATCGTAAATTCCGTTATGTTCGGATAAATCATAATTTGCAGAAGACAAATTATGTGCAAAGTGCAGGGAAGGGCTTGCTGCCGGATGTAAAATATCACAAATCAGCGTCTTTGACGCACAGAGAAATATAAAAGGAAAGAGCCACGGTATGAATGGCTCTTTCCTTATTTTTATTCAGGATATCTTTCTTTTGTTTTTGTTATTCCTAAAATATAGTCAACGGAAACATTATGAATCTCAGACAGCTTTATAAGTATGCTTGTGGGGATATCCCTTTGTCCGAGTTCATAATTGCTGTAGACCTGTTGGGAACAGTTGAGAAGTCTCGCCATCTGTGCCTGTGTTATATCGCTGTCTTCCCGTAAATCTCTTATATTTTTATACATTGAATACTCACCGTTAAAAAATATATCATACTGCAAAATGCAGTATTGACATTTACTGCAATTTGCAGTAAACTTTATGTAAAATAAATCAAACGGAGGTATTTCTATGGTATGTAAAAAATGCGGACAGGATTTTGAGGAGAGCTTCAACAACTGTCCGAATTGCGGAGAAAGTGTAAACGGCAAAAAGAAAGCCAAAAAGCCCATATTCAAAAAATGGTGGTTCTGGCTTATAATTGCTTTTGTTGCTGTAGTCATTATCGGCTCTGCAAGCGGAGGTTCAGAGGAGGAATCAACAACAGGAAATAATGAGCAGACAACAACAGCAAACGCAGATGTTGAAGAAACAACCGTAAAACAGAACGATAATGTTTATCATGTAGGAGATGTTCTTGATGATAACGGTTTGGAGATTACTTATGTGAGTGCTGAAAAATGGACAGGCTATAATCAGTATGCTGCACCGAAAAGCGGCAATATGATTATTAAATTATGGTTTGATGTGAAAAATAATACAAGCGGCGACAGATATATTACTTCATATGATTTCAACTGCTATGCTGACGGTGCTGCAGCCGAAGAGTATTATTATGCTGACGATGGCATAAGCCTTACATTGTCGCAGGGCAGAAGCGGAAGCGGAGCCGTATATTTTGAGGTTCCCGCAGATGCGGATATGATCGAAGTAGAATACGAAGTAAACATCTGGAGCGATAAAAAAGCAGTATTCCTTGTTGAACTCTCATAAAAAACACTATAAAAAAAGTCTGTCACAAACACAGTGGCAGACTTTTTTCAATATATATTTACTGTACGGGGATAATTTCTACAAAAACAACACCGTTGGGTTCAACTGTTTCCGTGATCGTAAGCTTGCCGTTTTTGACGGTCGCATTAAGTGTTGCGGGGGTAAGCGTGGAGCATTCGGCATATTTATCACGAAGCTTTGAAAAATAAATTTCTCTTGCAGCCGCATCGTTGAGATTTGTATAATTCTCGATTACGGGACAGTCGGGAGACCAGCCGAAGCAATCATCTCCGATGCCGTAGGTTTCTCTGTCTTCAAGCCACTCGTCAAAGTAATTACAACTGTCATCAATCTTATATACCTTGATTTCAACTTCCTTGCCGTCAAGGTGGGGGACATTTACAGCGAAGGTAATATCGGCTCTGTAGCTGTAGTCAAGGTCATTCTTGAAGTTATAAGCCATAAGAAGAACACTACCGCTTTCGCTGTCAACTGCGGAAAGACAGTCGATATCGGATTCAATAAGAAGTCCTTTTTCTGTCTTTTCTGCCTGAGCCCTGTTCATTCCCTTGAATTTTGAAATATTGCTTGCTATGTGGTATGAAAGTGTAGGATTACCGTCAAACAGACCGTTTGAAAGGTAATACCAAGAAGAGAAATAATCACCGCCCGAATTTATAAGCTGAGTATATATACGGGCATCGTAAGCGGCCTGATAGGTGTAGCCCACGGTACGGGAGAGAAGCTGATTATCATCTTCACCCGAATTTATACCACAGAGAATTCTGCCCTCATCAATTCCGAATATAAGTCCCGAAAGACCTGCATCCTCTGCACACTTTCTGAGATATTCAATACATTCCGAAACTGTTTTGCCCGAAGTAAATTCGCCCGGCTTGCTGTCATAGAAAGAAGAGGAAAGGAAGCATATCCTTGTTCCTGTTTCACCTGTTTTGTAATTAGTACCCTTGCCGCAGTGCTCAATGAAAAGCTGTTCATCCCAGAGTCCTTCGGTAACTGTCATTGAGTGTGCACCCACGAAGATATCTTCGCCTATGGATTTCTGCAAGGCATCAACGGTATAGTCATAGAGCTTGCAAAAAGCCTCGGCAGAGCTTTCTGCGGTGCCGTCAGCAGCAAAGAACCAATCCTTGTTTTCGTACTCGGTCATAACGCCGAATCTCCATGTAAGTACTTCGTCTCTGCCGAATTCATTTACAAGAGCCTCGCCGATAGCATATATATAATTATAATATACATTATAATCATCGGGGGGATAGGGATTTGTGCCGAATGTGGTGTCGGTTCTTGCGAGTGCCGAATACTTAAGCGGAACACTGCCGGTTTTCAGGTGAGGCTTTGCACCGAGCTCGAGAATACCGCGGCAGTTTTCTATAAGAGAAGTGAAGTCATAGTCGTCAAGCGTGTCAAAATCAAGAGGATCGACGAACAGATCACGGTCTGCGGCACCGCCTGTACACTGCATAAGCTGAACATATTCGACAAATTCACCTATATTATACTGTTCATTTATTTTAAGCTCGGAAAATTCAGTTGTGTTATTCATATTCCATATATTAATGTTGCTTACGACATTGGGAAGTGCCTCTCCCGTAACCGCCGTATCAATTTCAAATGTATAATCATTTGAAGAGGGGAACATGGCAATAAGAGGTATCAGAAAAAATGCAAGCACGGAAGTAAAAAAAGCCGTAATTTTGTTTATGAACTCCATAAAAAAACTCCTTTTCTTTTATTACATTATATAATACAGTAAGAAAAGGAAATTTTCAATATCAAAATGGACTATTATATATTATATACATTATATAGCGTGCTTAAGCACAGAAAACATGATTGCCTATCTGTGTGAGAACGGGACGGGAACGTATCCAGCCGTTTGATGCTGTTTTCGGGTTATAGTAATAAATGGCACCGCCTGTAGGATCCCAGCCGTTGAGAGCCTCCTGTGCAGCCTTTTTTGCTGTGTCTGTTGGTGCAACATTCCAGTTCGAGTCTCTTACACAGTCGAAAGCACCTTTCTGATAAATGACACCTGAAATAGAATCGGGAAATGATGCGTGAGAAACACGGTTGAGGACAACGGCACCGACGGCAACCTGTCCGCGGTAGTTCTCACCTCTCGCCTCGGCAGCAATAAGCTTTGCAAGAAGCCATACGTCGGATGAGGTGTATCCCGACGAGGATGAGAGCCCGAGATATAAAAGAGTTGTGGGGCCTGCTATTCCGTCTGCCTTGATTCCGCAGGATTTCTGGAAGGCTGTAACCGCATTTTTTGTTCCCGTGCCGTATATGCCGTCAACAGAACCTGTATAGAAGCCGAGAGATTTCAGCTTCTTCTGAATCTGGCGAACCTCTTCTCCTCGCGAACCAAAGGAGGATAGTGTCATTTCAGTATCGACTTCCGCGTTTTCGTCATATATTGCAACGGAAAGGGCAGTAATTACAAGACAAAGGCAAAGGCTTATGCATATTTTAATTACTTTCAGATTCTTAAAAACAATTTTCGTCAAATTATGTCACTTCTTTTCAAATTAATATTTGGTTTCGTTACTATTATTTCACCAAAATTGAAAATATCCATAACAATATCTTGTAATTTGGGTGCAAAAACAAGAAAAAACACAAGATATAGTAGTTTGAAAAATAATTGAAAAAAACTTTTAAAAAGTTTAAAAAAAGTGTTGACAGACGGCATTTTTTATGATAAACTGTGCAAGCACTCGAACGAGAGGTCGGTGCTTCAGGAATCGAAAATAAATTCGAAAAAACTTGAAAAAATTTCAAAAAAGCACTTGACAAGAGGGAAACGATGTGATATAATCACAGGGCACTCTTGA
>CAYTRD010000078.1:0-8266 GCA_964440255.1 uncultured Ruminococcus sp. | reverse complement strand
TCCCGAATATGCATCCGAAGCACAGGTTAAGTATATCAGTGCACTTTATCAGGAATTTGAGGATGCTGTATATTCTGATACGGGGTATAATTCACAGGGCAAGCATTACAGCGAATATATTGATGTTGATTCCTTTGTCAAAATGTATGTTTTTCAGGAATATGTAAAGAATCTTGATGCTGCCATTACAAGCTTCTACATCTATAAGGATAATGACAGCGACCTTTTTGTGGCTTCTCCCGTATGGGATTTTGACTATGCACTCGGAAACAGCTATTCTGCATACAATTCAAATATTGCCTACGCAGACGGCTGGTGGACTTCAGGCTTATATTATAAGACTACAAACGATGCGAAATATCTTTCTACCATACTCAATGCACTGTATAAGCAGGATGATTTCTTTGTACTTGCAAGCAATGAATGGAATACGGTATTTTCTCCGCTTCTTTCCGATGAATATATTGGTGCAATTGAAGAACATTCTGAAGAAATTACAGATTCTGCCGTAATGAATGCTATTCGTTGGAATATTTTTAAGACAACAGATTACGACTCAACAAAAGCTTCATATGAAGCATATGTCGACAGTGATGTAATTAAATTTATGAAGGGCAGAAAAGCTTTCCTTGACAAGGGCTTCTCGGCAAATTCCGTAAGAGTTTTCTTTAATGCCAACGGCGGAACGGGAAATATGTTTAATTCAAGTGCCGTTCTTGTCGGAGACAGCTATACATTACCCGAAGCGGACTTTGTAAATGCTCCGTATATATTTGCAGGCTGGAATACGAAGGCTGACGGAACAGGAGAAAGCTATAACGCCGGTGATGAAGTAACACTTGACAGCACAAAGGTAACCTTCTATGCACAATGGAAAGAGGTTAAAGTGCTCAGCGGTATACAGAAGTTCTTCCAGTCCATAAAAGACTTCTTTGAAATGGTTAAAAACTTCTTCAAAAACTTATTTGCATAAAAACAGTCATTAAAAGCAAACTTCACATAACAAAAGGCGTAAGTCTACTGAAAAAGTAAACTTACGCCGATTTTTTTTATTAAATGAAATTTATATTCTTTCAGAAAAACTGTCAAATAAAGCTTTTATACTGTAAATAAAGGCTCTGAGCTGATTTATGAAAGAGCTGATTTCGGGACGGAGTGCTCCGCATTCTGTACATTTGAAAATTGTGAAATTATGCTGTGTACAATAAAAGTAATCGGGTCTCAAAATTTCCTTTATAACATCGGAATCAATACTGATTTCGTGTGTTCCGACCCTTCTTTCGTAGTAAGAATCAAAGTCGCCCGTGTTTCCGCCTACGGTAAATACCGTACCTGTTTCAGCATCAAAATCATAAACAATTTCAATATGTCCTTTTCTCTCCTCGCTGTTCCAGTTGATAAACACAAGATCGCCGGGCTTCGGAGTATCCGTTACGGTAACTGCTCCTGCATCAATAAGTCGGGTGTAAAGTCCCTCTACACCGCCGTAAAGAGGAACAGCATCTGACTGTCCTGTAATTATCGCACAGTCACCCACGAAGTCTGCACACCATTCCTCCGAATAGTTAAGCTCTCTGCCTGTTTTTCCCAACTGAGCGAGTGCAATTGCTGACATATCTTTCCCCGGATCGTCTGTGATTACCAAGGACGAGGTATCAAAGCTGTCATAATTTGACTGCGTCGCAAATGCTGTTGATGTAAGGGTTGTTGCAATTAAAATTATGCATACTGTCAGAGAAAGTATTTTTGACATTCTTTTTATCATATTATTCTCTCCTTATTTTATAAATTCTGAAATTTTTGTTGCTTTTTGGTAGCCTTCGTTATAAAGTGACATAAGCTTTTCCTTGTCTTTTGTAAGGGTTCCCATCCCTTTGGAGCTTTCGGGGGCGAGTATCAGAAGCTTGCCCTGTTTTTCGTATTCTAAAGCCTTTTTCAGACTTTCGTTATACACATTGAAACGGTTGTAAAGAGCTTTTGAAATCTCGGGATATTTGTTTTTTATGAGAAAAGCTGCTTTTGTGTCAAGTGAGGGATTATGAAATTCATTTTTCGGTCGGGTCAGAATCAAAACCACCTTATCACATCCGTCAGAAAATGCCTTTTCTACGGGGATGGGGTCGGAAACACCGCCGTCATAACATAATACGCCGTTTACATTTACGGGTCGGCACACAACGGGAAGACAGGAGGAAGCCATAAGCACGGTATAATCGTCTTTTTTATAAGCATCCTTGCGGAAGTATATGGCTTTTCCCGTTTTTGCATCTGTAGCAACTGTGGTAAAATTGCCCTTGAAAGAAGAATATCCTTCAAAATTCAAAGGGTCTTCTCCGTCAGAGTTTGAAAGGGTAGCATATATGTAAGAAAGGGAAATATAAGAGCCTGTTTTAAGTAAATTGCCGAAGCCCATATATTCAGGTCTTTGTGCATAGTCCCTGTAAAAACGAAGTGTCCGTTCCTTTTGTCCGCCGATGTAGGTTATTGCATTTGCCGCACCTGCCGAAACACCGTAAACCTCGGAAATATGAATGTTTTCATTGAGAAGGCGGTCAAAAACTCCTGCACCGAAAATGCCCCGAAGTCCGCCTCCGATATCTATTATACCTGTCATCTGTCAAAAGTATATCTGCTGTCTGCAGGTGTCCTTACCGGTGAATACTGACCTATCCACATATCCTCCCATTTCTGTCCTGCAATCTTTTCAAGTCTCTTTTTCTGTTCATCGGTAATTGTAACAGTACCTTTTTCGTGTTTTTCTTTTATAACTCTCTGAATTTCCGAGTGATCATTTTTTGTCATAGAGAAGCTCTTTATAAGTACGAGGGTAATGATACCGAATATTATAGGCATATATGAGAAATTAAGGCGAAGACCGAAAATAGTCTTGGCAGTCTGATAAGCGGGTTCTTTTTTGTTTACATCGTAGCCGAAGAATTTAAGTGAGAAGCCCAGAATTCCTGTCATAAAGGAGTTTATCGTTTTTGAAACAAAGCTTCTGAAGGTGGCAATAACACCTTCTCTTCTTCTGCCGGTGATAAGCTCGTCAACATCGGTAATGTCAGGCTGAATTGTATCAATAGCAAAGCCGGGACCCGAGAATCCGAAATTATAAAGAATCGTTGCAAGGTAAAGGAATATTGAAGGAGTTTTGCTGTCAACAAATGAATATATTACAAGACCTGCTATCATAAGCGGAGTCAGCATAAGTCCGGAGGTTCGCTTATCAAAGAATCGGTTAAGGAAATATATTACCGGTGAACCCATAAATTCCGCTGTTCCTGCAACCGTGTTCAGCACGTTGAATATCTTATACTTATCTGCGATGCTTACAATAAAATACTGATCGGAATAGCTGTAGAAGCTTGCACGGAATGAGTTAAATATGCTTATAAGGAAATACTGTCTGAAGGAACGGTTCTTGAATACAAGGTAATATTCATTGAACAGATATTTCCAGTTGATGGGTTCATTTTTAAGCGAAAGTGATGAGGGCTCGGGGCAGGTAAAGAAAGAAAGTATAGGAGACCACACGAACCAAATCGCAAGAACTATACCGCTGAAAAGATATTTTCCTCTGTCATCGGGGGAGGGGTTAGACATATCAACACCTCCGAGCACTATTCCCATAAACAGAAAAGATGCTATCTGTCCCACGCTGTTGAACATATATTCAACCATTTTATACTGCGTTCTTCTGAAATAGTTCGGCTCTATCGTCGGAAGCATGGCTACATGAGGAACGCTCATCATCGTAAAGCTTGTGGAATAGATAAATGCAGTTACGAGATAGTATATAAAATTGTATGTCATATTTCCCATAGAGGATATGCCGAAGGAATACCATTTCATTATGTATGCAAAGAAAAACGGTATTGCTCCTGCAAGCACATATATTCTGTGTTTGCCGTACTTTGAACGGGTTCTGTCGGTGATGATTCCCATTACCACATCGGAAACGGCATCAATAAGTCCGTTTATCATACTTATCATACCTGTTATGTGAGTGGGCATTTTTTCAACAAAGCTTAAATACTGCTGATGATAAAGATTAATAGGATAGCCTGCACCGCCAAGGGTGATGTTTGCACAGGTATAGCTTGCCATCGGTTTTATATAAGTACCGAATTTGCCTTCAATGCCTGCGGCATCCTTGAGTTTGTCTATTGCTCCCATAATAATTTCCTTTCTTGCTTTAATCACTCATATTGGTAGAATTATACCACTAATATAGTAATAATGTCAAACAAAATAACGTAAAGTTTGGTGAAAAATTATGTTAAAAAAGACAAATTGGTATTGCATTGTATTGCTTTTTGTGCTATAATTTTTTCCGTACTCTTTAGGGAATTTGTTGTTTTTCACCATATTCCTCACATTTTTAGGAGGTAAACATTTTGAAACATTATAATGCTAACGACATCAGAAACGTCTGCATCGCCGGTCACGGCGGCAGAGGTAAGACCACTCTTGCAGAGGCTATGCTTTACATTGCAGGTGCATCAGACCGCTTCGGTAAGGTTGCCGACGGTAACACCGTAATGGACTTCGACGCTGAAGAAAAGCGCCGTCACAATTCAGTATCATCAGCTGTATGCCCCCTCGAGTGGCGTGACAGAAAAATAAATTTAATTGACACTCCCGGTCTTTTTGACTTTGCAACAGGTGTTGCAGAAGGTATCAGAGCTGCTGAGACAGTTCTTATCGTAACAAAATCAGGTTCTGGCGTAGGCGTAGGTGCTGAAAAAGCATACAAGGCTGCAACTTCAAGAAATATGTCCAAGTACATAATAGTTACAGGCTGTGACGCTGAAAATGCAAACTTCTATAAGACTGTTGATGCTTTTCAGGAAGCATTCGGCAAACAGGTTTGTCCCGTTGTTGTTCCCTATGTTGAAGGTGACAAGGTTGTAAGCTATGTAAACTTCCTTCAGAACAAGGCATTTGCATATAAGGACGGTAAGGCTACTCAGGTTGATATGCCTTCCACTGAAAGAATAGAACAGCTTCACGAAGCATTTACAGAATCAGTTGCATCATCAGACGATGATCTTATGATGAAGTACTTTGACGGTGAAGAATTCACACACGATGAAATCGTTGCAGGTCTTTCAAAGGCTGTTCTTGAAGGTACTGTAATGCCCATGTACGCTTGCTCCGCTTACACTCTTGAAGCTGTTGACCTTGTTCTTAACGGTATCACAAAGATGGCTCCCGCACCCACACAGTTTAAGGAAATAGCAACAGATGCGGACGGAAACGAAATTGAGCTTGAATGTGATGAAAACGGACCTCTTGCAGCAATGTGCTTCAAGACCGTTGCTGACCCCTTTGTAGGCAAAATGACATATGTTAAGGTTGCTTCCGGTAAGATCGACGGAAATACACCTTGCTATACTCCGAGAACCTCTGCTAACCAGAGAATGGGTAAGCTTATTATCCCCAAGGGCGGTAAGACAGAAGATACGGCAGTTATCACAGCCGGCGATATCGCAGTTATTACAAAGCTTGACGGTATCAAGACAGGTGATACTATTTGTGCTGAAAAACAGCCTATTTCCCTTAAAGCTCCCGTATTCCCCGATCCCTGTCTTTCTATGGCAGTTATCGTTAAGAAGAAGGGCGAAGAAGAAAAGGTTGCTGCAGGTCTTAAGAAGCTTTCTCACGAAGATCCTGCTATCAGATATTATACAAACGATGAAACAAGAGAACAGATCCTTTCGGGTCTCGGCGAACAGCATCTTGACCTTATCGTAACAAAGCTCAAGACAAAGTTCGGTGTTGAGGTTGACCTTCAGATTCCGAGAGTTGCTTACAGAGAAACTATCAGCAAGCGTGTTGAAATTCACGGCAGACATAAGAAGCAGTCCGGCGGTCACGGTCAGTTCGGTGATGTATGGATCCGCTTTGAGCCCTGTGATGAGCTTGACCTTGTATTCGGTGAAGAGGTTGTCGGCGGTTCTGTTCCCAAGAACTTCTTCCCTGCAGTTGAAAAGGGACTTCGCGACAGCGTTAAACGCGGTATCGTAGCAGGTTACCCCGTAGTTAATATCAAGGCTACTCTTTATGACGGTTCTTATCATCCCGTTGACTCCTCCGAAATGGCATTCAAGACTGCTGCTTCTCTTGCCTTTAAGCAGCTTAAGGATACAGCAGGCCCCGCAATTCTTGAACCCATCGGTACTCTCAAGGCTTATGTTCCCGATGATAATCTCGGTGATATTATGGGTGACGTTACAAAGCGTCGCGGCAGAGTTCTCGGTATGGGCCCTGCAGACGAACCCAAGATGCAGCTTCTTGAAGCAGAAGTTCCCATGGCTGAAATGGGCGATTTCTCCACAACGCTTCGTTCCGTAACAGCAGGCAGAGGCTATTTCTCACTTGAATTTGCAAGATATGAAAGAGCTCCTCAGGATGTTGCAGCAAAGGTTATCGCAGAATCCACAATGGAAGACGACGACGAATAAATTTTCTGACCCTGCTTTTTGCAGGGTCTCTTTTTGTGCAAAAAAATTAGGAGGAAATAATGAAAAGCTTCATTTGTATAATAACCTCCGTTATTCTTGCTGTATCTTTATTTTGCATAAATGTCTCGGCAACACAAAAAGTCGAAATTTCGGACTCGTATCGTGTTTTTGATATATGGCAGGGTGAAGGAGATGTTGACTGCAACGGAAAAAATTTCTGCAAATGATGCAAGAATGACGCTGCGGGCATCTGTAGACCTTGAAAATCTGTCAACAGAACAGTATCTTGCTGCCGATATCGACAATGATAGCCTCATTACGGCTTCGGATGCAAGAACACTGTTAAGAATATCGGTTGATTTAGAAGAAATTGAGTATTTTATATACTATACTGAAAGGAGACCGTATTAAATGAAAAAAAATTTGTATTTTCTTGTGTATTGCTTCAATAGTTGCTTTCGTTTCTGTTTTTGAGGTTAAAGATATTAATAACGACACGTACGTCTTTAATTCAGAAACCGACCTTTTGAGTTTTTTTTGATTTCCGTGTTATGTAAATCTGTCACATATAGATAATATTTATGGCTTTGACCGGTAGATTTTCTATATGTTGTGTTGTTGACTTTTCGGGGTATGTGCTATATAATACATATGGATTTTTACATGACTGACGGATTACGCAGTTAACTGCGGTGGAGTGTAAAAGTTTTATAATGCCGACCGTCTGGGCGCAATCAGTTCGTAAGAATCTGATTGTGTCCCTTTTTCTTGTTTTGAAAAAGGGAAAAAATGTAAAAAACAGTGAACGAATTCGAAAAGTAAGGAGAGATAAACTATGAAGCATGATAACTGGCTCGGATTCAAAGAAGGTGTTTGGCAGGATGAAATCAATGTTCGTGATTTTATTCAGTTGAATTATAAGGAATATAAAGGTGACGACAGCTTCCTTGCAGGCCCCACAAAGAGAACCTCGGAGCTTATGAGCACAGTTCAAGACCTTTTTAAGAAGGAACGCAAAAAGGGCGGTGTGCTTGATATTGATACAGATACGGTATCTTCACTTACAAGCTATGCCCCCGGTTATATAAATAAGGAAAAAGAAATTATTGTAGGTATGCAGACTGATAAGCCGCTTAAAAGAGGTGTAAACCCTTTCGGAGGTATCAGAATGGCTCGTCAGGCTTGTGCTGCATACGGCTACAGACTCAGCGACAAGGTAGAGGATGAATTCCGTTTCCGTACTACTCATAACGACGGTGTTTTCAGAGCTTATGCAGATGAAATGCGTCTTGCAAGAAAAAGCCATATTATAACAGGACTTCCCGATGCTTACGGCAGAGGAAGAATTATCGGTGACTACAGAAGAGTTGCACTTTACGGTGTTGACCGTCTTATTGCAGAAAAGCTCAAGGATAAAAAAGCACTTGCCGATAAGCCCTATATTATAGATAATCTTCGACTTTCCGAGGAGCTTTTCAGACAGATAACCTTTTTAGGCTATCTTAAGGAAATGGCATCAATGTACGGTTTTGATATTTCTGAGCCTGCAAGGGATGCTAAAGAAGCCATTCAGTGGACATATTTTGCTTATCTTGCCGCAATAAAAGAGCAGAACGGTGCAGCTATGTCTTTGGGAAGAGTCAGCACATTCTTTGATATTTATATTGAAAGAGATATTGAAAGCGGTGTGCTTACGGAAGAGGGTGCACAGGAGCTTATGGACGATTTCGTTATGAAGCTTCGTATTGCAAGGCACCTTCGCACCCCCGAATACAACGAGCTTTTCGGCGGTGACCCCA
>CAYTRD010000077.1:0-8556 GCA_964440255.1 uncultured Ruminococcus sp. | reverse complement strand
CTGTTAGAGGGAATAAGGTCAACACCTTCTTTATGATGTAGAATCGTCGAATGTGCGGATTGGTAAACCTTATTGAAGTCGAAAAATAAACATTTTTGTCGAAAAACACTACATTTTTGTATGATATATTGAAGCATACAATTATAAATTATATATTAAATATGTATAATTTTATCTACAGTAAAATTTGCTCCAATTTAATAAATTTTGATTTCAATAAAAAAGTGCAAACAAAATATCTAAAAAATAACTATAGAAATTGTAAGTTTCGATAAAATTCGATACTTTTTGAAAAAATAATGTTACTTTATACATAATTAATAACTATAAATAATGATGGATAATTTATATAAGTAATTATGCTTACTATAGTTTGTTGCCTCAAGCAATAAAATCTTGTTTGCAAGCACATTATGGTTAGTTATGGAAAAAGGAGGTAGAAGTATTATGTAACAAGTTATATTAGTTTATCGTCATAAAATTATCAGCAATAATCAAAGTTTATAAACACTGGCTTGATTAGTTTTTTACAAGAGTCACTTTTACGCAAGAAGGCTAACTATTGTTGCCTTCGCAAATTATCTATTTATCCATCACATATTAAATTTATTAGGAGGAACTAATATGAGAAAAATTACTAAAGAACAGGTTACAAAACCATTTGAAAACTATACCGGTGAAAAAATTTACGAAATGATAGGGGCTCCATTAGAGCTTGGAGAAGCCAAATATCATAGTTTTGGCCATGTTGTTATACCGCCACAATGCATGTCAAGATTACACTTTCATCCAGTTGCAGAAGAAACTTACTATATGCTAAAAGGTCAAGCGAAAATGGTGATTGACGGGGAAGAGCATATTTGCAATCCAGGAGACGCAATATTGATCCAGCAAAATGAAAAACATCAAATTTTCAGTATAGGAGATGTTGATCTAGAATTTTTATGTGTTTGTGCACCAGCTTGGGAACCAAATAATAGCGTATATTTAGATGAAGTGGATTAACCTTTAATAATTGTTAAAATATAACTTCTTTTGCTAATTGAAAAGACGCAAATATTATAGGAGGAACCAATGGAGTTACCAAAAAAATTATCTTGTAAATATCGTATTGTTGAAACATTTATAAGTGAGCAAAACTTTTATCGTGCAAAAGCCTTTGACTTTTCTCTCAATAAAACTGTTTTGCTTACCGTAATAGGCAGCATCGATCGAGTTCTTTTTGATACAATAAAAAATAAATTATTTATCAAGAATAATTCAAAAGAGTTTGATTTTTTTCTTGAACTATTTTCACTTGAACATTTAGACACAAATGAATTATATTATACACAAGAATATGCAGATTCATTTGCATATTTAAACCCTACTAATATAATTAAAAGTGAATCGATCGGTGATTGGTTTTATAGACTTGCTTTACCAACCTTTTACAATTTTCTTAAGATTAGCAACCAAAATGGAAACTTTCATGGATTAATTTCTCCCACCACTATTTTTTATTCTAATGGTTCTATCAAAATAGGTGATTTCATTTTGGGTGTTATTCTAGAATTGGCTCCTCCTTTAATTATAGAGTCTCCATGGTATTTTGAAACTTTTTTTAATTCAAATTTAAACGGAATAGATTCTGACACATATGCGTTTTTAAAAGTAATGCAGTTTATAAATGTACAGGATTACTCAAAAGTTTTTAACACTCAAAATAAAAATTACAACTCTACTAATTTTTTGAAATCCGTACAGTCTCTTGTATCTGATATTAACACATCTAGAAACAATCTTTCATTAACTGAAAATTACCTCTTTTATGTGGAAATCTTTTTGAAAAACAACGATCTATTAAAAAAAGAAGTTGTACTATACAAACCCAAAGGTATGCCACTTTTAAATGATATGCTTTCTTCGAAAAAAATATCCGTTTTTTCAGATATTGTGTTAGTTCATATTAATCATTATTTGAATGATATTCTTGAATTTAATAAAGTGTTGTCTAGTTTGTTTGAACACTTCGTATATATCGTTGTTCCATACAGCAAGGAAACCAAAATTACGACGAATAACGATTATCACACATATTACCATGAAATCATTAATGGTGAATATGTTGTAAAAAAAGATGAAATTATGTTAAGTGTTACATCAGACTTTTATACTGCGATGTATGAAGCTATAAAAACAGCTTTCAAAAATCACATAATACCTTTAGTTAAAAAAGGTAAAAAAATAATAATTGTTGAAGATGGTGGTTTTCATTATAGTGTAATTAATGAGCTTATAAATACTTTTCCAATTCTAGGGAGCTCAGTCATTGGTGCCATAGAACAAACTACATCTGGAATCAAACGATATAAGTATATAAGTAATTCAATTAATATACCTTATCCAGTTCTCTCGGTTGCAAGATCTAAAATAAAAATGCGCTTGGAATCACATTTTATTGCACGAAGAGTAGTAGATGAGTTAAACTATTTACTATATATGGCAAATAATTTCTTATCTTTTCATAAGGTTTTAATCATTGGCTATGGGATAATTGGTAGAAATATTTGTAAAACATTGGATCCTTTAAAATGTGATGTCACAGTATATGACATCGACAGAGATATTCTACAAATCGCAAAAGAGGAAGGCATAAAAGTTATTCCTGATGTCGAGACTATTGAGTTCAATAACAATTTAATTGTTATTGGAGCTACTGGTGAGTCTGCCTTTACTTGTTCTATGTTCTTTTCTTTTGTAACTAGTGATGCTCATAAAATCTATCTTGCAAGTGCCTCTTCAAAGAGAATTGAATTTCAAAATATTATTAGTTTTTTTGAGACAGGTGATAAAAATGATAACTATAAATCTATCCTTGACAAAATAGAGAATATAAAAATTGAACAAATGAGTTATGGAATTAATTATAATTTTCAATACAAAGGTGTTGATAAAGCTATTATTTTAATTGCAAATGGGTATCCAGTAAATTTTTATCGTCAAGATATTATAAGTTTGACAGAAAGTGTTATCGACTTGATATATTGTGAACTGCTTGTTTTGATACAATATTTATTAGACCCCAAAAATGAATTAACGAATAAACTATATTTGCTCGGTTCAAAAGATCTTGAAGTTTTGGATGTACAAGAAGAATTACTAGTTAGCCGATGGTTTGATTTGCTTTCCTTGAAATTCAATAATTTATCTCAAAATGTATGGGACAAGTTTGATGTTCATCCATTAGAAGAAAAATTAAGAGATAAATGTTTACCAAATGATTTTGAGGTGAATACAACATGAATACAATTATAAAACAAAACGATAAGCCTATATTAAGTTTATCAGCACCCATTAGGAAAGTGGCTTTGTGGCATGTTACAAAACGTTGCAATATGGAGTGTAAATACTGTTATGGCTCATTTGATGGTTCATCATATAAAAAGAATTATTTTAAAGAAGACTTAAGTTTAGATAATATGTTAGATGTTGTGGGGTTTCTTAGCGAATCTGGAATAAATAGAATTCACCTTTGTGGTGGAGAGCCATTTTTATATGAAGGTTTCTACGAGCTTTTAAAATCTATACGCCAAAACAAAATTGAATCCTTCGTTCTAACGAATTTAACTTTTCTACCCGATTATGTAGAAAAACTCTTTTCAGAAAATCTAATAACAAATTTGTCTTTTTCTCTTGATTCCTTAAATAAGGATTACAATCTATATGTTCGTGGTATACATAGTACTGTTCTTGAAAACATAAAGAAAATATTAAATTTTAAAAAAACTTACAACTCGAACATTGAATTAGGTTTATATGTTGTTGCAACCAAAAAAAATATAGATTTCCTGGTTCCTTTAATTGACTGGGCTATAAAAATGGGACTAGATTATATAACATTACAGGCCGTTTATCTTCCAAAATCACATAAATATTATAATGATTTATCGTTAACTACTAAAGAATCGGAAAGACTGGAAAAGGTATTTGACTATTTAGTTAGTAACCATAATCAAATTAGAATTTCTGGCTCATTATTACGTTTTATTACTAAAGCTTTAATAAACAAAACCAATTTGTCTGTAGAAAATTGTTTTGTTGAGCAAAATTCA
The DNA here is from genome assembly GCA_964440255.1 of uncultured Ruminococcus sp. Taxonomy (GTDB): domain Bacteria; phylum Bacillota; class Clostridia; order Oscillospirales; family Acutalibacteraceae; genus RUG806. The sequence goes on along the minus strand of CAYTRD010000077.1, from coordinate 4,462 downwards.
CAATACTATTTTATTGATGGTTCAGGAAACATTAAGAACTGTACAACAAAAAACAACATAATTGGATGTTCGAAAGACAGAAAATTTCCAAAATCAACTTGTAACCCATCTAATAGTATTTGTAAAGATTTTTGTTTAGATTGTATAGGCATATGGGAAATGGTATATCCAGAAGAATTTAATGATAAACTTATTCACGTATTATAATAAATATAATGCTGAATAGAAGGGGTTGTTATTATGTCGATTGTTTTATACGCACTTGGAATAATTGTAAATGTTGTCGGTGTAATACCGGATATTGCTGTTAACATTGCCGCTAGTGTAATATATGACAATGCCAAAAAAATATACAATACAATTACAATAGAAAAAGGGAGAAATCTTAATGTATTACATCCAGTAATAGAAACGGCACTAGTTAATTCGTTTTACAATGCAATTATATTTAGTCTTACAAAAACAAGAGATAATTATACTAAAACATCTAGTAAAACATATAAAAAAGAAATACTTCAAATATCTGCTAGGATAAAAGATTTGACAAAACTTCTTAAAAAGAACTCATCTTCAAACGGATATTCACTTCTTTTAGACAGCTTTGCGGAAGTCATTGGCAATAGTACGGATGAAAATACAAATCGTCTTATAATGATGGCAAAAAATAATTTAATAGGACTCCCAGAAAAAGCTAAAACTGATTTAGAGAACCATTTTATAGGAATATTTTTAGTTTTTTTTAAAGAAGAATTTGCAAAAGATGATATTTTAAAATCACTGTTGACTTTTGATATGCTGCATGCAAGTTTATCAACAGCAACCGATACAAATAAAAAAATTGATTCATTAATTCTCACTCATATAAATATTGAAAATGAATTAAACAGTATTTCATCTGCAGTTACTAATCTTCCTTCAAACAGTGATTTTTTAGAAATACGCTCTATATTAACTAATATGCAAAACACTTTGACTGATTTAATACAATCAGCTCCTCAATTACATGCTAATGAATTTTTATTAGAACGCGCCTATCGTGATATACTCTATAACAAAAATAAATATATCGAATTGCCTTTTTTTGATGGATTGAAAAGAGCAAATCTAAAAGATATATATTATCCTTTAGAACTAATTAATAGAATTGCTGTAACTATTGATGGCAATGGCAATTTAACAAAAATGGCAATATCCGAAATAGATAATTATAAATCAGCTAATGAATCAAATAATCCTTTCTTAATAGAGAAAATGTCAATTTATGACGTTTTGCCAAACCATCAACGAGCTTTTATTCTCGGGGAACATGGAACGGGAAAAACAACTACTATTAAGCATATTGTATGCTGTCTTTCGGGTATCCAATCAACAGATAGCACATACTGGAATGAGGAAAGATTAAAATATGGTTTAACAAATTTAAACGATATTCCTATTTATATTTCATTGCTTGATTATTATCGTCATGGCAAATTCGGTAATGGAGCGCAAAATATTTTTTCCTATATAAAAGAACAATTTAGTTTACAAGAGGATTTAGTTGAGCTTTTAAAAGATAGATTATTAAAAGGTAATGCAATAGTTCTTGTAGAGGATTGTGAATATTTTGAATTTTCTGCAAGCTCTGTTTTATCAGATTTATCAGATTTAATTCAAAATTATTCACGTTGCCGTTACCTAATATTTAGTTCATCGAAAAATGAACAATTATATTCACAATTTTCCACTTTTGATGATATTCCCAAACTTGAACTTTCAAGATTAAGTTTAAAAATTATGAGAGAAATTTCAGAAAAATTTTCTGTTGTTCTTTCCTTGTTTTGTGATTTAAACAACTTTTCTTTTGACAGTTTTTATCAAACAATCAAGGAAGCAGGGTTACAATCTCTTTTAGAAAAGCCGCATTGGTTTATAATATTATTAATGACAAATTGTATTTCTCATGAACTACCCAACAGTTTGTATAGCATGTATATTCGAATTGCTGATAATATGCTTAATAGATTCTTATCCTTATTGGATAGTTTTTCTGAAACAGACAAACAACATGTATATCTAATTTTCGAGTTATTATCCATACAAATGTTTTCTTCCAGTTCATCTAATAATACATTTTCTGTAAAAAACACAATAGACATTTGCGAAAACTATTTGACATCAGAAAAAACCGCCCTTTTGATAAATAAAATAAAAACGAATAATTGCGAATTGTTGAATTACAGTGTTAATAACACTATAAACTATACTCATAAACCGCTTATTAGTGCGTTAATTGCTCGATATTTTAAACGAAAAATAGATTCTATATCTCTATTAATTGATAATACAGTAAAAGACCCATCCTTGTGGATAGAATCTCTTGAACTTGTATTCGACGATAGTAATTACGATTTACTTTCATTTGTTTTATTTATGTTGCAAAATACAAATGATGGTTATAAAGATGTATGTAAAAAGATTTCAATTGATATTTTATCAAAAGTTAATGTAAAAGATTTTGCTACTCGACCTGAGAGACTTGTCCTTGTAAAATCAATTTTACAATCAGGAAATGAATTGATTTCGTCTCAAAAACTTTCTATTCAAGAAAGAATATCTGTTGCGGAAAACATAGCTCTAATATCTATTTCAAGCTATCACAATTTAGCTATTAATTCCTATTTCGCTTTAATATCAGCTGGAAAAGTATTTTTAGGAAATGATATGTTAACTCTTGGAGAGCCGTATGAATATAATATTGATTATGATTTCTACGCTGGAAAATTTCCGGTAACAAATATGGAATACCAAAAATTTTTACAACAAAACCCAGAATATCCATTACCTTTAGATGAAAACAATATTTGGGATGTAAGTTTACGTTGTGTTGATAAGAGATTTTTAAATCATCCCGTTGTAGGTGTAAATTTTCACGATGCATTAGAGTTTTGTAAATGGTTAAACAGAGTAATTGACGTCCCCGATGGGTATAAAGTTTGGTTACCAAATGATGCTGAATGGATGAAAATGTATCGAGGCGGTGAAAAAATATATGGCAAAGTTAATGACAACCCTACACGTATTTATCCATGGGGCGATGATTGGATAGAAGGATTTGCTAATCTATCCAAACTAAAAAAGCCAATATGTTCAACTACACCTGTCGGAATATTTGTTGAAGGTGCATCTATTTATGGTTGTCACGATGTATGTGGTAATGTACTAGAATGGACAACTACATCGTGGGGTGGATTTAACCCTGATACACCAGAATATAACCATCCTTATAATCCTTTTGATGGTAGAGAAGATTTACTATTACCTGGACTTAGAATTACTCGTGGTGGGTCATTTTTATTTTCAGAAGGTGATGCTAAATGTTCTTGTCGGCTTGAGCCAGAAAGCAGATTCCCTGACACAGGGTTTAGAGTGTTTTTGGTTCCCATTAATCAAGATTAAGAAACAGTATTAATTATTTTGTTGTTTTTATAAAAAAGTTAGTATTTTTTATAATAATATGTATACTCAACAACCATAAAAAATAAGTACTGTATGAACATCCGCACCAAATAGTCAACATTTGTTGAAACAAAGAAGTCATCTCTTTATGAGGTGACTTCTTTGTTTTCAACAGCCGAAAATTCTTTATTTTCAAGGACTTGCGGTTTTTTCTCTTTCTGTATATATTTCCTTTGTTCCTCCGAAAACGCACCGATTGTCTGTGGTTGCTTTACTTTTTATTTCGAAGACGGTAATTTTGAAACCTCCCTCTGCCTTGGGGACCCAAAGCATAAAGTATTGCACGGGTTCAAGACTTTATGTATGGACATAAAATGAACTCCTCACTACAATTACTGTGGTGAGGAGTTTTGCTGTTCTATAAATTAGAAAATTATTTTTTTAATACCTTTTTGCACCATGTGCGTTTTCCGCATTCGGGACACTTTAAGTGACGGGTAGTTCCTATATGCATTGCCCGCAGTGCTTCCGAATACGTGGGCACAATTTCGTGTCCGCAGTTCTTGCACTTGTAAGCACCGACACTTACTTCAAGCTTTAATGCATAAAAGCAAGGTGTCAAAAACGTAATGCAAATTCCAAGAATGGCAACAAGCTGCCAAACTCCTTCAGGTATCAAAAAAGCAGAAATGAAGAGCCCCGCAAACAGGGCTATCATACTTACAATCATAATTGCCCACATAGATATCCAAATTGTCTTATTTTTTTGCTCTAACTCTTTCGCCATATCAAGCAAAAGCTGTTCGTTTTTCTGATTATTGTTTTCCATACTTATTTTCTCCCCACATAATAATTCGTTTACGGTAATGCCAAAGATCTCACACAAATCAAGCATAATAGATACATCCGGCATTCCTTTTCCGCGCTCCCATTTTGAAACGGCTCTATCGGTAATACCGAGCTTTTCAGCAAGAGCTGCTTGCGTTAAATTGTTGATTTTTCTTTGCGATGCAATAAATTCGCC
>CAYTRD010000076.1:0-8738 GCA_964440255.1 uncultured Ruminococcus sp. | reverse complement strand
TAGTCACCCATATTGTAACCGCAGAAAGGAAGCATAGCCATGGGGTCACGACGAACAACACCTACTGCACCTGCAGCAGCTGCTGTGGTTTCAGAAGCCATAATTGAGCCTACGAACACACCGTTGTTCCAGTCCTTTGACTGATATACGAGAGGAGCAAGCTTTGCACGTCTGCCGCCAAATACGAATGCGGAAATCGGAACACCCTGAGGATTCTCAAACTCGGAGCTCAAGCAAGGACAATTAACTGCAGGAGCAGTAAATCTTGAGTTGGGATGTGCACCCTTGATTTCGGAAGTCTTTCCGTTCCAGGGATTGCCGTTCCAATCATTAGCATTTTCGGGGGGATTCTTATCAAGACCTTCCCACCAAACTGTATTATTGTCAAGATTATGAGCAACATTTGTGAAGATAGTTCCCTGCTTTGTGGAAAGAAGAGCATTGGGATTTGACTTCATATTTGTACCGGGAGCAACACCGAAGAAACCGTTTTCGGGGTTAATAGCATAGAGTCTTCCGTCTTCACCCTTGCGGATCCATGAAATGTCGTCGCCTACGCACCATACCTTATAGCCGGCCTTCTTGTATCCTTCGGGAGGAATAAGCATAGCAAGGTTAGTTTTTCCGCAAGCAGAGGGGAAAGCAGCACAGATATACTTTGTTTCACCCTTGGGATTTTCAACGCCGAGGATAAGCATATGCTCAGCCTGCCAGCCTTCTTTCCAGCCCTGATAGGATGCAATACGAAGAGCAAAGCACTTCTTACCGAGAAGAACATTTCCGCCGTAACCTGAATTAACGGAGATAATTGTGTTATCCTGAGGGAACTGACAGATCCAACGCTTTTCGGGGTCGATATCACACTTACAATGAAGACCGCGAACCCAGTCATCGGAATCACCGAGAACATCAAGAACTGACTTGCCTACTCTTGTCATAATTGCCATATTAAGAACAACATAAATTGAGTCGGTAAGCTCGATACCGGCTTTTGAGAATTTTGAGCCAACGGGACCCATTGAATAAGGAATTACATACATTGTTCTGCCCTTATATGAATCACGGGCAATGTTATAAAGCATTTCATAACATTCACCGGGCTCCATCCAATGGTTAGTGGGGCCGGCTTCTTCTTTTGTGGGAGTGCAGATAAGAGTTCTGTCTTCAACACGGGCAACATCTGTGGGATGTGTTCTGTGAAGAAAACAATCAGGAAGAAGCTCATCATTAAGCTTAATCATTTCGCCTGTTGAGCAAGCTTCTGCTCTTAAAGCTTCAATCTGTTCTTTTGAACCGTCAATCCAGACAATTTTGTCAGGCTTAACAAGTTCAACTTTTTCGTCAATCCAAGCAAGAATTGACTTGTTTGTTGTAAGTGACATTTGGTTCTCTCCTTATATAGAAAAAAATTTCAAATCAGTATTAATATACTATATTGTGATATTTTTGTCAATATCTAATGCGGCAGTTGCATTAAGTTTTAATGATGCAATTTTGCCGTTAAGATATTCATAATACGCCTGTGAGCCTACCATTGCAGCATTATCTCCGCAATATTTCAGCTCAGGCATAAAAAGCTTAATATTATGCTTATCAGCAAGTGCCTGCATTTCCCGTCTTAAAACGGAATTTGCCGAAACACCGCCTGCAAGAACAAGACTTTGAGGATGAATCATATTAATTGCTCTTTCAGTTCTGTCACAAAGACAGCTTACCACACAATGCATAAATGATGCACCGATGTTTTTAACATCAATTTCTTCACCCTTTTGCGTAAGATTATGCACAAGATTTATGACAGCGGTTTTAAGTCCCGAAAAGCTCATATCAAGCTCTGCATCCTGAATTTTAGGCGACGGAAATTTATATGCATACGGATCACCGTCAGCGGCAACCCTGTCCATATTAAGTCCGCCCGGATAAGGCAGTCCCATAGTTCGTGCTGCCTTGTCCATAGCTTCACCTGCGGCATCGTCACGGGTTCTGCCTATCACTTCATAATCTGTATATGATTTTACATTGATGATATGAGTGTGGCCGCCGGACACCACCAAAGCAAGAAAAGGCGGTTTTATGTCCTTATCTGTAATATAATTTGATGCAATGTGACTTCTTAAATGATGAACGGGGATGAGAGGCTTTCCCGTACTGTATGAAAGACCCTTTGCAAAATTTACTCCCACCAATAATGCACCGATAAGTCCCGGTGCATATGTGCATGCAATTGCATCTATTTCATCAAGTGTTAATCCCGCATCTTCAAGTGCTTTTTTGCATACGGACGAAATTGATTCACAATGTCTTCTTGAGGCTATTTCAGGTACAACACCACCGTATAAAATGTGTTCGGGCACCTGCGAAGCAACGACAGAGGACAGCACTTCCCTGCCGTCACATACAACAGCCGCCGCCGTATCATCACATGAGGATTCAATTGCAAGTATATTCATTATTGACACCTGCTTTCATTATTAAAATATAAAGTATAAATACAAGCGTTTTCTTTAGGGGCAGTATAAAAATCTTTTCTTATACCAAGCTCCATGAAACCGAATTTCTCATAAACCTTTCTCGCATTTATATTTGACTGTCTTACTTCAAGCGTAGCGAAAGAACAATCGGTTTTTTCTAATCTGTTTATAAGCTCTGTTATTAAGGAGGATGCTATCCCCTGACATCTGAATTCTTCAAATACGGCAACATTTGAAATATAGAATTCATCAAGAATCAACTGACCGCTTATATATCCGCAAAAATCATTTTCGGTTTTTGACACAAGAAATATAACATTATTTTTACTAATTTCTTCTGTAATCTGTGCCAAAGACCAAGGAGCGGAAAAACATTCCTTTTCGAGCTTTGCTATATAAGAAGCGTCCGAATCGATTGCATCTGTTACTATATAATCAATCTTTTGCTTCATACCATGATTTACCCGTAGCAGTATCAGCAGAAAACTTTACAGCAAGCTGAACTGTATTTTCCATTTCTTCTTTAATTATTTTTGCAACCAGCTCTGCATCCTTTTCGGGTGCCTCCGCCATAAGCTCGTCATGTACCTGCATAATAAGACGGGCTTCGGGACATTCCTTATTAAGCCGGTCATAAACATTTATCATAGCAATCTTAATTATATCGGCTGCAGTACCCTGAATCGGCATATTTCTTGCAACTCTTTCACCGAAGGCACGAAGCATACCGTTAGAGGAAGAAAGCTCGGGAAGATATCTTCTTCTTTTGAAAAGTGTCTCAGAATAACCTTTTTCCTTTGCATCGGAAATACACTTATCCATAAAAGAACTTACAGATGAATATAAAGCAAGATATGATTTTATAAAAGAATCAGCCTCTGCTCGGGTGGTTTTTATATCCTTTGAAAGTGAAAATGCACCGATTCCGTAAACAATTCCGAAGTTTACGGCTTTTGCCTTGCTTCTTAAATCAGATGTTACCTCATTAAGTTCAACTCCGAATACCTTTGAAGCAGTAACGGAATGTATGTCAACCCCCGAATTAAAGGCATCGATCATATTCTTATCACCCGAAAGAGCGGCAAGAACACGAAGCTCAATCTGCGAATAGTCAGCGTCAATTATAACATTTCCATCTTCCGCAACAAAGAATTTTCTCATTTCTCTGCCGAGAGGAGTTTTTACGGGAATATTCTGAAGATTAGGCTCCGTAGAAGAAAGTCTGCCCGTTCTTGTTTCAGTCTGATTGAAGGTGCTTCTTACTCTGCCGTCGGAATTTACAGCCTTGAGTAGGCCTTCACAGTAGGTTGAACGAAGCTTTGTAAAGGTTCTGTATTCAAGCACGGAAGACACGATGGGATAATCATCGGAAAGCTCTTCGAGAACCTCTGCATTGGTAGAATAACCTGTTTTTGTCTTTTTCTTTGCCGGAAGACCTAATTTTTCAAAGAGAATAACCCCCAGCTGCTTGGGTGAATTGATATTGAATTTTTCACCGGCAAGCTCATAAATATTATCTTCAATTTTCAGTATATTTGATGACAGTATCTCTGAAAAATCCTCAATACCCTTAACATCGACCTTCATTCCGACCTTTTCCATTGAAACAAGAACCTTGGACAGCGGAATTTCAACATCCTTAAGAAGAGAATTCTGTTCTCTCTCAGTAATTACCGAATTAAGTCTGTCCGATAAAACCTTCGCCAGCGAAGCACTTTCACAAAATGCTTTATTGTCTTCATAAAAGTCTTTCGTATATTCATCATTAAAATCTGCTGTTAATGTCTTTACATTATAAGAAAGTGACAATGACGGAATCGAATAATCGGAAGAATTGACATCTAAAAGATATGCGGCAAGAGTTATATCAAAAGATATATTATTCGGCTCTATATTGTTATCATAGCAATAAGCGTAAAGCTTCTTACAGTCATCGGTCAAAATTTCACATTCGGATTCAAGAATATTTTTAAGAAAAGAATTAAAACTCAGAGAGTTATTATCGACAATAATTACTTCATCACCGGTTGTAAAAGCAACAGCAGAAAGCATATTTTCAAAATATGAGCATGTAAGATATAGCTTCTTTGCAGTTTTTAATTTTTCATATGCATTTTCAGTATCAGTAAGAATAAACTTTACTGATGAATATTCCTGTTCTGATGAATTTTTATTTGTGAGCACCTTAGCTTTTTCATTATCAAGCTTCAACCTTGAAATAATCTTGAACATTTCGTGACGGGCAAGCTCCTTTAGAAGCTGTTCATTATCTCGCGAATTATCAAGATATGAAGCAATATCGGTATTTATCGGTGCGGTAAGACAGATAGTGCCGAGTTTTCTTGAAAAAAATGCACTGTCTTTTCCTGCCGTAAGCTTCGCTTTTACACCTGCAGTTGTGTCGACGGAATCAATATCGGAATATATATTATCAATTGTCTTATATTTTCGGATAAGCTCGCCCGCAGTTTTGGGACCGATACCTGAAACACCGGGAATATTATCCGAGTTATCACCCTGTAAGGCTTTGAGCTCTATCATTCCGCACGGCTCAACACCGTATTCCTCAAAAAGAAGCTTCTCATCATATTCAACAGTCTGAGTCTTTCCCATCTTTGTTGTTGTGAGAAGAACCGAAACATTATTCTTTATAAGCTGAAGAGAATCACGGTCTCCCGTTGCAATATAACAATGATCATCACTTTTTATTGAAACAGATAATGTCCCGAGAATATCATCAGCCTCGTATCCGGGACACTCAATAATTTTACAGCCGTATGCAATAAGAAGAGATTTTAACGGCTCAAATTGCTCGAGCAGTTCAGGAGGGGGACTTTTTCTGCCTGCCTTATATTCAGTATACATTTCGTGTCTGAAGGTAGGCTTATGAACATCAAATGCAACAATTATACTGTCGGGAGAATACTTTTCATCAAGTCCCAACAGTATATTAAAAAATCCATAGATAGCATTTGTAAAATGACCGTCCTTTGCATTGAGAAGTTTTATTCCGTAAAAAGCACGGTTTATAATGCTGTTGCCGTCGATAACGAGATATTTCATGAAAAATCACCTTTATAAAATTCCAAATATAACCATTTTATAATATAACACAAATAAACTGAAAACGCTACTTTATTTTTACATTTTTTTGTGTTATTATTAAAAACGGTGATAAGATGTATATTGGTAATGTAAAAATTGAGGGTTTCTGTGCATTGGCTCCTATGGCAGGGGTAGCTGATTTGTCCTTCAGAGTTCTTTGCAAGGAATTCGGTGCTGCTTATACTGTCGGTGAAATGGTAAGTGCAAAGGGTGTTACCATGAATGACAAGAAATCTCAGGAGCTTATGACAATTGACATAAAAGAACACCCGACCGCAATTCAGATTTTCGGAAGCGAGCCTGAAATTATGGCTGAAGCCGCAAGATATGCACTTTCCTTCTCTCCTGATATTATTGACATAAACATGGGATGTCCTGCACCTAAAATAGTAAAAAATAAGTCAGGCAGCGTTTTGATGAAAAATCCCGAATTGGCAGGAAAAATAACAAAAGCTGTAGTTGATGCTGTTGATATTCCCGTGACGGTAAAATTCAGAACAGGTTGGGATGAAAACAATAAAAACTGCATTGAATTTGCAAAAATAATTGAAGCAAACGGTGCTTCCGCCATTACAATACACGGCAGAACTAAAGAACAGATGTATGCACCTCCGGTTGACATCAAATCTATCGCTGCAGTAAAAAATGCAGTTTCTGTTCCTGTTATAGGAAACGGTGATATCTTTACTCCCGAAGATGCAAAAAATATGTATGGTAATACGGGTGTTGACCTTGTTATGATAGGAAGAGGCTCACTCGGAAGACCGTGGCTCTTTTCTCAGATAAATGAATATATGAAAAATGGTTCATACTCGCCTGACCCGTGCCCCGAAGAAAGAATGAACATAATGCTTCGTCATGCAGAAGATATATGCAGAATCAGAGGTGTACAACACGGAATGTGCGAAATCAGAAAACACGCTTTATGGTATACAAAAGGACTTAAGGGTTCTGCAAAGCTCAGAAGTGAGTTCAGCATCGTCAAAACATTCGACGAATTAAAGCTCCTTGCTGAAAAGGTTACAGAAATTAAAGAATGAAATAAAAATAATTAAAAAAGTACTTGATTTTTCAATTTCATTCGGTTATAATATCATTCGTCCTTTGGAGAGTTGTCCGAGTTGGCCGAAGGAGCACGATTGGAAATCGTGTATACGTCATAAGCGTATCAAGGGTTCGAATCCCTTACTCTCCGCCATCTCGAGTGTTCATAACGGATTCAAGTTGTGAACACTCGATTTTTTTATTTCAATTTTATTTTTGAGCAGGCGGTATGCCTGCTCTTTTTGTTTGCTACGGACAGTTTTTTATGCCGGGATATTCTTTGAGATATATTCAACCGCAACTCCCTGTCTTGTGTTAGCTTGGTAATATTCCCATTCGCTTTCGGTCAGCGGTATTTCGAGATAGCCTACAAATCGGTAGTAAATTATAATTCTCTGCGTTCTGTACTTTCCCGTTCCCTGCGTTTCGTAAACAACGATTTTGTCTATCAGTTCTTTGAGCAGCGGTGCTGTCAGGTTTTCCATCTGCATAAACTTTCTCACGGCTGATATGAATTGCTCCTTGCCTTTCTGCATTGTACCGAGATTGCTCAGTTGCTCACGGTATTGCTGAATCTTTGTTTTGAGTTCAAGCCTTTCGCTTTCATATTTATGAGATAACTGCATAAACCATTCGTCGGTCACCTTACCCGAAACATTATCTTCATAAAGCCTTTCATACAACCTCGCAACATCTTCATTTCTTGCGATTGCTCTGTCAAGCTCTTTCTGAACCTGTTTCTTTTCTGCAATAAGGTCTTCGTTTGTCTTTTCGGCAAGCATATCAGCAAATGCTTCTTCGTCATATTCAAGAAACTTCGCAAGACGTTTGAGTTCAAGCATCACAACCTGCTCTATTGCATCCGCACGGACATAATGCCTCGCATCGCAGGTGCCTCTTGTATCTTTCTTGTAGTTGGAACAACTGAAAAACTTGATATCTTTGTTACGGGGATTCACGTGATGCCACAGCTTGTGACCGCAATCCGAACAGTAAAGCAAATCGCTGAATATGCTTTTCTCACCGTTCTCGGGTTTGGGTGCTCTCCGTTTGGTGTTTTTTATGGATTTCTGAACCAGCTCAAAAGTTTCACGGTCAACTATCGGCTCGTGAACATCTTTAAAAATTACCCAGTTTTCTTTTGGATTTGCCAATCTCCGCTTGTCTTTGAATGAACGTGAATATGTCTTGAAATTGATAACATCTCCGCAGTATTCCTGACTTTCAAGGATTCTTCCGACTGTTGTTGCCATCCATTTGCACAGGTCAGCAGGTTTTCTTCCGCTTTGCCTGATGCCCTTTTCTATCATATATGATGTAGGCACCAAAACTTTTTCTTCGTGCAATATCCTTGCAATCGTTTCGTTGCCTTTGCCCTCAAGACTCATTTGAAATATCCGTTTCACAATAGCAGCCGCTTCGGGGTCGATTATCCATTTTTTCGGATTGTCGGGAGATTCGATATATCCGTAAGGCGGTTTTGAAAGCGGTTCGCCCGAATTACCTCTTATTCGGTATGATGAGCGTACTTTTCTGCTGATGTCCCTTGCATAAAGCTCGTTGATTACGTTTCTTATCGGTGCAAATTCGTTGTCACCGTCTGCACTGTCAACTCCGTAATTTATTGCAATGAATCGGACATTTTTCTGCGGAAAGTAGTTGTCGGTATAGTAGCCGACTTCAAGATAGTTTCTGCCCAGACGGGACATATCTTTTACGATTATCGTTGAGATATATCCAAGTTCAATATCCTCAATCATCTGCTGAAATGCGGGACGGTTGAAGTTTGTTCCCGTATATCCGTCATCTACATAAACTCTCGGATTTTGAAAACCGTTATCCTTAGCGTACTTCTGCAATAACATTTTCTGATTAACCACCGAATTACTGTCGCCTTCGGTACCGTCATCACGGGATAATCGGCAGTATCGTTAAAGGTATCCCATATGGTTGCAACTATGTTCTGAATTGCAAGGTAGCTGAAGTCAATTTTAACAACATCATATATATATCTTTCTTTGAAGTCGTTGATATTAAGACTTGCAGCAGTATCTTCAAGAACATAGGCAACAGTTTCTTTTATGCCGACGAAGCGTCTGTTCTTGAGAAGTACAGATT
>CAYTRD010000075.1:0-9342 GCA_964440255.1 uncultured Ruminococcus sp. | reverse complement strand
GATTCTTTTCGGTATCGTTCTTGATATGAAATATTACGGCTTCTGGTTAGGCGATGCTCTTGCAGGCTTCACACCCTTTGTCATAGGTATCGTTTTCTATGCTACGGGCAGTTGGAAAAAGAATATGCCAAATCCTGATTTAACGGGCAGATGTAATTACCCAAGAAACACAAAATAAATCTAATAATCTGTAGGGGACGACGACCCGGCGTCCCGTTTCAGTTAAATAAAATACCATATGTTATTTCCCAAGAACTTTACAATAATCCTCAAGAATAATCAATATCTGATTCTTTATTTGCAGGCGGGACGCCGAGGTCGTCGTCCCCTACAAAATTGAAATATATTTTCATTGTACAAGGGGAATTTGATTTCACCTTGTACACCGCTAAATTATGATTTGTCTTTTTGCTGAATTTTTACGGTTGCTTTTTTGCATTTCGCTGAAAATTATGTTTGTACTTGATTTTGGAGAATGAAATGAATATAATGTTATAATATTATTTCATATCGGAGGGGAAACTGTTGTCAGATATATTGGAATTTTTTAACGGCTACTCGGACATTGTGCTTATCATAAGACTCGTTCTTGCAGGTATGTGTGGCGGTATAATCGGTGTTGAAAGAACATTAAGGCAAAAAGACGCAGGCTTCAGAACGCATATCATCGTTGCAATGGGTGCTGCTCTTATGATGATAATCTCAAAATACGGCTTTTTTGATATTGTTGGCTATGATGATACCTTAAGAGTTGATGCTTCAAGAGTTGCATCTAACATCATAACAGGTATATCCTTCCTCGGTGCAGGTATGATATTCGTAAAAGGCTTATCTATAAAAGGTCTTACCACGGCGGCAGGTATATGGGTAACGGCGGCGGTAGGTATGGCAATGGGAGCAGGACTTTACATTATTTCTTTCATAGCTGTTATTCTTCTGCTTCTTGTGCAGATAATTTTCCACAAATTCCTTATTGGCTTCGATAAGGTGCTTGCAAACGATAATCTTGTACCCTGCTTCGTTCAGCTTGATAACACTCCCGAAGCGGTAAAAGAGCTGAAAGCTTTTCTTAGTGCAAACGGTGTTCATGTGTTTGACTCCGTTGTTACGGCATCATCCGATAACCTGACACTTACAATTCACCTTAATGTTCAACACGAAAAAGAAGTTGATATTGATGAAGTTTTCGACAGATATCTGAAAAAGGAAAGCGTACATCAAGCATTCTCAATTTAATATACAAAGAAATTAAGGTCACAAGCCTACGTAACAGTAAGCTTGTGACCTTTTTTTGCTAAATCATAATTCAGTGAACAGATGTTATTCCCCGAGAGGTACAAAATAAATCTTATTATCTGTAGGGGACGACGACCCGGCGTCCCGTTTCAATTAAATAAAATATTATATGTTATTTCCCAAGAACTTTACAATAATCCTCAAGAGTAATTAATATCTGATTCTTTATTTGCAGGCGGGACGCCGTGGTCGTCGTCCCCTACAAGATATAAAGGCAAATGACGGCGTAGAGGCGGGGTTGCTGCCCGAATAGAGCGAAGCGGAGTAAGACGCTTCAGCGTCTTCCTTCATTTTGCATTATCATAATTATCTTTTGTTAAATTTTTGCCGCTGCGTGGGTGCAGCGGCAAAAATATTTTCAATTAACCGAAGTTAAAAAGTTGCTCGAAGAAGAGTCTGATTCTTTCGAACAGTGCTTTGATTCTTTCAAAAAGACCGCCCAAAGCATTCACATTGGAGGATTCACCGGGAGTTTCAACTTCATTGGGGTCTTTGAGAAGAAGCTGAAGATTTGCCATAAATGCATCCTGATCCTCGGCTGAATCTATAAGATCGGTTATGGTCATATTATTAGCTTGGAATCTTGGAGCTAAGGTGTCTGCGACAGGTACAAGATAGGTTATCAGCATATACACTGCATATAGTACCATATCAAGAATATGATTCTCTTCAAGCAAGTCAAACAGTCCCGCGACAACAAGAGAAAGTGTTTCTTCGTCGTATGCATCAAGTCTGCCTTCTTCGGCAAGATTTGCAATTATCTGACTGAGTGCCTTATGGTTTTCATCCATAAAGAGAACTTCAAATACGATTCTTAAGAGTGCAGTGAGGAGCTCACCGCCGCCTGCAGCGTTAAGATAAACCGTGCTTCTTACTTCCTTTGAATTGAACTTCTCAAGTGTACCTACACAAAGTGTGTAAAGGTCGATATAGGGAAGCTTAAGTGATACATCACCAATGGTAAGAGCATCGCCCAATACAGTACCTAAGAGATCACTTATAAGAGAGTTGAAGTCGATATCAAGGGGAAGGGTAAGGTTAAGGCTGAGTCCGCCCAGATCAATATTTGAAAGAAGTCCGTCAAGAAGATCGTAAGCGTTGATTACGGGCTTTAAGACATCAAGAAGAACATATACAAAGTGTATGAGATTGTTTATAAGGCCATTAAGTCCGCCTATTGAAATAAAGAACAACAGGTTGGGAATGAGACTGAGAAGCACATTTACGGGATCCGCATATACCTTATCAAGAAGCCCAAGTAAGGGAGAGAACAGATAGTAAATAGTGTTTGCGTCACCACATTCGGGATCAAGTGATGCCTCATAATAGTCGTCATATGTGAGAATGTTGGGACAGGAAAGTGCTTCAAGAAGAGCGATAAATGCATACTGATAACCTGCATAGCCCGGAAGATTGATAAGTCCGAGGATGCTCAGGTCCATATCCATAAAGAGGAATTTGATAAGGAAAGATGCGGGAGCAAGAAGAGCTGAAACAGTCTTGAGGAATGAATCCGCACGGGAATGTCCGTGTTCTTCTGCCTCTTCAATACCCCAGTCAAGGTCTACATCAACGATAATCTGTGTTTCCTTACCTGTAACGGGGTCAACCTCTACACCGCCGTCAAAGAGCTCTGTCCATGTTTCAACTGCTCCTATAGCTCTTGATGCGGGAGTATCGTGACCGATAATCTTAACGAGAGATTTTGAAACAGTGTCAGGAGTAAAGCTGACATCAAGAACCGCGTAAAGAACAGCCTCTATATCAAAGCCTATGCTTTCGTTAAGACCGCCGAGAAGCTGATAGATCATATTGAAAAGCATATTACAAAGGTCGTTGTTGAATACGTTTTCATTAAGCATATTCTTAAGGAAGGGACCTATGCCGTCTTCCATGCCTTCCATACCGAGCATAATAAGAACATCTTCAGCGAGAGGAGCAAGATTTGAAACGAAATCGTTTGCATATTCCTTTGTCCAATACTGTGAATACTTAACATCGGTACCGTATCTGAAGGTGGGGTTAATAAGAGGATTGAGAAGTGTGGTTTCGCGATAGTTGATCTTATCTATAGGATAGGTGTAATCAATATCCTTATATTCATCACCCACTTCGTTTGAATAGAAAAGCTCAAGAACTGCACATATTGCTTCGTCGGGATGAATCATAATATTGTAAATGATATCACCCAATGAAAGTCCCATAAAGAGCTCACCGCTAAGGTCGATTCCGAGACATTCTATAAGTGTGGGGAGCGTGGAGTCATTCAGGTCATACTTGTATCCGAGAGCAGAGAAAATATATCTTAACAGGAACAGGAACACAAGTCCGGGATTATCAACCTTTATAGTATTGTGTGTGGTGGGGTTATATACTTCACCGCAGGAGATAAGCTTTGCTTCGGGAATTGCGGGGATATAATAGTCCTTTTGCACATATGTAATATTCTTCTGCTCAAAGGGATGTGCATCATCCTTTGTAAGAGAGAACTGTGTATTTGAGGAATCCGAATAATAAGTAAATGCAGCGTGCGGGTAATTTCCGGGGTTCAAGGCGTATTCTGTTGAGCCGGGAAGAACAATTTCACCTGCATCATTATAGTAACAGGCTATGTTCTCGGGGTAAATCTCATCGGTATCATAAGAGAATGAAATCAGCTCATTAAGCAGACTGTTTAAGGAACCGAGCATTCCGAGAGTGTCATCACCGATAAGGCTTGCAATTGAACCGATAGCAATTGCCTGACCGGCAAGGGAGATGTTAATATAAACATTCTCAAGAATTCCCTTAAGGTTCATTGTTTGAACAAGAGAAAATCCTTCATGAGCCTCAACCTGTTCAGAAATGAAGTCGGGGTCAGCCCAATATTCCTGACATTCACTAAGTCTTTCCTTGTCCGATGCACTAAGATTATCTTCTCTCGAAAGGAAGTAAACAAGGTTGGGAAGCAGTTCCATTATAGTTTGGAAAGGACGCTTTGCAACACATTCAGTGATCCATTTGATCAGGGGTTCAACAGCATTTCGAAGACAAGTCTTATAGTCGGTGTCAATTGCATCATGGTACTGCTTTGAGGTAAGGAACAAGCCCTGAGAAATAACATATTCATTTCCCGATGCATCCGTTCCCATAACTGTTTCAGGCACACCGAGCACTCTGTAAAGAGGCACAAATACCTTTGTATAAAGTCCCTGCGAAACAAGGAATGTACCACTAATAAGTTGAAGGTCATAGAGCTTACCGAAATTAGCATTTGCAAGTGATTGACGTTCGTCGTTCTCGTATTCAGCGTCACCGCAAAGGAGGCAAACAAGAATACGGGTAAAGCCTGAAAGACCTGCACAAAGTGCATCAAGGAACACATCAGCTTTACTTTCAACAGGTGCTTCATCAACACCCCATTTAATGCCGTCAAAGTTAACCGCATCCCAGCTTGAGCCTGCATTTTTCAAAATCTGTGCAGGAATTGAATACTTTGAACCATAGTCCTGCACAAGCAGGTCCGCAAGCGTATTAGGATAGATGGCAAGGTCATTATCATCAAGAATGGAATCCAATATACTCATAATGGTTCCGCCGACAAGACTAATACTACCAATATTATCCTCAAGCAATGTAACTATCATGGGATAGAGCATTTCGACAAGCATATTAACAATACTGTCTGAGAAAACAAGCTCCTGAAGCACCTTTCCTACAAGATCTTCAAGGGTATCATATTCAATAGGATTTTCCGTTCCGAGCATACCACCGATATCAAGGAACTGCTTTACAACGGTAGCAACACGGTTAGCTGTCTTGATATCGTTTGCAGATTCAGATTCACGGGGAGAGATAAGAGCGTCAAGATCCCAGATTATATCATTAAGCCTGTCTGCAGTTGCAGTATATGTAGCAGTACCTCTGACCGTTCTCGTAGGTGCAGATCTTGATGTTTTGTAAAGGTAAGCCAAAGTAACCATATTACCAAGCTCTTCGCCGAAAAGTGCAATAAGAGATTCGTTACTCAGCTCAGTTGAAAGAGTAGCAGCATAACCGAGAATGACAGGTGCATCATCAGCAACACCGTCTGCAGTATTTGTGATCTGAGCATCTGTCAGCGTTACAAACTGAGAATCCCACTTTGCACCTGTCGATGCATTATATGACTGAGAGACATACGGATGAAAAGCGTTATAAGCACTGACAATATACGGAACAGTTGTCGTATCATAATCAATCTTTATCATATATGCAGATGCCTGACCCTCACGAAGAAGTCCGGGCAGATTATTTTCATCTCTTACGGTAAGGTCTGCAGAAACAGAATCAAAGCCGTATTCAGCAGCATAGTTTTCCCATACTCTTTCCAGTGAAGGCTCATCAAATGAGAAATATGCCTTTGATGCACTTTCGTTATAAACCTTTTTGTATTCAAACTGATATACTGCTGTTCTTAATGTAAGAACATAACTGCTGATACCGTCAATACCATTGCTTTCTTCAAGAATCGTATCAATGGAGGTTTCAACGATAAAGGAAAATCTGTGATACCAGTTACCGGTATTTACCTTAAGCACGTTACCTACAAAGTACTTAAGAACAGTTTCTACATTGTAGTACTCCCAGTCATCCATTTCTATGAAATAGATGCCCTGCTCTGTAAGAGTAGCCTGACTTATTGTACCGCCTACAGCCTGAATGATGGAAACAGCATTATTGTAAGCTGTAAGTTCTTCATCCGAAGGATAGTAACGGTCACCGTAGAAGTCTTCATAAATCTTTTCACCTGTGGTGGAAGCAAAATACGGCTTGATCTTTTCAAGAACATATGATACCAGAGTGTCTGCATCATAGCAGCCAACACCATAGGTATAGCTCATAATAGATTCCGCAATGTAATAGAAACGGTTGGAAGCTTTAAGGATATCACCTGCAGCATTGTCCTTTGCATAAACTCTGTGGTCATATGCAAAAGCTCTTGCTTCTGTATCAAAGCCCTCAGTTCCGTTATCAAGTGTGGTACTTGAAATAGTATAGTTAGTAAGCTCACGGACATGCTCGTTCTGAAGAGCATTTGCCAGTGCACGGTATTGAGCGTCATAATCGATTTCTGCAGCAACACCCGTAAGTCCGAGCGAAGAGATACTGAAGATCATAAGAACTGCAAGAAATACGCTGAGTATTTTCTTAAAACGCATCAAATAACAACTCCTTTGTATGAAATTTATGCCTTGGGTGACATATCTATACGGAATTATTATAATGCTTTTAAAGTTTTTTTTCAATATTCTTTTATTATTTTATATACTGTGATTTTGCAACAATATTTTTATTTTGTTATAGCTGTTTTTCACAAAATATTTAATTTGTTATTAATCAAATTCGATTTTTCCGTTTTTCACGGTGCAATTCATAAAATCACGGACATTTTCCGAAAAAATTATCTCCGAAAGGGGATTCTCAATTTCTGCTACAATAAGCTTTCTTAAATTTCTCGCTCCGTATACCTTATCACACCCTTTTTCGGCAAGATAAGAAAAAACTTCGGGAGAAAATTCAATTTTTATGCCTTTCTTTTCAAGACGCCTTGTAATTTCTTCAAGTGAATTACGGGCAATAACACCGATATGCTCTTTTGTCAGTCTGCCGAAAATCACAGTTTCATCAATTCTGCCTTGAAATTCGGGAGGAAATATATTCTTAAGCTCCGCTTCAACTGCCTTTTTGATATTTGTTGATTCCCTGTCCTTACTGTTTTCATAAAAGCCTACACTCTGTTTTTCACTCCCTATAAGCCTTGCCCCCGCATTGGAGGTCATAACGATTATACAGTTTCTGCAATCGGCAGTTTTTCCGTCCGAGCCCGTAAGAATTCCGTCTTCAAGCACGGGAAGAAGAAAATTGAAAACATCGGGATGTGCTTTTTCGATCTCATCAAAAAGTATTACGCTGTAGGGATTTGCTCGTATTTTTTTTACAAGCTGACCGCCCTCCTCAAAGCCCGTGTATCCGGGCGGAGAGCCTATAAGCCTTGATGCAGCGTGTTTTTCGGAATATTCGGACATATCAAGTCTGATGAGTGCATCCTTTTTTCCGAAAACCGCAAAAGCAAGCTCCTTTGAAAGTGCAGTTTTACCCACTCCCGTAGGTCCGCAGAACAAAAAGGTGCACACAGGTCTTTCGGGGTCACGAAGCCCTGCCCTGCCCCGTCTTACAGCAGAAGCCACGGTTTTTATGGCTGTTTCCTGACCGATAATTTTTTCCGAAAGCATTTTTTCAAGGTCACGCAATCTCATTTTTTCGTCTTCCTCAATATTCCCTACGGGAATTTTTGTCCATGAGCTTACCACCTGTGCAATATGGCTCGCCTCAACAGACGGACGAAGTGCTCCCGTTTCAGACAGCTGTGACTTCATTTTTGAAAGCTCTTTGTAAAGAGACTTTTCTTCGTCACGGTATCTTGCCGCCTGTTCAAAGTCCTGTGAATTTACGGCTGATATTTTATTTCTGCCTGCTTCCTCTGCCTTTTTTTCTGCTTCCCGCATTTCGGGAGGAAGCTCTTCACCCTCAATATTGACTCCTGCAGCGGCTTCATCGATAAGGTCTATAGCCTTGTCGGGCAAAAATCTGTCTGTTATATACCTCACCGACAGATTTACTGCCGATTCAATAGCTGTGTCGGAAATTTCCACTCCGTGAAAAGCCTCATATCTCGGTCTTAAATTTTTGAGAATCTCAACAGTTTCATCTGCCGTAGGCTCTTCAACGGAAACAGTCTGAAAACGCCTTTCAAGAGCAGCATCCTTTTCAATATTTTTGCGGTATTCTTCGTTTGTGGTAGCTCCGATAAGCTTGATCTCACCACGGGCAAGAACAGGCTTGAGAATATTTGCAGCATCAACGGCTCCTTCGGCTGAGCCTGCTCCGATAAGATTGTGAATTTCATCAATAAACAGAATTATATTCCCTGCATTTATCACCTCGGATATGACATTTTTAATGCGTTCCTCGAAGTCACCTCTGTACTTTGCACCTGCAACCATTGCCGTAAGCTCAAGAGAATAAATTTCTGAATTTTTGAGAATATCCGGCACCTCACCCTTTGCAACACGAAGGGCAAGTCCCTCGGCAATTGCCGTTTTTCCCACACCCGGCTCACCTATAAGACAGGGATTATTTTTCGTGCGTCTGCAGAGAATTTTTATTACTCTGTCTATCTCCTTGCTTCTTCCCGTAACGGGGTCTATTTTTCCGCAGGCTGCAGCAGAGGTAAGATTTCTTCCGTATTTATGAAGCGTTGAAAATGAACTGTGCGAAGCAGTTCTTTCTTTCTGCTTCATATTCTTAATTTCCCTTGCATCTTCAGGAAAAATTTTTGTAATTTCACCGTAAATATCAGAAGGCACCGCACCCATTTTTACAAGTGCCCTGTTTGCAAAGCATGAGGGCTCCCGCAGTATCGCACCTAAAAGGTGCTCCGTACCCGTAAGTGCCGTACCCGAATTTTGTGCGGCTGCAACGGATGACCTTATAATTTTCCTTGCTCTCGGCGTAATATCATTTTCTGTAAGCTTCGTGGGAATTCCCACACCTATTGCGGACCTTATCATTTCACAAACTGCCGAATATGTTATTTTTCTTGAATTCAGTATCACACCTGCCACACAGGTAGGGTCCTTGAGAAGCCCTGCAAGAATATGCTCACTTCCCACATAAGTATGTCCCATATCCTCGGCACAGTTGACAGCATTATTGAGTGCAGCATTGGCCTTACCCGAAAACCCCGTAAAAATAAACATAAGCCATCCCCCGTAATCAATGACAAAAAAATAGAGCAGACCAAAACAGTCTGCTTTAAGTATATGGAACAAAAATTATTTTAATTCAGCAAATCATAATTTAACGGGCAGATGTTATTTCCCGAGAGGTACAAAATAAATTTTATTATCTGTAGGGGACGACGACCCGGCGTCCCGCTTCGGTTAAATAAAATATTATATGTTATTTCCCGAGAGGTACAAAATAAATCTTATTATCTGTAGGGGACGACGACCCGGCGTCCCG
>CAYTRD010000074.1:0-9524 GCA_964440255.1 uncultured Ruminococcus sp. | reverse complement strand
GGACGACGACCTCGGCGTCCCGTTTCGCTGAAATCTATTGTCTGTGTTTTGTTATACGGAATATAAAAATCTGCCTCTTAGGGACATAAATTCTGTATCTTTACTTCCTACCGTCGGGACGCCGTGGTCGTCGTCCCCTACAAAATTGAAATATATTTTCATTGTACAAGGGGAATTTGATTTCACCTTGGTACGCCGTTAAATTATGATTTATCTGTAACAACGCCAAAAAAACAATAAACACAAAAAAACAACAAAAAAATCTGCATTTTCCCCACAAGACAGCTTATAAAGAATACTGCAAAAAGTAAAGCAACAGACCACACAGCCAAAGCCTTCATTATTTGTTTTACTCTGTTTTCGTCATATTTTCCCGATAACACAGCGGTGAGGGCTCTTCCGCCGTCAAGAAATGAAAGCGGAAAAAGATTTATTCCGCCGAGAATCAAGTTTATGACGGAAGATAATTTCATAAATTCAGTATTAATAAAAAATGACAGGCAATAAAAAACTGCACCTGCAAATATATTAAAAACAGGTGCAGATAAAGAGCAGATTATTATCCTTTTATTTGCCAAAAGAGAAAGCCCCTCACAGTTTATTTTTACGGCGGCAGGTAAGAGAGTGACTTTTATATTTTTACAGCCCGAAAAACACAGGCATATGATATGTACCGTTTCGTGAATAAAGGAAAACAAAAAAGAGAGCAGAATATTTTTTCCGCCTGTAAAATTTGCAGCAAGAGCAAAAAATATTGCAAAAAGGAGTGTTATATGAAGTGTTACTCTGCCTATTTTAATCGACATTCACAGCATCCGCTAAAATGATTTCGGGGTCAAGTGTCTCACCGTTTTCGTGCAGCTCGAAATGAAGATGCGGCCCCGTGGCAAGTCCCGTCTGCCCCACAAGGGCTATAACATCGCCCTTTCTTACACTTACACCCTCCTCAACGAGAAGTTGACTGCAATGACAGTAAAGAGTTTCTCTGCCGTCGGGATGAAGAAGTCTTACATAATTACCCGCCATTTCAGCAGTACCCGCATCAATCACAACTCCGTCAAGCACAGCATAAACAGGGCTCCCTTCGTCGGCGGCTATATCTCTTCCCTCGTGAAAGCTGTCTCCCGAATATACGGGATGCTCCCTGTATCCGTAATCTGATGTAACCGTTCCGATAACGGGCATTACGGCCGGAGCGTCAAAATAATCAAATGCCGAATCCTCAGATGCTTCTTCTTCAGAGCTTCCGACAGACACCTTTTCTTCATAGGACACAAAATTCACCTGATATGCCGTGTTTTCCAATGTTTCCTTTTCCTCCGACGGAGTAAAATACCCCCCGATATCCATATCTTCGCCGAAAATCACCGATAGGTCATCGTGAATACCACTCATTACATCGGAATTTACTCTCGTAAAAACAAAAAGCAAAAGGATAATTATTACGGTAACCGCAGACTGCACAAGACAAAGCACCGCAAACATATCCCTTTTACATTCATCCTTTTTCATTTTCATTCGCACTATCTTCATATTTTTCTCCTATTTCTTGCATTCTTGAAACAATATATGCCTGACAGGACAAAATTATGATAATCACATCTGATGCGTTTTTGAAAACAATCACTTATCTTTTTTCTCAAAATAATTGAATTAATAAAAACAGTGTGCTATTATATAATAAATATATTTTAAAACAGGGAGTTTTTGGTATGCAGCTCATTGACAAAGCAAAAAACCTGATTTCTGATATTTTCACTTACTGGAACAAACCTCCGGCAGGAAAATATATTCCTTATAAGGGTATCTTCGGCTATTCCTTCGGAGGAATCGGTGCTTATATGATAATTACACTGGGCACCGCCTGTCTTCTTTCTGCGAACAACACCTTGCTTACAATGACACTTGGTGTAAAGCCTACCCATGTTTACATAATGTATGTTATTGCCGTTCTTGCAAACATTCCTCTTACAGGCATCAGAGCGAATATTATAGACAATACAAGAAACAAAGCGGGTAAATACCGTCCGTATATAGTCACAATGGCAATTCCCGCCGCAATTATTTGTCTTATAATGGTATGGTTCCCCTATGCCTCACTTTCGGAGCTTTCCTTCTTACAGGGAGATATATTCGGTCAGTCAAAGGCTTATGTTGTAAAATGTGCAATTATAATGTTTTTGAATCTCCTCTTACACTTCTTCTATTATTTCTTCTATGATTCATACGAAAACCTCATCCATGTTCTCTCCCCCGACTCACAGGAAAGAGCAAATGTTTCATCCGTAAAGAGCATTGTCTATTCCCTTGCTCCCACGATTGTAAACCTCATTTCCCCGCTTATTGCTGAACACATCTTCCATTCAAATGAAACCGATATCCGTGTTTACAGACTTCTCTATCCCATACTTACGGTTCTCGGATTGCTTTTGTGTATCGTAGTTTACAAAAACACCGAAGAAAAGATAGTTCAGGCAAAAACTCATGTTGTTCAAATTAAATTTACGGATGCTCTAAGAGCCGTTGCAAAGAACAAATATTTCTGGATAATCTCACTTGCAGGCTGGATTGGTTTTCTTGAAGCATCATATGCAAATATTCTCAAATGGCTTTATAACTACGGCGGTGCCTGTAACGCGGCTGAATACAGCATAATCGTCACCGTATACGGAAATGCCTCCCTGTGGGGTATGCTTATGGCTCCCTTTGCAATAAAAAAATGGGGCAAAAAGGCTGTTCTTATTGTAACAAACCTTTTCAATATTCTGTTTATTCTTCTGATGCTGCCCTGCTGTCAGGAAATATCAAACGCCACGATATGGCTTGTAATGGGCTGTCTGTGGCTCAATGCTCTTATGGCCTCCTTTGCTCATATATTAAATCCCGCAATTCAGGCTGACATCCGTGACTATCAGCAGTATAAGACGGGCGAGCGAATAGACGGTATGTTCTCTGCGGTTGCAACAATAGGTACCGTTATAACACTTCTCACATCGGGTGTACTTCCCGTAGTTTATGAAAAAAGCGGACTTACCGAAGAAAATGCTTTAAGAATCACATCAACTCCCGAAATCGTCAACCGTGTCCTTGTTGACGGCAAGACCATAGGCGAAATACTTGCAGACCAGCTTGCCAACGGACAGGATAACTACTCTAATGCAACCTCCGCTCTTTATGATACAAATATTCTCTTAAACCTCGTTCAGGTGCTCATTCTTCTTGCAGCCTTCGGTGCACTCATGAATGTTATTCCTTATATTTGGTATGACTTTAATGAAAAGAAACAGGAATCCGTTGTGCGTGTGCTTAAGGTAAGAGCAATGTTTGAGGACTACGGCAACGATATCACCAACGACAAGGGTATCGTTGAAGGAATTGAAATTATCAGAAAATCACGCAGTCTCTGTGATAAAGCTCCCTCGGATATCAGCAAAAAATCCTATAAGTCCTTGAAAGGACAGGCAAAGAAGGATGCAAAAAATGCCTATAAGGAAGCAAAAGAGCTGAATAAGGAAATTGAAATAGCAAAATTTGTATGCGATGAGCTTGACCGTTTCTCTTCAAAGAAAGGCATATTTGAGCTTGCACAGGCAAATGAGATATATTCACACGGTATAAATTCAATTCTTACCGCCGATAATGCTTCAGCAAAGCTTGCCCTCAAGGAAGCAAAGCTTATGCCTAAAAATTCCGAAGATGAAAAGGAAATCCGCAAGATCGCCATTGACAATGCAAGAAAAATGCTGACAGCCATTAATGCGACAAAGAAGAATTTCAAGGGTGCAACAGAGCTTATCCGGCCCGATTTCAGCGTCCTTGATAAGCTTTATGACCGTGAGGATGAGATAGACGCCGAAATGAAACAGCTTTATCTTCAGCTTTCACAGGTTAAAAAGCTTAAGGATTCCGTAAAGAAAGCCGAGCTTTCACAGAAAATTGCTTCTCTTAAGAGCGAAAAAAAGGGTATTCAGAAATCAATCAAGGATGAAATGAACCGCCACGCATATTTCAACCGTGCCGCAAAACCCTTTGTTGATGCCGAAAAGCTTATAAAACAGGCTGAAAATTACACTCATTTCGACGATATCGCTGAAAAATATGAGGAGTCAAAAGCAAGACATGAAGCTGCCCTCGCCGCAGAAAAAGCAGAAGCAGAAAAATTAAAATCCGAAAAAACTGCCAAGCACATATAATTTCACGGGAAGAGCATCTTCCTGTAAAAAAGAGAGAAAGTCAATTATGAAATTAAAAGAAATTTATGAAAAACTTTACAATAAAATATTCTCCGTACCCCTTTTTAAGATGCTTCTGAAGATACCCGGAGTTGAAAAGCTTTTACAGTATGAAATAGTTTCCTATCTTGTTTTCGGAGTTCTTACCACCGCTGTCAATTTCCTGACATATATGGTACTCGGAATCTTTGCAGGAGAAAACTACGAGGAAAAGGTACTTTTTTCCGTAGGAAGCTTCGATTTTCAGCTTATTCTTCTTATGAACGGTATTGCATGGGTTGCCTCTGTGCTCTTTGCGTTTATTACCAATAAGCTGTTTGTATTTGAAAGCACTTCGTGGAAAGCATCTGTTCTTTCAAAAGAAATAATATCATTCTTCGGAGCAAGAGTTCTTTCCTTTATAATATTCGAAGAGCTTATGTTTGCTCTTCTTGTAAATGTCTTATCCCTTAATGACCTGGTTGCGAAGCTTGTTGTTGCAGTCTTTGTCGTTATATTCAATTTTGTGGCAAGTAAGCTTGTCATTTTCCGCAAAAAAGGAGAAAAAGATGCTTAATATTGCTATATGCGATGATGAAAAGTATATATGCGATTTTTTAAGAAAATCAGTGACCGACTGCCTTGCAAAAGCCGATATTGAGGGAAATATTTCGGTTTTTGACGACGGTCAGCCTTTGGTTGACCTTTACAAGGAAGAAAAAGCAAACTTCGATATCATTCTTCTTGATATAACAATGAAAAAATGCGACGGTATGACGGCGGCAAAGCTTATACGCTCCTTTGACAGCTCGGTTATGATAGTATTCGTAACCTCCTCCGCCGAATATGTTTTTTCCGGATATGAGGTAAGAGCCTTCCGTTATATCTTAAAGCCGGAACTTCTTCACGGCTTTCCGGGAGTTTTCAGAGAATGTCTTGACGAACTGACAAAATCAAACGAGGTGCGTTTTACTTTCCAGAAGGCATCGGAAACGATAAGCATTCCGCTTCGGGATATTCTTTATTTTGAAAGCGACAAAAGAATAATAAATATAGTCACTCCCAATGAAGAATATTCCTTTTACGGAAAGTTAGATACAATTGAGGAACAACTGAAAAAACAGGATTTTGTACGTTGCCATCAATCTTTCTTAGTAAATGCCAAAAAGATATCCTCCGTAAAAATAAATGAGCTTACCCTTGTAAGCTCAAAAAATATTCCTGTCAGCAAAAGGCGGGCAAAGGAAACAAATGAAGCCTTTTTATGGGCAATGAGATAAACTATGCTTGAACTTATATCGGAAAACTATCAGGATATAATACTCAACACCGCAAGAATATTTTCTTCGGTGTTTGAAATTATGCTTGCTTTTCTTCTTATAAATAATTTCTTCAAGCCGAAGCCCAAGATAAAAAAATATGATTATATTCCCTTTGTACTCATAGCCGCACTAATCATTTTTTTGCAGGAATATACCGAGATCGGATATCTGAAATATCTTATTGAATGTATTCTTCTTACAGTAATGCTGATAATTTTATATACGGGAAAGCTGAAATACAAAATTGAAGCAATCGTTATATTCTCTTCACTGCTTACCGTGTCCGTTCTGTTTTCAAATCTGATTTTCAGCATTGTCACAGGAAATATGGATATTCAGACTGAAACGGCATCATCGTTCAGCACACTTTTAAGGCTCACGCTTTCAAATGTGACGATGATACCCCTTGCCGTGCTCGTAAGCGTTCTTCTTAAAGGCTTTTCAAAGGGAAGCATCGCTTTCAGGATATGGCTAAGTCTTCTTCTTGTACCTGCGGTAACGCTTATCACCTTTTCTGTTTTCCAGTATATTATAGAAAGCTTTGAGCTCAACAAACAGATAAAGGCATACATTTACATATCCTGCATAGGCATAATCATAATAAATATCGTTGTATTTGTCCTGTTCTGGATCAATCAGCGTCAATCCGTTATAAAACGGGAAAACGACCTGCTGACAGCACAGCTTTCCTTGCAGGAAACCTCAATAAAAAATCTTGAAAATGCATATAACCGTACAAGAAATTTCCGTCACGACATAAAAAACCATATGCTGACACTGAGCATTCTTGCAGAAAACGGAAATATCGAAGATATAAAAAAATATATCCGTGAAATGAACGGAATAATAGACGAATCCTCATACATAAGAATCACGGGGATATCTGCAGTTGATGCCATTCTCAATGAAAAGCTCTACGAGGCACAGGGCGACAGCATAACCACAAACTATGATGTTATGAATATGGAGAAAAACAGCATAAAGCCTGTTGATATGTGCATAATTCTTTCAAATGCTCTTGATAATGCAATAGAAGCAAACAGAAAAATTGAAGATCCCGAAAAAAGATATATAAAGCTCAAAATGCACGGAGACGAAACCTTTACCGTTTTGTCAGTATCGAATCCTTCCGTATCTGCACCTGTAAAAATTGATTCAAACAGTTATCTTACATCAAAAAAAGATGCCCGTAACCACGGCTTCGGGCTTAAAAGCATAGAAAGCACCGCAAGAAAATATGACGGTGAAATGCTTACCAAATATGAAGACGGTGTTTTTACACTTGTTATAAAACTCAATGCACTTACCGAATGAGGGGATAATATGAATAAAGACATAATAAACGAAATCAAAAAACTCAAAGAGGAGACCGGCACGGTAATTCTTGCCCACACATACCAGTCCCCCGAAATTATTGAGCTTGCCGACATCACGGGAGATTCCTTTGCACTTGCAAAGAAAAGCCTTGCAGCAGGTGCAAAAAGAGTAATTATGTGCGGAGTAAGATTTATGGCTGAAAGTGTAAAGATTCTCTCTCCCGACACAGAAGTCATTCTTCCCTCCCCCGAGGCTACCTGTCCCATGGCAGAAATGATAAGCCCTGAAAGAGTGAGAAGATATAAAGAAGAAAATCCCGATGCAGTTGTCGTAGCATATATAAACACAACTGCGGCACTTAAAGCAGAATGTGATGTTTGCGTCACATCATCAAGTGCTCTTAAGATAGTTGAAAAAATAGATGCACCCGAAATTCTCTTTATTCCCGACAAGAATCTCGGCTCATTTGTAAAAGAGCACTTCCCCGAAAAGAATATAGTTTTATGGGACGGATACTGTCCCATTCACGCCGGAATTTCTGAGGCTGATATCTTAAAAGCAAAAAATGAGCATCCCGAAGCACTTCTTGCGGTTCATCCCGAATGTGAAAAAAATGTAGTAAAGCATGCGGATATGGCAGGCTCCACCGCAGAAATAATAGAATTTGCACTTAAAAGTGACAAGCCTGTGATAATAGGCACAGAAAGAGGAGTTGCCGATTATCTTATACCCAAATATCCGGAAAAGAAATTATATCACCTGTGCCCCGAAAGGCTCGTATGCAAGGATATGAAATATACGACACCGGAAAGCATACTTCTTGCACTTAAAAATGAGGGCGGAGAGAAAATTGAGCTTGACTGTGAGCTTATAAAAAAGGCAAAGCACAGTATTGATGAAATGTTGAGACTCGGCTAAGGAGCTGAAAATAAATATGGAAAACAAAACCAATGTTGTTGATGTGCTGATTGTAGGCTCCGGCGTTGCAGGTATGTACGGTGCGTTGCAGTTCGATTCCGATACGAGTGTTATGATACTTTCAAAGTATTCTAAAACCACATCAAATTCCAATCTTGCACAGGGCGGTGTTGCCGCAGTTTTGAATCTTGACGATGACAGCTTCGACCTGCATATAAAAGATACCTTTATTGCAGGCAGACACGAAAACGATCCCGAAAGTGTTGAGGTGCTTGTAAGCGAAGGACCCGACGATGTAAGAAAAATAATGGAAATGGGAGTCCGTTTTGACAAAAATCAGGACGGCGAGCTTGATATGACCCTTGAGGGTGGCCACTCAAGAAGAAGAATTGTCCATTATAAGGACTGCACAGGTGCAGAAATGGTAAGAGGACTTCTTGAGGAAGTTGAAAAAAGAGAGAATATCATTTATAAAGAAAACACCGTTTTAGTGCGTATGGTAAGGGTAAGAAGCGGTTTCCGTGCCGACCTTTTGCATGACGGTGAGTATTACAGCGTTTTCTGCAGCTACTGTATGCTGTGTACGGGAGGTGTGGGAAGAGTTTATAAATACACAACCAATCCCAAATCCGCAACGGGTGACGGAATAAGAATAGCTTATGAGCTGGGTGCAAAAATAAAAAACCTCAGCTACATACAGTTCCATCCCACAGCCTTCAATTCGGAAAACGGCGAACAGTTTCTCATAAGCGAATCTGTCCGCGGTGAGGGTGCATATCTTCTCAACTGTAATAAAGAGCGTTTTATGGACAGATATGACGAAAGACTTGAGCTTGCTCCCCGTGATGTTGTTTCAAAGTCTATAATCCTTGAAAGCAGGAGAACGGGCAGTAATAATTTCTATCTTGATATCACCCATGAGGATGCAGATTTCTTAAGAGAACGCTTCCCTGCAATTTCGGAAGGCTGTATGCAGTACGGAGTGGATATAACAAAAGACCTTATTCCCGTTTTCCCCTGTCAGCATTATCTTATGGGCGGAATTGAGGTTGACATTGATTCAAAAACCACAGTACCCCGTCTTTATGCCTGCGGAGAATGTGCAAACACAGGTGTCCACGGCAAAAACAGACTTGCAAGCAATTCTCTTCTTGAAGCTCTTGTATTTTCAAGAAGAGCGGCAGAGGACATAAAAAGATGTATGCAAAACGGCTTTGCAAAGGTAAGCGAGCTTCCCGTAACTCTTGATTTTTCGGGTGCTCCGCTGCCCGAGGGACTTCGCACGGAAATCAGAAGCATTATGCAAAGAGCATATTTCGTGCTTCCCGATGCAGGTGCAATACGCTTCGGACTTAAGCAGATAGATAATATCTTAAAAAGACTCAAGGGTGCAAAATACGCACAGACCACAAAATATCTTGAAGCACTATCCCTCGCCACCTGTGCATATATCATACTCAAAGAAGCAGAAGATAAATCATAATTTAACGGCGTAAGCCGTTAAATTATGATAATGCAAAATGCAAAGTGCAAAATGCAAAATGAAGGAAGACTTTTGCTCCGCTTCGCTCTATTCGGCAGCAACCCTGCCTCTACGCCGTCATTTGCCTTTATATCTTGTAGGGGACGACGACCACGGCGTCCCGCCTGCAAATAAAGAATCAGATATTGATTATTCTTGAGGATTATTGTAAAGTTCTTGGGAAATAACATATAATGTTTTATTTTACTGAAACGGGACGCCGGGTCGTCGTCC
>CAYTRD010000073.1:0-9712 GCA_964440255.1 uncultured Ruminococcus sp. | reverse complement strand
TTACCGTACTCTCTGCCATAGCTTCTGCCTTTGCAAAAACAGCTTCAACATCAGCAGCAGGAACATAGCCTGTTTCTTCACAGTATCTCGCAAGATCTTCCTTATACCATTTGAGAGGCTTTAAGTTTCTTGCTCCGTTGAACTGAGGATAGTAGAATTCGCCGTTGGGATCAGCACATTCATCAACTGTCTTAAATTCACCTGTTGCAAGGTTGAGAGCAAGTGAAAGAGCTGTGTTATTATACTCAAGCTCATGCTTCTGCTCATAGAAGAACCATGTGGATTCCTTATAGATAGTTGTTGAGATATCAATTGAACCGTCGGGAGAAAGCTCTCTGCCTTCGGTATCTTCAAACTTCTCATTATAGGCAACAAAGGATGTTCCGGGAGCAGTTGAATCAATATTAATGATTTCATCGGAATTTGTTGTGGGAGCATTCTTCATAAAGCCGAACATCTGATAATCGGCCGTGATTGCACCGAAAGGAAGACCGTAGCCTGCAATAAATGAGAATGTCACACCGTCATTCTGAAGTGCGGGAATAGTTTCGGTATGAAGCCTTGCCTTTGCCTCATAGAATGCATCCAATTCAGCTTTTACAACATCGGAAGTGACAAAGCCTGTTGCCATAACCTCTTCATATCGGTCGAGGGGTACCATATTGCTGAGTGAGGGTGTAGGGCCGAAGAGATCTGTTGCAAGGCCTCGAAGAGCCATATCAATAAAATCACGGAGAACCTGCTTGGGGAAAAGTCTTAATGCCATATTGACAACATAGCCCCAGGGCTCGCCTACAAGGTCAGAAATAAGGCCGTTATAGAAAAGATCTGCGGAGTTGTCGCAATACTGCTGGGTAAGCATATCAGCAATAATTTCCGAGCCGTCCCATGCACCAACGATACCGATAACTCTCTTAACATGGCTTGATTCTCTTGTGGGATATGCATCAAGATAAGCTGTTGTAACGGAAGCACCCATACTCATAGGAACAAGAATAACCTCTGTTGCACCAACCGTATTGGTTTTAAGAATTGTTTCAATATATTCGTGAAGACCTTCAACATTCTTTGAAGTGTAGGAAAATGCACTGTAATTAAAAACATAAAGATACTCTTCGTATCTGTCACCGAACTTTTCCTTTGCTATATCTTCACAGGGAATAGCGGAGAAGAAACGCTCTCTTGCCTCACTGCGAAGATTTCCGTCTTCGCCCTCTGCCCAAGGATACTGTGCAACGGACATTGCGTATCTGGGAGTTACAACTCTGGGATGGGAATTGCCTTCCTCATCAACAAGATTGAACTTAAAGAGATTACGGACAATCGTCTTCACATCGTCTTCATTAATAATGCAGTTTCTTATAAATGCGGAAACAAGAAGGTCAATAACAACATTGATAATTGCATGGATGGTTTCTGTGTCAGAGAATGCCTCATCAAAGGAGTTAAAAAGATTCCATCTTGTAATATACTCGCCTTCCGCAATAAGGGAAGCATAGTTTTCATAATCCTGAAGTGTGCCGTTTTCAAAAGCACCCTCTTCAGTATAGCTTTCATCAAAAAGGTATGAATAGCTCTGTCCTATGCCCGTAACAAAAACAATAAGGCTGTCTTCACCGTCTGCAAAAACACTTTCCATATCATTGCTTGTCTTTATGACAACATCATTACTTGTTTCAGAAGCAGAAACAGGGATGATTGCAACAGAAAGAAGCATTGCAAATGAAAGAATAAAAGCAATAATTTTCTTCATTTATTTTTTCCCTCCGGATATTTATTCTATTATATACTATCACTATTTAAATTTTATTGCAATTGTGTTTTTGATTTTCAGCCTTTTAAATAAAAACATACTTTATTTTTTCATCATTATGCCAATTAATATTTTGTTTTTGCCTTTTCCTTGAAATATCTTCTCTTTTGAAGTACAATAAATGCATAAAAAAACAACAGGAGGTCATTTTATGGCAACACTTACAGGAATTTTCAATCTTATCTTGGCATTTTTCGTTGCACTTCCCCAGATACTTGCACCTGTTCCTGCACTTTTCAATGAACAGGCTTATTTTGAAGACTGGTCAAAGGAACAGGCATATACAGAGGAATACGCAGTAGTTCTTGAAAAAGAAGAAGGCAAAGACTTCGTAATTCTCAATCTTGCAGACATTCAGATTTCCGACGATGAAAACTATTACAGCAAATATGAACTTGCAAAAAAAATGATAAACAAGCTTGTTGAAGAGCAAAAGCCCGACCTTATCACTCTTTCAGGCGACAATGCATGGGATACTGTTTCTTACATCACACTTGTTGAATTTATGGATTCTCTCGGAATTCCCTGGGCTCCCGTAATGGGCAACCATGACGGTCAGGGCTGTATAAACGAGTTCTGGTGCGGTTATCTTTTCAACGAAGCAGAAAACTGTCTCTGGAAATTCGGCCCCAAGGATATGGGCTACGGTAACTACATTATCAACATTGAAGAAAACGGCGAAGTTATTCACACTCTCTTTATGATGGATACTCACGACGACGGCACATGGACAGTAGACGGTGAGGAAGTAAGCGGCTACGACCATCTCTGGGAAAACCAGATTGAATGGTACGAATGGGCAGTCAAGGGTATTGCAGAAAAAGAAGGACATACAGTTGAAAGCTCCGTTATTATGCACATTCCTGCATTTGAAGTAAAAACTGTATGGAATCAGTACTATGACAAGGAAAACGATGTATGGACAGGTGAATATGCAGACAAGGCAACAGGTGTTATTCACGAAACTCCCTGTCCCGGTGCAGTAGACAATCATTTTACAGATAAGATGCTGGAACTCGGCAGCACAAAAAATGTTATCTTCGGTCACGACCATGTATGTAATGCTTCTATTAACTATGAAGGAATTCAGCTTACCTACAGCCTTAAGCTCGGATACGGCAGTTATTATGAAGAAGGACTTATGGGCGGAACAACTCTTACCATAAACTCCGACGGAGCTGCAACATATCAGCACCACTTCTGCGGTTAATACATCACCAAAATAATCAAAATATCCGTACAGAACAAGTAAGGTTACTGTAAACAGTTATAAATCCAATGCAGATATTTTTCTGTGTTGGATTTGTTTTTTGCTCTTTTCTTTTATGATAGGTCTTGGTGATATTCTGCCTGACGGCAAAGCTTTATTATTGCTTCCGCAATAGTTTTATTGAAGCCTGTGGCTTCAGTGATATTTTATTCACAAAAACTGACCGAAGGTCAATATAACAATGCGAAACTAAATAGCACTGCAAAGCAATAAGATTCACCGCAAGGCGAATAAAACTGCCGAGTGTCCCAACGAACACTCGGCTAATGCAGATACTCTTTTTTTAATTACTTTTCTTTCTTCTCTTGAAGATAGTTTCTTTCACGGAAAACTCCGTCTCTGAAGCCCTGTATTTCTTTATCGGTTTCGGCTTTTTCGAGTCTGTATTCTGCCCATACGCAGTACTGTTCTTCCTTTTCTATGCCGATATAATTTCTTCCGAGTTTTTTGGCAACAGTACTTGTCGTTCCCGAACCGAGAAACGGATCAAACACCGTATCACCCTCATTTGTGCTTGCAAGTATTATCTTGGCAATCAGCTTTTCGGGCTTTTGTGTGGGATGAGCGGTATTTTCGGGCATCGACCAGAACGGAATAGTAATGTCATCCCAGAAATTTGAGGGACAAGTATCTCTGTAATTTCCGTCTTCGCTTTCTTTCCAATCCTTGGGTTTCCCGTCAACACGATAGGGAGCTACTACCCGTCTTCTTATCTTCACGGCATCAAGATTAAATGTGTATTCATCGGAATTTGTTGCAAACCATATATCCTCCATACCGTTTTTCCAGTTAGATTTTGCTCCTCTTCCCTTTTCTCTCTGCCAGGTAATTCGGTTTCTTATATTAAAAAATTCACCGAGAACTCTTCCGATTACAATTCCCGATTCCCAGTCACAGCACACATATACAGATCCCGTATCCTTGAGAAGCGGTTTTATCGCAGACAGCCACTTTCTTGTATAATCCTCGTATTCATCAGCCTTTTTCTTTGAAAATACATTTCCGTTAAAGGACTTTGTGAGATTATACGGAGGGTCCGCAATAATAAGGTCAACACTTTTTTCGGGAAGCAAAGAGCACACCTTAACGGTATCGCCGATAATAGTCTTATCAACAACATCCGTAATATTACTTATTCTTTTTTCAACAACAACACACCTGTCAAGATATTTTCTGCCATCTTCGACAGATATATCAATTGTTCTGTTTCTTGCCGCCTTTTTCTCCGCCATATAATTCTCCAAAAATATAATTTATTTATATTTTAAAAAAATACACGGACAAAGTCAAGTATATCATAATTCAACGAACGGATATAATTACCCAAGAGGTACAAAAATAAATTTATTGGTTGTAGGGGATGTCGCCCACAAGCTAAAAACATAGGGCGAAGCGTCGGGAGGGGCGAAGCCCTTTCATTTTGCATTATCATAATTTGTAGGGCGTTCGCCCTACAAATTATGATTTAGTTTGCTTCAAAGCTTCCTTCTGCATCTCCGATGCCCAAAGTATATTTCTCGCCCTTAACAATATCGGGAGAGCTGAGAATTACAACACCGAAGGATAATTCGGGAGCGTATTCAATAAGAGTATTTCCGTTCTTATCCGTAAGAACAATATTTGTACCTGCCCTTTGCGTGCCTACACTGACTGCAATAACGCCCTGCTGCGAATCTGAGAAGGTCTGTGCCATTCCCGAAGCACCCGTACCGATAAATGTACCGCCTGTAATAACTGCCGTCTTATCGTAGTCAAGCGTTGCCGTGTCGCCCTGTGTGGGTCCCGTAACAGTTGTGTGACCTCCTGTAATTTCAAGAGTTCCGTTGGCATCAATACCGTCACCGGAAGCATTGATATAGGAAGTACCGCCCGAAATTACGATACTGCCGTTTCCGGAGCTCATTCCGCCGCCGAACATATCTCCGCCGCGGAATCCTCCCGTACCGCTGGAATCCGTACCGCCTGCGGCATTGAGTCCGTCATCGGAGCTGTAAAGGCTGATATTTCCGTCTGTGATTTTAATATGCAGTCCCTCAAGTCCCTCATAGCTTTCAGTTACGTTTATATCTCCGCCTGAAACGGTAAGAGTTTCATCAGCGTGCATACCATCATCACCCGTAGCTATGGTGAATACACCGCCCGAGACGGTAATATTCATATTAGAATGAACACCGTCATCTGCTGAATCTATTGTAAATGTACCGCCTGAAATACTGATATTTCCTGCAGCCTTGATTCCCTTTATGCTTTCGCTGTCTTCGGAGGTATCCGTACTTGATGAGCTTGCTCCCGACATTCCGGGACGAATACCGCCCATGGAGCCTTTACCGCCCATAAAGCCGCCCCAATCGGACGATGTTTGTGCTTCGGCATTTTCACTTCCGCCGCCTGTGATTATATCAAATGTACCGCCCTTTATTTCAAGTGTGGTTCCTGCTGAAATTCCGTCACCCTCTGCAGATATATCAAAATTACCGCTTTCGACATAAATAAAGCCCTTTTCAGCATTATCATCATTTTCACAATGAATACCGTCTTTACCGGCAGCTATGGAAATATTACTGTTTTTCACCCTTACGCTGTCATTAACATCGAGACCGTGGGAAGCACTTTCAAAAATATAGCTTCCGCCCGTAAACACAAGGTCATCCTTACAGACAACGGCGTGAGAAGAGGGAGAAGAAACGGTAAGAGTACCGCTGCCGTTAAAGGTAAGATCCTGTTTGGAAAATACTGCACCGTCGATATTGTTTTCGTCAATTGCTTCAAATGCACCGCCGTTTGAAAGAGTATTTTCACTTCCCTCTTCAAGTGTTACGAACACCTTATCACAGGAAAGAATATATAATGCTGCAGATGTACTGCTTGTAATATTCGCACCGTTAAGAACTATCTGAAGCTTTGCCGTTTCATCGGCATTAACATATATCATACCGTCTGTTAAAGTACCTGAAATGATATATGTTGCTTCTTCGGATAACACTATGGTTCCCCCCGATATTTTTACGCTGTCGGAGGAAGCCGAAGCAGTATTGCCCGAAAGGGTAATATTTACTGTTGCATCACGGTAAGATGTATCGGAATCACGGTCTGTGAACATTCCCTCTGCAGAATCGGCTGATGATGAAGATGTGGTTTCCTCACTGTTTTCAGTTTCCGCTTCACTTGTTACGACAGAAGCTCCCGTCGTTTCTGCATCTTTATTTGTAGTTTCTTCTACAACACCGCCGCCACAACTGCTGAAAATTAATGCTATAGTTAAAATTAAAGAGAAAATTGCTCCTTTTTTCATTGTTTTCACTCCATTAAAGCTCTGTTACCTGAGTAGCCTGTTTTGATACAGTTATTTCAAGATTTCCGTTTCTTATTCTTAATTCGTCAATAAATTCTTTTTCCTTTGATGAGTCCTTGAGTATTACATCATAAGTAAGTCTGAACATACTGCCCATATTTACGGTCTTAACCTGAGAAAGCTCAGAGTATGTGCAATACTGTGAAAAAACACCGTCAAACACACCCGAATAATCAAGATCTTCGGGGATAACTATTTTTACACTTTTATAAAGAGCTGAATTCTTAGTAGCTGAAAAGCTTACCTTATTGTAAATGAAAAGCACGGCACTCATAATAACCGTAAACAGAAGTGCGAATGCAAGATATCCCATACCTGCAATAAGTCCTGCACCCATTGCGAGGAAAAGTGTACATATTTCCTTTGCAGAGCCGGGAACGGACCGGAATCGAACAAGAGAAAATGCTCCTGCAACGGCAACACCCGCACCTACATTTCCGTTTACCATCATAATTACAACGCATACAACTGCGGGAAGAAGCCCCAGAGTAAGCAGAAAGCTCTTTGTGTAACGGGTCTTGTACATATAAGAAAGTGTTAATATTATTCCGAGCAAAAGTGAAGCACCGATGCACAGAAGAAAATCTCCGACACTTATAACTGTAGTAATGTCGCTGTCAAAAAGTCCTTTAAAAATTGAATCAAGCATAATTTGTCTCCTTTAGATTATTCGGCAATATAAGTGTAGTATATGCCGTACCGTATTTTGAAAATGATGTTTTAACGATTTTTTCTCTTGAAAGAATATGTGCCATCCATAAGGGTATTCCTCCTGCACATTTGATTTCCATTAACACCTTGTCGTCACCGAGAATGGGAGTTCCGCCCGATTCCGATTCAAGTGTAAGTGCATCAAATCTGCAGCAGATATCCGTGTCAAATGTAACACGGAATGTCGAATCTGTCTTACTGTAGAACGCTTCCCTGCTATAGGACAGAAAAACTGTTGGCTGAAGATCCTTATAGAAATCAATAAAATAATCAATCTCCTTGGTTATTTGTGTAGCCTTCGCCGGCTTGTTGTGCCCGTATATCCACGAAAGTGCGTCCTCTTCCCTGACGGCAATTCTTCTTTTGTAGACAACCTTTTTATATTTTTTCTTAAGCTCAACAAAAACCGTGGTATCTTTATCAGCCTTCTGATAACTTCTTATACGAAGCTTCTCTTTATATTCGGGTTTTTCAATCGACCGCCTTATGAGTCTGTAATCAGGAGTATCAAAATATATATTTCGGATAGTAGATTTGCCGTACTTATCGGCAGTCATATACTGTGCCATCTCTTCCTTGATCATATCCCGTTGTTCTGTCGTTATCAGGTATTTGAGTTCATACCGCTTAAATACTGTTGAATAAGCCACAAGCTCCTCCTTTTATCATAAGTATAAATTAAGTATAATCATTAACTTTAAACAAAACAAAAAAATCATAATTTATGTTTGCTTCAAAAGAAACAAAGCTGTACCGAAGTACAGCTTTATATCAATTAATTCCCTTATTAAAACATATTAATAAGCCAACCGAACAAGAAATATACTACCTTCATAACATATGTAAGAAGAGCCGGTGTCATTACATCACTTACTACTACGGAAATCTCCTTATCTGTTACTTCTTTGTAGGTAAGAAGTCTTGTTTCGTAATTTTCGACATCGTCCTCATTGAATTCAAAAACTCTTACTGTTCTTTCATCACCGAGTCCGTATGCTCTGAAGCCTGTTCCGCCGTTATAGCCCATTGTGATGCCGTCCTCGTTTGTTCCGACAAAGTTGTTTACATGGTCGTGGGCAAAGAAAGCACCTATAATATCATCACATTCAAGCCAGGCTTCATACTGACCCGTAATATTATCAAAATCCTCACTGCAGGGTGCCTCACCGAGATAGCCCTCTGCTTCGGTTTCATCAAGCTTGTACCATTTCTTATCACGGCGTGAATAGATAGCACCCTCTTCATTCCATTTACATTCTGTAAAAAGAGTGTATATCTCTTTGGGAGGAATGTGCTGAAAAAGCATTGATGGAAGAGTCACACCGCCGTTTTGTGTCTTAAGTGCTTCGGAGGTCTCCTTATACCATTGAACCTGTTCGCTGTTTACACCTGCATAACCGCCTGTTTCGGCTTTGTTATGGGTGTTCATCATATAAATGCTGAATACAGTCTTCTCTCCGTCGGAGGAAAGAACGGGGACATTATATGTAAAGCCGTCGGGGCCGTTGTTTACTGCATAGCAGTTTTCAAATGATGAATAAACTGCATACTGCTCTTCTTCGGTAAATTCGTCAATATTGTCATAGTCATGATTTCCGAGTGTCATCAGAAAAGGAATATTTCTTTCTTTAAGGGGAATAAGAATATTCTCAATCGCAAGTGTCATATCCTCTTCGGTCGCAAAAGGATAAAAATCTGCAAGCTGATCTCCCACAAAAACAACCAGATCAGGCTGTTCGGCATCAAGAGCAGCCTCAATAAATTCAATCATTTTCTTTTTACGGTTTTTGCCCACATCCTGCGTATCATTTATCTGCAATATCTTGAAGGTGCCGTCTTCACTGAATTTAAGCACCTTTTCTTCTTCGGCAGATGCAAAAACAGCACAGGAAAACAGCATTACGGCAACCAAAAAAACACTTAACAGCTTTTTCATTTTCTACCCCTCTTACTTAATGCCGTACTGCTTCAGTCCCGACCATTTAACTCCCCATGAGTTTGCCCAGCTTTCACAGTAGAGCTTATAATATGAAACATTGTTCTTCTTTCTGTAGTCGGCAAATAAATTGCACCATATTGCAGAAGGAAGTGCTACAACTATCCAATAAAGAGGGCCTAAAAGAAGACATTGAACAGTATGTCCGTATTCGTGTATCTTTGTGTTGTTTGTCCACCCTTCAGCCTTACCCTCTGCAATAAAAATAAAAATACCGAGAGAAAGACCGCCCCAGTTGCCGGGGATATAGGTAATATAGGAATTCATAAATTTTTCAGTACGGTATTTTTTTCTTAAAATAAGAAATATTATACCGCTGATAAGATTAACGGGAAGCCCCCATGTAAACTGAACCAAGTAAAAAAGAAATTTGGGGAAGCCCTTTGTTGCAATAGATTTATCAACAGGCTTTTTAATTCTTGCACGAACCATTTTTATCACACTCCGAAAACATTATACATAATAAAAAACAAAGATTCAATATTTTATTAAAAATTTATGCAACTGAAATATTACGGTACTTATTATAATATTGATTTTTTACCGTAAAAAACCTATAATAATATCAGA
>CAYTRD010000072.1:0-10173 GCA_964440255.1 uncultured Ruminococcus sp. | reverse complement strand
GTTTTCCTTGCTCTTCGTGAAAATATGAAGGTCAGAAGATTTGCTGTTGTTGAAGGTCACACAGCAACTTATATCCACGCAGGCGGTTCAGTAGGTGTTGTTGTTGCATTTGATACCGATGATGCTACAGCTGCAAAGGCAGAATTTGCTGAAATGGGTAAGAATGTAGCAATGCAGGTTGCTGCTATGAATCCCGAGCATTTAAGCAAGAGCGTAATTTCAACTGACGAGCTTGCAAAGATGGAAAACATCACAGTTGAAAGTGCTCTTAACAAGCCCGATTCTCTTCCTATGCCTATTCTCAACAGCCTCATTACAGAAGCTATCGATACAAAGAAGTGGAACGAAGAGGACACAACTATTTATCAGGGACTTGATCAGCAGCAGAG
Organism: uncultured Ruminococcus sp.; assembly: GCA_964440255.1. Classification (GTDB taxonomy): domain Bacteria; phylum Bacillota; class Clostridia; order Oscillospirales; family Acutalibacteraceae; genus RUG806. Next base: position 9,784 of record CAYTRD010000072.1, on the reverse strand, counting down.
AAAGAACTTCTTCAATTTCATTTCCAAGGAAGCATATGCTGCTCTTGTTGAAATTGCACTTGCACACAAGGCAGAAATCGTTGATAACAAGATATTTAACGGTCTTGTTCAGGGTCGTCTTGCAAAGCAGATCAAGGAAGTTTGTCTTCTTGAGCAGGCATTCGTTCGTTCCGATCTCTTCGACGGCGATGTAAAGGGTTATGTTGCATCAGTTGCAAAGGCTCTCGGTGCAGAGATTTCCGTTAAGAGCTTTACCCGTTTTGAAAAGGGCGAAGGCATTGAAAAGAAGGTTGACGATTTCGCAGCAGAAATCGCAAGCATGGTTAAATAAGCTTAATTAAACTTTTTTGAGAGAGATGTTGAGTCTCTCTCTTTTTTTGTTTGACAGAAATCCTTATAAATGGTAATATCGAACACAGAAAGAAAAGGTGATGTTGCTGTGAAGAATAAAATATATCTCTGGGAAAATGATGTTCCGTATTTCAATGCTGAATTTAATCAGGAGCCTCCCTCAATTACTGAATATTTTCTCGATAACGGCAAGAAAAACGGCTGTGTGCTTGTAATTCCCGGGGGTGCCTACTGGGCTGTATGCACTGACCACGAGGGTGATGCTATCTGCCGTTATCTTAATGACAACGGTATATCTGCGGCATATCTTAATTACCGCGTTGCACCCTATAAGCACCCTGTCATGGAAGAGGATGCAAGAAGAGCCATTCGTATTATAAGGTATAACGCGGATAAATGGGGAATTGACCCCGAAAAAATCGGCACGATGGGCTTTTCGGCAGGTGGGCACTTAACCTGTATGACAGGACTTCGTTTTGATTACGGTAAGGAAAACGGTGATGAAATTGATAAGGTTTCTTCGCGTCCCGATACATTTGCTCCCTGTTATGCCGTTGCATCTCTGAATCCCGAAATTACACATCTCGGTACACTTCATAACCTTTTAGGCAATGAGCCGGACAAAAATATGATTGAAATGCTGTCCTCTGAAAATATTGTCCGTAATGATACTCCGCCTGCATTTTTGTGGCATACGGCAGAGGATACTGCAGTTAACCCCGAATGTTCTTTGCGTTTTGCTTCAAGTCTTATAAAAGCTAAAATTCCCTGTGAGCTTCATATCTTCCCGTATGGCGGTCACGGTCTCGGAAGAGCCGAAAATCAGCCTCTTGCAGACGAATGGATGCCGCTTTATGTAAAATGGCTTAAGTATTACGGATATTAAATCATAATTTACAGCAAAAAATGCACTCCTCGGTGGAGTGCATTTTTAGTTACATAAGCTCTTTGATTTTTGAAAGTCTTTCGAGGGCTTCGTAGAGGGTTTCGTCCTTCTTTGCGAAGTGGAAACGGGCAAGGTGGTTTACATCCTCCTTAAAGAAAGAAGAGCCGGGAACTGCGGCAACGCCTACTTTATATGCAAGCTCTTCGCAGAATTCAATATCTGTTCTGCCTTTCTGGAAGTCGGAAATATCAACCATCATAAAGTATGAGCCTTCGGGCTCTGAGAATTTCCAACCGAGGTCTTTGAGCCCTCCTACAAAGATATCTCTCATATGAGTGTAGTGATCCTGAAGCTCTTTATAGTAAGACATAGGTGCTTCAAGTCCTGCAATAATTGCCTCCTGTAAGGGGGAGGGAGCACATACTGTGAGGAAATCGTGAATCTTTTTGCATCTGTCCATAAGCTCTTCACAAGCAACAATGTAACCGAGTCTCCAGCCTGTGATTGAATATGTTTTTGAAAGAGATGAACAACAGATAGTTCTTTCCCACATTCCGGGAAGAGCTGCGATGTATGTATGCTTGTGAGGCTCAAAAATGATGTGCTCGTAAACCTCGTCTGTAATAACGATAACATCATATTTGATTGCCAGGTCAGCAATTACCTGTAATTCGTCCTTTGTGAAAACTCTGCCCGAAGGGTTAGAGGGGTTGCAAAGAAGCATAGCCTTTGTTTTCGGGTCTTTAAATGCTTCTTCAAGTCTGTCTGCATCAAATGTGAATGAAGGGGGATTGAGGGGAACAAAAATGGGCTCAATTGAGTTAAAAAGGCTCTGTGCGGCGTAGTTTTCAAAGTAAGGGGAGAATATTACTATTTTATCACCGGGGTTTGAAATAGCCATCATTGTAGCCATCATAGCTTCAGTGCTGCCTATTGTACCGATAACATTCTTGTCGGGGTCAAGGTCTATGCCCATAAAGGTGCCGACCTTTTTTGCAACGGCTGCTCTGTAGTTATATGCACCCCATGTGGGTGAATACTGATGAGGGCCTGCAGTAGCCACATTTTTAAGTGCATCCATAATAAACTGAGGAGGGTCAAAGTCAGGGAAGCCCTGTGAGAGATTGATAGCACCGCATTCCATTGAAATTCTGGTCATTCTGCGGATAACCGAGTCGGAAAGATGTTCAATTTTTCTGTTTAATTCTTTCATTTGCTTGCTTACTCCTTATGCAATTCGCAACTGTAATCAATATAAATATACATTTAAATTTACCATTTTTACATATTGAAGTCAACATCATATATATTTAATTATTAGAGATTGGTTATTAAATTAATTAATGAATAAAGGTGTTGTTTTATTTGCGGATATGTATCTGATGGCTTAAAATAAATTTATTGTGCAATGGGAACGGAAACGGGTCATATAGCTTGTGGTTCTGAATTATGATTTATCGTTTGCGTAAATTAAAGCATGAAAAACTGCCGTCGGCGAGGAGTTTGTTGTTATCATCATAAAGCTCTGTTCGTACGACGGTTACTGTTTTGCCTGATTTTGTGATTTCCCCCCTGCAGTAAAGATACCTTGTGTCAATTACGGGGTGGAAATAATTTATTGATGCATTGAGAGTGGTCACTACAGTTCCCTCAGTCATTGCCGTATATCCTGCAACTGTGTCAGCAAGGGAAAATACACAGCCACCGTGAACTGACCCGTGAAGGTTTTTGTGATGCTCCTTTATTTCAATTCTTGCTATACATCGACCATTACCGTATTCAGTCAATTCAATGCCGTTATGGGCAATATACGGTGTGTTTGCAGCCTCTTCAATATAGTTTGGTAAGTCATTAAACATTGTGATACCCTCTTTCGGAAATTGTATATAGCATAATCCTGTTTACGCTTCTTGTAAATATATTTTAAGACAGTTTTAAGTTCATTATAATAAAGTCTTGATATAAAATAATATTTGTGGGATAATAAGCTTAGCTTATCAGGGGAGGTAATTATGCAGATATTGGTTGTTGAAGACGAAAAGCGTCTTGCAGAAGCACTTGCACATATTCTTACAGAGCAGAAATATATGGTTGACATTGCATTTGACGGAAATGACGGGTTCGATTATGCCGTAAGCGGAATTTATGACATCATTATTCTTGATATAATGCTTCCCGGTATGGACGGTTATGAGGTTGCATCTTGTCTCAGAAAGGAAAAAATCGCAACACCGATTCTTATGCTTACGGCAAAGGATCAGATTGCGGACAAGGTAAAGGGACTTGATTCGGGGGCTGACGATTATATGACGAAGCCCTTTGACCCCGAGGAGCTTTTAGCAAGAGTCAGAGCACTTACACGCCGTCAGGGTGAGGTTGTTATAGACGAATTGTCCTTTGATGATACTGTTCTTAATCTTTCTACCTGTGACCTTTCCTGTAAGGACAAAAGTGTGCATCTCAATTTCAAGGAATTTGAAATAATGAAGATACTTATGAGCAATCCCGGTATTGTTACAACTAAAGAAGACCTTATAGTGAAGGTATGGGGATATGATTCAAATGCCGTTGATAATAATGTTGAGGTCTATATATCCTTTTTACGTAAAAAACTCGATTTTATAGAAAGCAATATTGAAATTGCATCTTTAAGAAAGATCGGTTACCGCCTTGAGGTGAAAAACGATGCTTAAAAGGCTCAGAAGACGCTTTGTTTCTATTTCAATGTTAATAATTTGTACAGTACTGGTCTTTTTCTATCTTATGTCCGGTACTGTATTTTTCGTGTCGATAACAGTAGATATGAGATCGGTTTTACAGACATTTTCAAGCTCCGCGGAGGTAAATATGCTGCCTGAAATAGGCGGAGATGATGAGGATGATTCAGTTTTTGCACTTCACTCGGGCAGTGTTTGTGTTGTTGATGTTAAGGAGCTCGGCTCAATCACGATGCTTGATTTCAGCCGTGCAAATATGGATGAGGCAATTCTGTCAAGAGCGGTTTCTTATGCATTGCAGGCTGATGCTGATTTCGGGCATATAAACGAACTGAATCTTTTTTATAATAAAACAAATCATACTTTCGGAAGCCGTATTGCTTTTGCTGATTCAACCCAATATTTTTCATATCTCAACATTATTCTTTTTGACGGCAGTATACTTATTCTTCTTTCATCTCTGTTTTTATGGGCAATTATGAGGTTTCTTGCAAAAATGTGCCTTAAGCCCGTTGAAAAGGCTTGGGAGCAACAGAAAAACTTTATTGCCGATGCTTCTCACGAATTGAAAACACCTCTTACGGTTATTCTCACAAACAGCGGAATACTTCAGTCACATAAGAACGAAACTGTTGAAAGTCAGATGCAATGGATAGACAGCACATATGAAGAAGCCACACATATGCGTGATCTTGTTGAAAAGCTTCTTCTTCTTGCAAAGACCGATAACGCAAGCAAAAAGAATATATTCAGCGATGTAAATCTTTCTGAGCTTGCTATGCAGCTTTCACTTCAGTATGAGCCTGTTGCTTTTGAAAACGGTATAATTCTCAACAGTAACATAGAAAAGAATATACACCTTGAGGGTGACAGCGTTGCACTCAATCAGATAATTCATATTCTTCTTGATAATGCAGTAAAATATTCCGACCCCGGCGGGGAAGTGACTCTCACACTGAAAAAGCGTCATTCCTATTCGCTGAAAAAGTCTTCGGGCTATATTATTCTTTCTACCAAAAATATGGGAACTCCGATTCCCGAGGAGGATATGCCTCATATATTTGAGCGTTTTTACCGTTCTGATAAAGCAAGAACCTCGGGCAGCGGCTACGGTCTGGGACTTGCAATATGTAAAAACCTCGTAAATCTCCACAATGCGGATATTTCCGTTACAAGTGATATCGAAAACGGAACGGTATTTACGGTTAAATTCAAATGCTGAAAAAAACAGTCATTCTTCCGGTTAAGAGGAATGACTGTTTTTGCTGATATTATTTCTTTCGGATTTTTACCGTAAAGGTTGTGCCTTCGCCTTCTTTACTGTCAACCTTTATGAAGCTGTCGGTAATATTTATGATTCTTTTGACGAGTGCCAGTCCAAGACCGTTGCCGTCTGTAGCCCGAGAGGTATCGCACTGATAGAATTTCTCGAAAATAAGGTCTTTCTGTTCTTCGGGGATTCCGCATCCCGTATCGGAAATCTTTACAATTGCATATTTGTTACCCTGTGTGAGTGTTACGGAAATCTGCCCGTTTTCAGGTGTAAATTTGAATGCATTGGAAAAAAGGTTATTCCATACAATATTCATAAGCTGAATATCAGATTTCACCGTGACATCTTCCTCAATATCGGTTTCGATTTCGATATTTTTATTATCCCATACTTCTTCAAAATTCAGCAAACATTCGCAAAGCTGCTCGCTCAGGTTATATTCCTTCATATCTGAGGGAATATTCTGATTTTCAAGCTGATTGAGCTTCAGAATATTGGTTATAAATTCGGTCATTTTTTTGGACGATTCGCTGATTGCCCTTGCATATTCCAATTGTTTGTCAGGCGGTAGGGAAGTGTCCTGCAGAAGAGTTGCGTAATTGCTGATAACGCTTACGGGAGTTTTTAATTCGTGGGAGATATTTGACATAAGCGATATTTTTAGTGTATCAAGGCTTGAAAGCTCATGGGTCATAAGGTTTATGTTGTTAACAATTGTTGAAAACCTTGATGTATAAAGTCTTCTGTTAAGACGTGCTGAATAGTCGCCCTTTTTTATTCTCAATAAAACATTATTGATTTCAGAAATCGGTTTTTCGACAGTATATTTTTTCCAGGTAGTGCCGATGAGTGCAAATGCTGCTGAAATGAACAACAGATTGAAAAATGTGTATCTTGCGGCTTTTTCAATATAATCAATTGGAAGGTCATATGAATAAAAGAAAAGCAGGAAAGAAACAGTTGTTGCAAAGCCTGAAAGCAGGAAGAAGCCTATGAAGGTGATAACATAATTGGAAAAGAGTCTTTGCTTGAAGCGTTTAGGCATTTTCATTTTTTAACACCGCCTTGTAGCCCAGCCCCCTTACGGTAACTATTTCAAATGCATCACATTCAGCAAGCTTTGCTCTGAGCTTTGTCATATAAACATCAACGGTTCTTGTGCCCGATTCTGTATCAGCCTCCCAGAATTCATCCATTAGCTGAGAACGGGTAAAAGCCTTTTTGGGGTATGAAAGAAGCTTATAAAGCAGGCTGAATTCTCTTGCCGTAAGAGAAATTTCCTGACCGCTCAGATATGCGGTATATTCGTTAAGATTCATAGTGAAATTACCTACGGTGAGGATTTTACTGTTGTTTATTCCTGAGCGGCGAAGTATCGCACCGATTTTAAGAAGAAGCTCGTCAAGGTCTATGGGCTTTACCATATAATCGTCAATTCCTGTTTTGTAGCCCTTTTCCTTTGACGCAAAATCGTCTCTTGCAGTAACAAAAAGAATCGGAATTGATTCGTTGATGTTTCTTATGCTTTTTGCAAACTCGAAGCCGTCAATGCCGGGCATCATTATATCGGATATTATAATATCAAAAACAGTTTCATACATAGCAACAAAAGCATCTTCTGCATTATGACAGCCTACTGTATTATAGCCGTTCTGATTAAGAAAAGAGCAAAAAGATTTATTCAGTGCTTTATCGTCTTCAAGAACAAGAATATTGAACATAAGCATCCTCCGGAAGTAAATTTTTTCACAACAAATATATTATAGTATATGTATGTTAAAATTATGTTAATAAAAGCCTGCCGCAAAAAATGGCAGGCTTTTATCATCGTTTATCAGATCGACTTTAAGAGGGGAGGAAGCTTTGTGATAGCAGGGCCGATTCTTGCTATTATCTTCATAAGTCCCTTGAAGCTTGACTTATCGTCATTGAGAATCATAAGAAGTCCGTCAGCCATTTCAACAGAGAAAACACCCATACTCATAGCAATAAAGTTTCTTATGGGAATCTGAGTTGCCATAGCAGAAATCATTTTGCCGTCACCGTTGGCATCGGAGCCGAATTTTGACATCATACCTTCAATGAGGTTGCATATCCTTCCGCCCCATTTTGTGTGTCTTGCGTCATCAAGACAGCAATAAATATCAATGGGCTTTGTTGTGTCACGGTTGGGATCGGGAAGCTGTCTTCCGAGAACTGCTTCAAACTGTGCACCGTTCATTCCCGAAACATCTGCTGTATAGTATGCAGGTGCACTTACGGAGTAGTCGGGGATAGTTGATGTATCTGCTGAATTTACGGTAACAGTCTTTATAAGCCTGATATCTCTTGAGGATGCACCGATAAGAATAGCAAAATCGCCGCTTTCTACCTGGAAAGCACCTGTGTATACATTGAAAAATGCAAAGTCTCTTTTTGAAAGAGTGATTTTAACTTCCTTTTCTTCAGAGGGAGCAAGGAATACCTTCTTAAAGCCCTTAAGCTCCTTAAGAGGACGGAAGATCGTTGATTCGATATCGCCGACATAAAGCTGTGCAACCTCTGCACCTGCTACATCGCCTGTATTCTTTACCTTGAAGCTTACTTCAAGTGTATCGGTGTCATTTATTTCTTCTGCGGAAACCTTAAGATCGCTGTATTCAAATGTTGTGTATGAAAGTCCGTAGCCGAAGGGGAAGAGTACATCCTTCTTTGCCGTGTCATAGTAACGGTAGCCGATGTAAACGGATTCTCTGTGTTCACTTGTTACTGGGCCTGCAGGATAATTTCCGTATGTGGGGTTATCGCTGTAGGAAAGAGGATAGGTTTCTGAAGTCTTACCCGAGGGATTGACTGCACCTGTAAGGATATTTGCGGTTGCACTGCCCGTTGCCTGTCCGCCGAGTCTTGTATCAAGAAGTGCCTTTACTTCATTGACCCACGGAAGATTGATAACGGAACCGCCTGCAAGAACAACTGCTGTGTTGCTGTTTACCTTTGCGATCTCGCTTACAAGAGCGTTGTGAGAGGAAGGCATTTCAATATCAGATCTATCATAGCCTTCGCCTTCAAACTCTTCTGTAAGACCGACAAAAACAAGTGCTATATCAGCATTTTCTGCCACATTCTTTGCTTCTGTGAAGAGTGCTTCATTAACTTCATTCTTGCTCTTTTCGTAGCCCTTTGCATATGTAACATCAACGCCGAGCTTTTTAAGCTCTTCGAGTGCATTGTCAAGCTTTGTGGGGTTGATAACGGATGAGCCTGCACCCTGGAAACGGGGAGCAGCAGCCAGCTCACCGATAACAGCAACCTTCATTCCCTTTTTAAGAGGAAGAATGTTATCATCATTCTTAAGAAGCACCATTGAGCCTTCTGCAACCTTTCTTGCAACCTCGTGGTGGTCGTCAAATGAGAAGTCGCAATCCTTTTCAAGGGCAGGCTTTGACTTAAGAATAAGGTCAACAACAACATCAACTCTCTTGTCAAGGTCTTCAATTTTAAGCTCGCCGTTATTTATTGCTTCAATAATCTTTTTTGTGTTATATCCGCCTGAGGAAGGCATTTCAAGGTCTGTTCCGCGAAGAAGTCCGGGGATTCTGTCAACGGATGAGCCCCAGTCTGTAACGATAAGCCCGTCAAAGCCCCATTCGTTTCTCAAAACCTTCTGCTGAAGATATTCATTCTGTGATGCATATTCGCCGTTGATTCGGTTATATGAATTCATAACAGTCCAGGGGGATGCTTCCTTTACGGCGATTTCAAATGCAGTAAGATAGATTTCTCTTAATGCTCTTTCGTCAACAACTTCATCAACTATCATTCTGTAAGCTTCCTGTGAGTTACAGGCATAGTGCTTGAGTGAAGTGCCGATTCCCTTTGACTGTACGCCCTTGACAAGTCCTGCAGCCATTTTACCTGCAAGAACGGGATCCTCCGAAAAATATTCAAAGTTTCTTCCGCAGGTAGGAGCACGCTTGATGTTCATACCGGGGCCGAGAACAACGGAAACCTTTTCTTTTAGACATTCCTCACCGAGAGCCTGACCTGCCATTTCAATAAGCTCGGGATCCCATGAGCAGGCTGTAGCCGATGCGGGAGGGAAGCAGGTGGCGGGAACGGAGTTGCTGAGATCTATTCCTCCCGACTTTTTATTTTCGTTCTTTTTACGAAGTCCGTGAGGTCCGTCTGTAATATTGAGTGACGGAAGTCCTAACTCCTCACAGCCTTGAGTGTGCCAATAGTCAAGACCTGACACAAAAGCAGCCTTCTGCTCAAGTGTCATTTTGTTTACTATTTCGGGGTGCTTCAAAAGAATTCTCCTCTCAAAATTTTTCTTACTATAATATACAATATTTTTACATAATAAGTCAACAAGAATATGTTATACAAAAAAACAATTACTCGGTTTTTTAAAAATACTGAAGCAAAACAAAAAAGTGCCGGATCTTTGTGTCCGGCACCAATATTTTACATTATAGGAAATTCCTTCCTATAATGTAAAAAGATTATATGTCCCGACCAACGGAAAGCAAGCTTTCCTGGTCGATGGACTATTCGAAAACGGTCGCCTGAGTC
>CAYTRD010000071.1:0-10419 GCA_964440255.1 uncultured Ruminococcus sp. | reverse complement strand
CGTGCATAGCTCACAGTCCTTTCTAAATTCAATCTGATTGACCGCTAAAGCGGATATTTTTGTATTATCTATTATAGCCAAAGTGCTTCGAATAGTCAATACAATTTTGAAAACAAATTCGCTTTCGAGCGGATATTTTGAAAAACATTCTTGATTTATTATGTAGCGATCGTATAAACAGAAAAAGACGCGAGCAACGCGTCTTCGAAATAGTAGTTTTATTCTATTTTGAATAAATGGTGCCATTTTTGGCACCCTGCGTGGTACCACGCGATCAGGACTTGCTGTAAAATCTGCGAAAGTTACGGAAAACAGTATGTTTTTGTCCCTAAAACCCCGAAAAATACGGATTTTATGCAAGAAACGGATATTGCAGACCCCTTCAAGGGGATAGGTCAGGCCTCCTAAGGGCTAGATGTGGGTTCGATTCCCGCAGGGGGTGCCAGAAGCGGCGAGATGACTCTCACATAAGAGAAAAAAGAAACGGTTATTGCAAAACAAGTCCTTCGTAGTGCCACCTCCATCAGCACCAATGCCAACGAAGCAATCTACGGAATCAGCAAAGCGGATTTTATCGCCAAACTTCAAATTTCCTTAAAAGAAACTGCTGAAACAGAATATTGGCTTCGATTGTTGGTTTTATCTGAATTCATAACCGAAAAAGAGGAAAAATCGCTCCTTGATGATTGCTTGGAAATTAATAAGATTTTAATTTCCACTCTTAATACTGCAAAAGAAAACAAATAAGCAAAAAAGTGCCGAGAAATCAAGTTTTCTCGGCACTTTTGCAATTGCCGCGTTACAGATTAATTGTCGGAACCGTATCATAAGTTCGTCAACAGCATCCGCGTATCTGCATTGTGCTGTCAACAAATTCCTGTAATTTGAAATTTTGCTGTTGTTTATATCGGTTAATATTCAAAGATCAAATCGTGCAATCTGTTTTCTTTTATGGCTTCAAGATTTTTTCTTGATATGCTGCAGGGTTTGTTTTTCGGATTTGTTTTAATATCATAAAACAATTCTTTATCTGCAAGACATTTTACAATAGTTTCATAAGCATTATCACTGTCCTCCATAAGAGCATAAATGACCGCTATATTGTTTTTTGTAGTCATTATATGATTAAACATTCCAAATTGAGGATTATCTTCTATTATATCAATAAATGACATTAATTCAGATAATATTTTTTCATAGCTTTCTATAGATGCTTCTTTAGAGAAACGAAGCATTTGTGCTTGCAGAACTACATTTCTTATTTTCCAACTTTTGTAGAGAGCAGGCACACTTTCTTCTGATAAATTTGCAAGTGCAATATCAAGTTCCGTTTTTGCTTTGTGAAGATATATTGAATCATTTGTATGTACTGCCTGCAAGAAATACATTTTGGATAAATTTGCATGAACTGTGCAAAAACCTCTTAAATCATTTTCAATAGAGCGATATATTAATGATTCATCAAAATAATTTTTTGCATTGGTAAAATCATTCATCAGCATATATAAAAAACCGATACAATTGAGTGAAACTCCGATAACTCTTTTATCTGCCCCATTTCGTCGAATTTTAAGTATTTCTTTATGAAGCATTAAGGCCTCATCGTATTCACCATGATTCTCCAAAATAACAGCTCTTGTGTATCTGGCTTTTACGATACGCTCATCAGCAGTATTTTTTATAAACCTTTGTGCATATAACTCATATTTTTTTATAATTTCAATTGCCTTTTTATAGTTTCTTTGATAGCAATATGTCCAGGCATAATCATATAGACATTGTAAAACCATATTTGAATGAATATCATCCTTGTTAGCTTTTTCAAGAAACTTTTTTGTTTCTCTGATAAAACAGGCGATAGACTCACTCTTTAATTGATAAAGCATTTTAGGTGAAAGACTTTGTTCAAATTTAACGAACCAATCATAGTATTTATTTGCAAAAGTAGGCTCTTCTTTGAGTATTTTTGCTCCAATCCTTATTGCGGATATAACTTGCAAATGGATATCGCCGCTGTTTTTTTCATTAATCTTTTCTTCTGTAATTCGTTCAATTTCGGCAAGCAAATAATCAAATGCCTGTTTATAAATATGGATGGTAATATCTTTATCTGCATTCAATAAACATTTTCTTGCAACATCTAAAATAAAGAAACTACCGTCGAGATTATCTTTCACAATAACATGCTTTTTTAATTTTTCAAATTTGATTTTAGGATTACCAATATTTTCCAAAAAAGCATAATATTCATATTCCTTATATGTCCAACTATCAAAACAGGCAAGAAAGGCAAGCACATTTAAATCATCTGCGATAACATGTTTGCGGTAATATTTCTTAAAAAACTTATGATAAAAATCTGCTTGCTTAGTTTCAGTAAATAATTGCGAAAGTGCTGTTTTATCAGATAGTTTTTTCAAATTAATATATGTTTCTGCTATTAATTCAACAGATGCAGGATAACCTTTACTTATGGTAAAAATAGTATTGATAATATTTTCGTCAGTTATTTCATACTGTTTATTCAATATTTCCCTGATATATTTTTCGTCATCAAAATTATCAATATGAACTGAAGAAAAATAAGCAAAGTTATCTTTATATTTATCTAACGGAATTTCAGTAGTACCGCCTATTAACCAAAATGAATACTTAGAAGAAAGCACAAATGTTTCAATAAATTCTTTTTCTAAAAATCCGATTTTTTCATTGCATTTTTCAAAAGTATCAATAAAATAGCAAATATTTGCATTATTTTCTTCGCAATATCTATTGATGTCACGGATAAAATATCTTCCAAGATTAGCGATAACATCTTCATGTTTTGTTTCGCTAATTTCCTTGCTTTGAGAAATTAAATAATCTTTATATAACTGGCTCAGTTTTGCGGATATAATACTCAGCAAATTAACACTTCCGCCGGCAATAACTTTGTATATAGGTTCTTGTATAAACTCGAATGACAGCTCAGCAAAGTCAAAAAATAAAGTATTATGCTCATGACTTATTTGATATTTTTTATCACCGGTGAATTTATATAAATAATCCAGAGCAAGTTCGTATGAATAAAATTTAACGCCCTGTTGTCTGAGTTTAAGGTAGGCATTATTAAAAAAAGAAAAATAATTTCCATCGAAATTTAAGTTAATAAGCACATTAAGCATATCCGGAAATTTTTCTTTTACTTGAGAATGTATATACTCAATTAATATACTTTTACCTATACCGGGAATACCTGTTAAATACATCAGGTTGTTTTGTTCACCGGAAAAATTATTAAAAAATTCTTCATATAGTGTTTTAATATCTTCTCTGTCTACACACAACAGCATTATTTCAACATCTCCCCAATTTATATCATACTTAAGTATATAATTGTAAAAAAAACAGTTTAAAATCAATATTTTTCGACAAATGCAGAAAATATGCGAATAAAAAAAGAAAAAACAGCAAATTCCTGTAATTTGAAATTTTGCTGTTGTGTTCATAATTAGAATTAAAATCATAATTAGTGCTATCTGTTTTCTATTATATCAAGTTTTTCTTGTTAATCGGCAAGATATGTTTTTAAGGGTAGTGGTTAAAATATGTTTTTGATTTTACTAAGATATAAAACTCCTGTAATCAACAATTGCTGAATACAGGAGTTTATATTATCTATCCGGGAATGTATCAATTATCTTTGAAATTATTTCTTTATGCTCTTCCGATTTTTTATTAAGCTTCTCTGCTATTTCACTTTCAATAGAATATATACTTCCGTCAATAAGGTACGACGGATTTACACTAAGTGCAGAGCATATATCGAGGAATGTAAAGAAACTGGGTGCAGCTTTTCCGTTTTCTATGTTAGACAAATGATTATTTGAAATATTAATTTTTGCGGCAAGTTCTTTTTGCCTGATTCCAAGATCATTTCTGCGACGCCTTACACGTTTACCAAACTGCTTCAAACTACACACCATATACTTACATTCCTTTCTTATTTATTTTAGCAATATGTAACAAGAAAACAAACAAAGTAACAGCGAAATAGTTTTGTTATAGTTTATTTTATTAATATATTACAGATATTATTAATTATGTAATTAAATTTCTTACTTCCTATAGAATATTTCAACAAAAAAAGGCCGGTTATTAAAATAACCGGTCAAAAAATCAGCTTTTCGGTATGGCTATACTTGTTTCGAATATCTTTGTTTCCTCGTGATAATTCCAATCATAAACCGCCTCATATTTTTTCAATACCTTTTTAACTATACTCATACCTAACCCGTGAAGATGCTTATCCTGTTTTGAGGTTATCAATTCTTTGTTAAAATGTTTGGGGGCATTTATACAGGTGTTTTTTATTATTATTCCATCGAACTTGCTGTTTTTAGAGAATATCTTAAACTCTATAAATCCATCTTCAGATAACTCTGCAGCTTCAACCGCATTATCCAATAAATTGTTTAATAAAGTTGATAAGTCGACATCATCAATGTAGCATAAATTAGCAAGCTTTACTTCAGGTGTAAATTTTATGTTCTTCTTTTCACAAATTGCAGAATACTTACTGATAACAAGATTTAACATTTTATTGCTGCTGATTCTAACATAAGATATTTTTTCAACATCATTTATTATAATATCAAGATACTTGTGAATTTCTTCAACATTATCAAGATATCTTATTTGCTGTAAATGATTCTTTGTGTCATGAGAAAACTGTCTTATTGCCGTTTGAGACTGTTCAATAGCCTCAAAGTATTTTTCGTCAATCTCCTGCTGGAATTTTGCGGTTTTTAGTTCATACAATTCCATTCTGTTTTTAACGGCATTTTCGTATACTAAAAATATAACTAAATCCGCAAAGAGTAAAAATATAAACATTCCGGATATACCAATTCTCAGTGCATCAGACATTTCAACATTATCGGCAACAAAGAAAATCAGAATACATACGGGTATACTAATCAAAGGAAACAAAAACAACATCCAATAAAAGCTATCTTTTTGTTTTCTGTCATTTTGGGAAACACACAGTTTCTTTATAATTAGCATTGAGGAAAAGTAAATGATTTTACTTGTTACTATAACAAAAATGTATGCATTGGTATCTTTGTTCATTGCATTGAAATCATTAAATATAACAGAACAAAGATTTAGTATAACAATTTCGGAAAGCAACATTATACTAATAAATAGAGTTGAATGAAAAAGTGCTTTTCCGAGATGAGCACCAAAAACATACCATAGCGTGAAAAAGTACATAATTAACAAGGAGGAGATATTAAAAACGGATTTTCCTGTCTGGTAAGTAAAGAACAGAATTATATTTACTAAAATAACCGAAATAATCTTAACTACAGTTTTTTTCTTTCCCGGAAACAAATCATTTGCGTAATTATATAGTAGCAAGCCTTCAAAAATATACATAAATATATCGCATATAATTTTTACCATTTTTATTCACCTTCACCGATAAAAGCCATAAATCTACGCTTAAATTCCGGTTGTTTTCTGTTTGATACCTGAATATTTACATCTTTGCCGCAAGCGTCCACGGTTATTTCTTCACGTCTGAATTTTGAAATATAATTCATATTTACAATAAAACTATTATGAGGTATTGCGAAATCGGAAGAAGAGAGAGTCATTTTAATTCTTTTCAAAGGTTCTCTTACTAAATATGTATCATCTCTGGTGCAAACAGCTACTGCTTTGAGTTTTGCTTCAACATAGATTATATCACGACTTTTTACTCTTATGATCCCGTTGTCTATTGTGGAAAACGCAATCAACTTTTCATTTATTTCCTGTAGAGCTTTTTCAAGTGCAGAAAAAACCTTATTTTGTACGACGGGCTTTTTCAGAAATCTTATTACCTGCAAGTCCATGGCATCATCAAGATATTCAGCGTATGAGGTTACAACAATAATAACCGAATTGGAATTACGGGATTTTAATTGATTGGCAACATCAATTCCGGTGGTATCACCTAATTCTATATCAAGAAAAATAATGTCAAAGTTCTCTTCACTCTTAAGAATACTTTCACCGCTTAAAAACTCGAAGAATTCGATATCCATTTCTTTGATCCGAAAGAATTCGTCAACATACGGCTTTAATAGCTCAATATGCGCTAATTGGTCATCGCATAAGGCAATCTTCATAGTTTCCTCCAAAATAGTTTTTGATACACATATTATACAGTAATGCTTAAAAAATTGCAATTTTTACAAAAACTTACAGCAGCACTAAAAAAAACATATAAACTAAATAATTATACCTTTTTACAATTAAAAAATCGGGAAAAACATACAGTTATTCATATTATCGCAAAACTATTTCTTTGTAATATTATTTTTCTTCAATTATTGCATAGAATTCTTATATTGTCAAATATTGTTGAATATTTTAAGCTTTTTCGATAATTTTAAAGTACAATTTAGAAAGGAGAAAAAGTAAAATGTCAAAGAAATCAACTAAGGTTCTTAATAAGCTTGCAGAAAAAGTTCTCAAGACCAATATTACAGGTACTACAAGTGGTTTTGCATATCAGCCTGCAGTTCCTGCCAATGCAAAGCAGTTCTTAGACAAGAAAGCAGATAAATGATAAGCAAGCTTGCAAATTTTCTTGTTTCTGTTGCTGTTAAAGACAGCGATGAAACTCAATACCGGGAAGTTTACCAATATGTATTATTTATAATACTCAACTATATTTTGTTTTTTGGGTATTCATTGATACTCGGTTTGCTTCTCGGTATTCCTTTTCAAAGCATTGTCTTTTTTGTATCATTAGCAATTCTCCGAAGATATGCCGGAGGATATCATGCCGATACAGAAACACGGTGTCTGATTATTTCAACAGCTTACTTTTCCTTTGGAATACTTCTTATAAAGGTGCTGAGCGAAGGTATAATTAAAATCAATTTTTGTTATATCATCATTGCAATTATTTGTGCATTTATAATAATTTTGCTTTCCCCCTGCGATTCTCCCGAAAAAACCCTCGAAGGAAATCAACGTAAAGTAATAAAAATTAAAAGTATCGTATCAGTTTTTGTTTTTCTTTCATTAATTCTGTTGCTGTGGTTTATCAATAAGCAGATTTGGGCATCTGTGTTTGTTGTCAGCTTTTTTATTGAAACAGGACTAATAATTGCAGGAACAATTAAATTCAGAAAAAGAAAGCAACATTTACATAAAAATAACATTAAAGAATAAGTATTCGTAAGTACACAATTACGGATGCTTATTTTTTACATTATAGGAAATTCCTTCCTATAATGTAAAAAGATTATATGTCTCTCCGAACGGAAAGCAAGCTTTCCTCGGAGATGGACTATTCGAAAACGGTCGCCGAAGGCGTACGGCGAAGCCGTTTTCTTGTGCAATAAATAATTACAATATGCTTTTTGGATATTTTGGGTGAATTTTCTTCATTTGTGTCGAATTTTTCTTCACTTTTCAAAATATATTGAAAACAAGATGCAATTTTATTAAATTACTTTATATTAGGTGATATTTTGCTAATATTATTTCAGATAAGGAAAACTATTGTGGAAATAAAAGAAGAAATAAAATCCAAATCAAAAGAGGAAATTTGCAAGATTTTAGAGGCTAACGGAATACCGTTTAATTTATCATTGTGCAATAATTGTAACAGTTTTTACATTGTAATAAACAGCGAACAAAATAATTGCTGTGCTCATTCTATAATTGTTCAGTCTTGCAATAAAGATGTTTTATACCGTATATATCCTCAGGATATTATTTATATTGCAATTGAAAACAGAAAATCTGTTTTGTATTTAAGAGATAGGGTAATTGAAACAAATTATCATATTTCTCATTGGACAAATATTCTTGACAATAAAGTATTTGTGCAATCACATTATAGTTTCATAGTAAATCTGAATTATGTATATGATGTACACAAAGATGTTGTAACACTAAAATGTTCTGATAAAGAATATTCTGTTTATGTATCATCCAGAAAATTTGGTGCATTCAAAAAGGCTTTAACAGCTTTTTATGACCACACACAAGGAGAAAACGGATAATAACTATGCTTGTAAGAGGTATGCAATTAGTGTTTGTTCGTAATGTGGTAACACAATAACATTTAAATATACTGCGGAAAAAGTAAGGAGCTGCAAGAAAACGGCTTCGCCGTACGCCTTCGGCGACCGTTTTCGAATAGTCCATCTCCGAGGAAAGCTTGCTTTCCGTTGGTCGGGACATATAATCTTTTTACATTATAGGAAGGAATTTCCTATAATGTAAAAAACTGAATTTTACCTGAGTTGCTTTTATCCGATGAAGAAGAATTGATCATCTGTGTATCAGCTTCCCAACCACCAACAATACTATGAGCATCCTTGTTAACAAAACCTATAACAACGCTGACCATCAAAACAAAAAAAGCAATACAAGTCGCAAGTATTATAACTCTTTTTTTATTTTTCATATTCAACACTCTCCTTAATGAAGTTGCGAAGCATTGTGAAATTTGTATCCGCTTAAATAAACCGTATTACAACGCCGGATATCCGCTGGGTCAATATATGCATATTATGTTAGTTGCAGACAGGAAATTTAGTTATTGAACCTACAGAATAATTTTAACTAACTTAAAATTTCATTGAAATCACCTCGCTAAAGTTATTTATAGTCTTGAATCGGCTGAAAACTTTGACAATAGGAATTTCATTTTTTTGATTTATTGCTAAAAAATGAAGAACAAGGGGACGGAGGTGTGTCTGATTTATTATAGACACACACAACCGTCCCCTGTCTTTTTAGTTCTGTATTTTTTTATGATTTCATTTTGTCACAAAAAACATTGGATATTAAATGAATAAATTTAATTTTTGTTTCGCTTTTCTTTGTCCTTTGGTTGGTATTAAAAAACATAATATAATAAATCGGAATATATGTTATTTTTCCTTTCTGTATTACACTTCTTTCATTTGAAACAACAAACGCTTTTTTAATATGATAATCATCATTATTAACAATATCACAATAAATCTGACTTTTCAATAAAAACACATCGACAATTTTCTGACTTTTCAAGGATCGCTTGTTTTTATAATGACAAAAATGGTTGTATCATAACGTCGGCTTGCAACATTGTGCCACAACCAATCAGTTAAAACAGAGGACAGGGGACGGTTAGTGTGAAGCATTAAGAAATTGAAAGTAAAAAAACGGCTTCGGCGACCGTTTTCGGATAGTCCGTCTCCGCCGGAAAGCTTCTTTCCGTTCGGAGGGACATATAATCTTTTTGCATTACAGGAAGGAATTTCCTATGATGCAAAAAAAAGCAAAAAAAAATATTCAAAAGTTACGCTTTTGTTACGGACTTTGTGTTATACTGTGTTCGGAAAGAAAAATATCCTCGGAGGAAGTATGAAAAAGTTTACAAAAATCAGATTAATTACATATAGCATAGTCGGGCTGCTGATTGTCGTGCTGCTTACAGGAATAGGTGTAAAAAGTAATATAGAGTATACGGAAGAAAGAGTGTGGAAAGATACGCAAAGCGTGGCTTACACAAATCTCGGTCAGACAGAACGCACTGATGCACCTTTAGGTGTTGTGGTGCAGTATGAACTCCACCTTGATAATTTAGATAAGGACACAAAACTGATTTTCAAAACCTCACACAGCTTTGTTGAGGTATATGTTGAAGATGAGCTTGTTTACAGTATGAAGTCCTCTGATAAAATCAGCACCGTTGAAACTACGGGCGGCACATGGAATGTTATACCGATTTTCCGTGAGGATTCGGGAAAAACCTGTACGGTGGTTCTTATGCCGGTTTATGAAAGCTTCCTTAATCAGACACCATCGTTTATGACAGGCTCGGTACACGCTGTATTTACATCGCTGTTTATGAACAATCTGCCGGAAATACTCATTACAATTTTTGTAATGCTCATAGGCTTCATTTTTATCTGCTTCGGCCTGATTTTCTCCGTTAAGGCGAAAGCAATACTTAATATTCTCACTCTCGGCTTCTTTGCTTTTGTTGTAAGCTTATGGAGATTCTGCGATTTCAGCTTCGTAACCCTCATCTACGGAGATAAAAACATTTTTATTTATTACATATCAATTACAATGCTGATGATATCGACAATACCGCTGCTTGAAGCTGTAAAGCACAGCTTTCACGGCAAGGCTCAAAAAGCATTTGATGTGTTGTCTCTGATAATCGGTATTACAAGCATAGTTCAGCTCGTTTTACAGCTTCTTGATGTAACGGATATGCGTGAAATACTGACACTTACGCATCTTACCATTGTCGCAAGTCTTGTACTGATACTTGCCTGTCTTATTATGCAGCTCATAAGACCTGCGGTTAAACGAAGCTTTAACCCTGCATTTTTAATAATACTCGGCATCGGAACAGACTTACTTCTTTTT
>CAYTRD010000070.1:0-10435 GCA_964440255.1 uncultured Ruminococcus sp. | reverse complement strand
TATCCGAAAACGGTCGCCTGAGTCTCGGCGAAGCCGTTTTCTTGACTGTTGCCTGACGGCTGTGAATTGAGGTTATAGGATTTATCGTGAATGACTGCAGTATATAAAAGTGTGAATATCCGAAAATAATATTTGCAAAAAATATTGTTTTACCTGCTGTTATTATGATAAAATGTTTTCAGGTATCAATCTTCAGGGGAGGATATTGTCATGAGATACAATCTTGTGGTTGTCGGCGGCGGTCTTTCGGGTGTCGCGGCGGCAGTAAGTGCGGCTAGAGAGGGACTTTCTGTGCTTCTCATTGAAAAGTCGGGATGCCTTGGCGGTGCGATTTCAAACTGTCTGGTGTATCCTTTTATGCCTTATTGGACAAAAATCAAGGACGGAGGCACCGTGACAAAAAAATACCTTTCTCAGGGTATTTTCAAGGAAATGAAGGAAAGGCACGACAAATATGTTTCCGATTGCAAGGACCACGAATTCAATTCCGAATATTTTAAGATAGTGCTTGACGATATGACGGCAGATGCAGGCGTGGAGGTGCTTTTTCACAGCATCATAAGTGAAGTGAAGACTATGGATGCCGTCATCAAAGAAATCGGAATAATTGCAAGAAGCAGGCATTTTACCGTTGAAGCTGATTTTTTCATTGATGCCACAGGTGACGGCGATCTGTTTTTCCTTGCAGGCTGTGACTATCAGACGGGAAGAACAAGTGACGGATTCTGTCAGCCTATGACTACCTGCTTCAGAATGAGCGGAGTTGATCTTGATCTGTTCACGGAAGAAAGGCCGCGTCTTCAGGAATTATATAAAGAAAAACAGGCTTCGGGCGAGATAACAAATCCCAGAGAAAATATATTGGTATTTTTCGGTGTAGGTGAGGATGTTCTCCATTTTAATTCCACCCGTGTTGTAAAGCTTGATCCCACTGATCCCTTTGATGTGAGCCGTGCCGAGGTTATTGCAAGACGGCAGGTGCATGAGCTTATAAGCTTTCTGAAGGAAAACTCAAAGGCATTTGATGAAAGTGCTCTTATTTCTGTTGCCGTAAATATAGGTATACGGGAAAGCCGTAAGCTTAAGGGTGTGTATGTATTGACAGATGAGGATCTTATAAATTGCACACGCTTTGAAGATTCCATAGCTCTCGGAAACTACGATATTGATATACATAGCCCCACAGGCACGGGAACAAGCCACAGATATTTTGCTGACGGAGAGTATTATACGATTCCTTACCGTTCACTTTTGCCGAAGGAATTCAATAATCTTCTTGTGGCAGGCCGCTGTATCTCTGCTACGCACGAAGCACAGGCATCTGTAAGAATTATGCCCATCTGCTGCTGTCTCGGCGAGGCTGCAGGCACAGCGGCGGGGATAGCCTGTAAAACACAAAAAAATGCACACACCGTTGATATAAAAGCAGTACAGAAGAAGCTTACCGAAAACGGTGCTGTGCTGTAAATGAAAGGTATAGAGTAAAGGGAGAAAATTATGAAAAATAAATTAATTGTTGCAAATATCGGTATGAAATTCGGAATGAGCCATGTTGAGGGTGCGTTAAGCTTTAAGGGAGCGGAGATTGCGGCAATATGCGACTCGGATGAAGAAAATCTTCGTTTTGCAGGAGAGCGTTATTCCATTCCCGAAGAAAAACGCTTCACCGATTATATGGATATCGTAAATAATAAGGATATTGATGTTGTTACTGTTGCTGTTCCCGACCAGCTTCACAAAAAGATGTCCTGTGACCTGATGCGTGCGGGTAAGCATGTGCTTTGCGAAAAGCCGCTTGCTCTCACAAGGGAAGACCTTGAAGACATTATTAAAACTGCGGATGAAACAGGCTGTAAATTTATGGTGGGACAGATATGCAGATTTACTCCCGCATTCGAAAAAGCAAAGGAGCTTATAGATAAGGGCACTATAGGAGAGCTTTATTTTATAGAATCGGAATATGCTCACGATTATATGAAGCTTGTTGATAACTGGCGTGCTGACCCGCTTCGTCACGGTGTTATCGGCGGCGGATGTCACGCAGTCGACCTTATCCGCTGGCTTGCAGGTGACCCCGAAGAGGTTTTTGCATACGGTACACACAGACTTCTTCCTACGGTGCCTTATGATGATGCAACCGTGGCAATTATGAAATTTAATGAAAATCTTATGGGTAAGGTGTTCGTTTCAACAGGCTGTAAGAGGGACTATACAATGCGTACTTGTATTTACGGTACAAAGGGGACAATTATCTGTGATAACACATCTCCCGCAATGACTCTTTTTACAACTGACAGCGAGGGTGTTGTAAACGAAAAGCCCGAAATCATTGATATTCAGGTAAATAACCACAATGCCGCTAAGGAATTTGAGGTTTTTGCAGATGCTGTACTGAACGACAAGCCTGTACTTACCGATGCAAGAGAGGGAGCAAGAACAGTTGAGGTCTGTCTTTCTATTGTTCAAGCTTCAAAAACCGGCAAGCCCGTAAAGCCGGATTATAATTTCTGAAAAAATCCTATGTATTCTGTCTGATTTTGTTCTTTCTTCGTGTTGTTTTTGCAGTTTTTCAATGATATAATGATTTTGATTATGACAAAGGGGAAAATAAAATGGAAAACAAGGATATTTTTGAAATACTTTTCATTCGACACGCTGAAACGGACTATGATGATATCGGCGACCGCGACCCGAGCGACGGTGAGCTGACAGCAAGGGGAGAAAAGCAATGTGAGGAATTGGGTCAGAAGCTGAAGGAGCTTCCGATAGATGCTTACATTACAAGCTCACTTTTGAGAAGCTTCAAGACAGCGACAGGGGTCGTAAAGGCAAAGCCCGATAATCCCGTGCTTGAAATTTGCCCCGAGCTTGTTGAGTGTGGCTGTACTCCCGGATATTTCGGCTGCAGTAAGGAGAAGCTTGAAGAATATTATAAAAACACAAAAATGTGTGACAGCCTGTACGGAACGGAAAAATACTGTTTCCCCTGTAAAACCAAAGAGGACAACGATATCCGTGCCGAAAAGGTCATAAGCTATCTGAAAAAACGCTTCACCTTCGGTGAGCGTGTTGCAGTTTTCAGCCATCACGGAATGCTTGAGCACCTTATTCCTACAGCACTCGGTGTAGAGCCCCATATTTTCAGGTTTTCACTTGATAATATATCGGTTACCGTGGTTCAGTATACCCGTGACGGTAATGTTATTCTCAGAAGTGTGAATAATTGACAGTATTAATTTATTATGATATTTACGGGGTGGAAAATATGACAAAGCTTCAGAACGGAAATCTGAGTGTTTCCGGAAAAATATTTGCTGTTATTACATGTGCCGTAATGACCGGCTTTATGTGGAGAGTAAGAGGTGACCACGGTTGGGGCTCTATGTGGGGTATGTTTGCCGTTGGTGTTATGCTTATTCTGTTTATCTACGCTGTTTTCGGTGAAAGAAAAAAGATGCATTATGAAATTATTCCCGTGGCCGTGCTTCTTTTGGGAATCACAAACGGAGGCTGGGGAACGCTGAATTCGCAGATGGGCGGGTATCTTACAAGCACCGCCGCATTTACGGGTGAGGAAACGGCAAGGCTTGTTGAAATAGACCCTGTTCACGGTCTTTATATGATGCTCTTTTTAGGCTTCGGCTGGATGCCGTTGTTTGCATTTACCGTAGCATCGCTTTTTTCAAAAAAGGAATATAAAATAAAGCATTATGTGATTTTAATTGCAGTATTTTATATAGTTACATATATTTTCAAATTCTCCCTGTCTCACTTCATTCTTGAAGCCGTGCACCCGGAGGCTGTTGAGTTCTGCAAAGAGGGACTTGCCGACAGAGGGATAGATATGTCCCCGATGATGGCATATATCAAGGAGCTCGGCTCTGCAGCTTGGGCAAAAAAGGTTCCCTTTGCAAGAAATTATTTTACAAGCATTGATGTTATTTCTGCTGCATTCGGTGCACTTTTTACATCCCTTGCAGCATGGGTTTTAATTAAAGATAAGTTTACTGCTCTCGTATCCTTCCTTATCAACACGGTATGTGCACTTTCTATCACACTTGCCGATGTATTTCTCATTATAGATTCCGACAAGGGTATTATTCCTCTCGGTGATGCAGTTCCTATGTGGATACAAGCTCCCTCCTGGTCATTATGGGAGTTCTTTACAGGCTTTTTACTGGGCTTCGGCATAATGCTGATACTGGTATGTCTTCCGAAAAAATATATTGAAGAAGAGCCGTTTACACCGGTTCTTCCCATAAAAAACAGAAAGCTTCATTATGTCTTTACTGCAGGGGCACTTCTGACCTTTTCTATGTGTCTGACCGTTATAAGACCACTCGGTATGAGGCTCGGAACGCATATTTTTGATGCAGGTCTTTGCGAGGATGAGGACACTATGGGTACAATAATAGCTGTTATTCTTACTCTTATTGCAGGAGTTGTTTCTTTGGTTATTTCAAAGGGGCTCCTTAAGGAAGAAAAGATGCCTTTCGGCATTACCCCTTCCGTATTTTCCAAAAAAGCAGCACTTGTTTATTTCCTTGCTACATCGGTTGTGTATTTCTTCACCGATGATGAGCTTCCCTTTGAGGGAATAAAAACGGTTGCCGATTTTACGGAAAAATGGAACGCAGGCGGTCTTACGGTGCTGCTTCTTACCCTTACGGCATTTATGCTGTTCATAGCTTTTTACACTATTACCTTAAGGAGTGTAAAAAAGAATGTAAAAATAGATGTTAAAGGCTTTGAGAAATAATTTGTCGGCGGCAAATTATGTAATGAACGGCAGGAAAAATTTACAGTCCTGCGGTGGGTATAATTATGAGATAAACAAAAAAGCGTGAGCTGCTGTTTTCAGTAAGCTCACGCTTTTCGATTTCATAAAAAATATTATTCAGTTGAAGCTGTCGGCACTTGGTTTTCTTCTGCCGCTAATGCATCGGCTCGTTTTTGCAGCTCCTCCATTATGAAAGCGTGCTTTTCGTCCGTGTAGTCCCAGAAAAAGATGTAAGGAAGTGTCATTAAGAGGTATCCTGCCATATCAAATGCAAGACCTATGAGCATACATTTTACTCTTATGTCGCTTATGAAAAGCACATCCCAGTCGGAGGTAAAGCCTACACGGTAGAACATCAGGGGAATAATAAGGCTGATAAGTGTTGAAATCGGGCTTGTGAACCATCCAACAACACTCTGATAGGCTTCAAAGCGTTCTCCCGAAATATACATCTGATAGTCGCTGATTCTGATGTCCATATCCTGAGAAGCCAGTTCAATGGCTGACTTCAGAGCATCTCTCAAGCATATTCCGATAAAGAGAACAAGTCCGCAAAGCATGGGAGAGTCACCGAGGAACAGGAATGCAAGAATGAAAACTCCGCTTGAGACAAACATAATCATCTGCTTAAAAACAAAAAGTGTTTTGAATTGAAAACGCTTTCTTATCCAAGGGGCAAGGAAAGCACCGGGATTACCCATAAACGCAATTGCATTTTCTGCAAGTGCGAAGAAGAAGCCTGTTTCTCTCCACATATAAATGAACATAACAGTGCTGATAGCTATCATACCGTTTCCGAGAGAGTCAAGAAGGCTTGACATCTGCTTTATCCACAGGTATTTATTTTTCATAATACCGTCAATGCAGTCCCAGAAGGAGTAATATTTTTTCTTTTCAAGCGGAGGAGCAGGAATTCTTTCCTTGATTTTTCCGAGTCCCGAATACATCATTATGACACTCAGTCCCAATGCTACGGGAATGATATATTGGAATGTTCCTCTGTCCCTGATGCCGTTTACGAAGAACAAGCCTGCAATCGTGGGAATTATCATAGTCATAATCGACCTTAAAAGGTGGCTGAGCTTTACGGGCCAGCAACGGATGAGCATTCTTTCGTGTCCGTTGGGACTGATGTTGTCGGCTATTTGTTGGGGTGCACCTGTAAAGGTGAACATACCGAAAAGCTGGAAGAGTACATAAAGCTTCCATACCCTGTCAATAAGCGGCTCCTCATAGAGAGGCAATTCACATATCAGAACAACGAGAATAAGACACTGAACGATGTTTGCATATGCAAAGACCTTGTATCTGCCGAGCTTCGGGATAAGTTTTTTCTTTGCGATAATAGATCTGAAGCCGCCCCATCCCGAAACGAACATATGGATACCGAAAATTTTGAATATGCTGAAAAGATTCAGACCCTGCCACTTGGTGTTCATAAAAACTACAAATTCTTCGGGTAACGGAAGGATCTTTGTAACATCAAAAATCAGAAGAATAAGTCCCAATGCAGCAACGGACAGATATACAGCAAAATATTTCTTTTCGATTTTTTTGGGAAGTATACCTAAATTTGCGTCAACACCCATACTCAGCATACTCCAAAGATATCCGGATACCAGGAAAAAAGCATTGATTGCGGAGAATGTGAGAATCGGTATCTCATAATAAAAAGCAACGAGATAACAGCCCGTACCGAAGGATAAGAAGCTGAGAAGATATGAAGAAGCGTAGTTTCCGCCGACGGCAAGGAAAATAGATAAATATTCCTTGTACGGAACATATTTTCCCTCAGCCGGAGTGTTCCAATGATTTTTAAATTCACCTATAAAATTGCCTGCCTTTTGCTTGAAAGGCACTTTTTCTTTGCTCATTTCTTATCCCTCCTGTTCTGCGAGAGTATCCAGGCGAAGCTTTTCTGCCTGTGCCTCTTCAAGTGTTTTCCCGTATTCGGGAGTGATTGCCACATAAAAAAGTGCTTTCTTTACATTTTTCGGGCTCCAGCCTTCGCCGAGGCTGATTCCCTCTTCGCTGTCAGCTCCCATATATATAGTTTTTATTCCGCCGCAGGAATAGAATGCGTAATCATCAATGGTTTGTATTGTTGAGGGAATATACATAACGGGGCTTATACTGCCGCAATAGCTGAATGCGTCTGCACCAATGGATTCGAGTCCCTCGGGGAGCCATACGGACCACATATTCCCGCAACCGAAAAATGACATATTTCCTATGGTTTTGAGTGTAGAGGGGAATGTAAGATGAACAAGCTCCGTATTTTTATAGAAGCAGAAGCTCCCTACATTTTCAACTCCCTCGGGAATATCGAAGGTATCGGGTGTTTCGCTGATGCCCTGTTCTACCTTCCATTGACCGTTCATAATGGGGTGAAGAACAATAGTTTTCATATCTTTAGTGTAAAGAACACCGTCAACCGAGCAGTAATTTGGGTTTTCTTCATCAACAAAAACAGCCTTGAGCTTTTTGCAATAGTAAAAAGCGGAATCTGCAATGTACTTAACATCTTTTCCGATATAAATAAATTCCACATATTCGTCACTTACGATCGTAAAATCGCTGACAGCCACAACGGGCTTTGATGTATCGGGAGCAGCTCCGTTTATGTCTCGTACATAGTCTATATGTACTTCTGTGGTGTTTGTGTTTCCGTTAAAACCGTAAAATGACCAGCCGTCAAGACCTTCAATATCGTCAATGGCAGTCTTTTCTTCAAATTCATATGTATCTCTTGCGAGAGAAAAGAATGTGAACGAGAGAGAAAGACCGATAAATACCACTAAGACGAGGACAAATGTTACTTTTTTCCAGGTTGCCAAAATTTCTTCCTCCGAATCTGTTGTTTTTTTCAGTATAGCACACTAAAAAACAAAATTCTTTTCTGATATTATATGATTTTTTTAATATTTTGTAAATATTTTTGTTGGAAATGTTGTAAGAGCTTCCAGCTTCTGTTAAACTTATAACAGATAACTGTTTATTGATAAATTATGGTATACGGAGGAAAAAATGAAAACAATGACATCTGAAAAGTCGGCAAGACTTGCCTTACGCCGTGAAAAGGAGATAAAAAAATGGGAAAAGGAAAAAGCCCGTCCCAAGGGCAGATTTTATCTTCCCTATCTCATATTTATTATCAGTCTTATTTATCTTACGGACGAGGTGGCTTCACAGATAGGTCCCTTGATGAAAACTGAAATTGCTAACGGACTTTTAGCCTCTTACGGCGAAAGCTCTGTCGGAATTCTTGATACATTAAGTATGATAGCGATTCCTTTCCAGATTTTAGCAATATTCTACAAGCCTCTTTCCGATAAATTCGGCAGAAAAAAATTCCTTGTAATAAATACGCTGGGACTTGGTGTCGCTATGCTCATAGTATTCCTGTCGGACAATATTCCCCTGTATGTTATAGGCACTTGTATGATACAGTTCTTTGTCCCCCACGATATGCAGGTGGTTTACATAATGGAATCAGTTCCCTCAAAGCTAAGAGCAAGAATATATTTTGCGATAAAGAGCTTTGCAACAATGGGAATTATGTTAGTGCCCCTGTTAAGACGCACACTTATGACGGATATGTCACAGTGGCGTGTGGTTTTCCTTGTGCCTGCAATCATCGGTCTTGTAACATCGTTTGTTGCACTTTTCTTTGCAAGAGAAACAGATGCTTTTATTGATTCCCGTCTGCGTTTCCTTAAAATGACTGATGAAGAAAGGGAAACGGAAAAACAGAATAAGGTACAGGAAAATGCACAGGGCGGTATCGTCAATGCCCTTAAATTTGTATGGTCGCATAAACAGCTTCGCTGGCTTTATGTAGTGGCTGCTCTTACAAATCTCGGCTATCTTATCACCATGTATTATCAGGTCATAATTTCCTACGGATATGCAGGCAGATACGGAGAGATCACCGATGAGATACTCAATACGGTAAGTCTTAATGAGGTCACCTCCGCACTTTTCTTCTTCCCCATAGGAAGTGCAGTAGTGCAGTTTTTTGTGGGAGTTTTCGGCGACCTTCTCGGAAGAAAGAGGGCATCCATTATTATGTCGGCCATTTGTGTGTTATCGTTCCTCGGATTTTCTCTCGGTGCAAAATTTGGCCTTTCCACGGTTGTTGTGGGACTTTTGTCGGGTGCATGCATCGGCTCATACTGGGGTGCGGGAGATCTTAATGCTCTTATGGTAAGCGAGTCGGCTCCCACAAATCTTCGCTCATCAATTCTGTCAACTCTATATTTCGGTATGGGTGCGGGAATTGCATTTTCCTATGTTGTAGGAATACCTCTTGTTACAATTTTAGGTAATTCCGTTATAGGAACAATATGCTTCTTCTTCGCAGTTCCCGGCTTTATTGCCGCACTGATTGTTATGATGAAAAAGACCCACGACACAACAGGCATTGACCTTAATACCGTAACAGGCAACGAATGGGAATAAATAATAAAGGGGCTGTAAAAAACGAAAAAGTTTTTTACAGCTCCTTTATTATTTATATTGATATACTCTTACATAGTCTACAATAAATTCTGCTGTGTCGCCCGGCTCCATACTCATTTTTCCCGTGCCGTGTCTGTCTGCGTAAGCAACACCGTTATCACCTGCAACCTCACAGGAAACAAGAAGCCATTCGGGATTCTGACTTACACCGCCTGCACTTGTTCTGCAGGTTTCAACACCGTTTATATAGAAAATATATTCATTTTCGTTCCATTCGACACCGTATGTGTTATATTCCTCATAGGGATTTTCTGCATAGTATTTTCCGAGACCTACACCTACCTTTGCATCACCGTAGCCGTCATAAATAATGCCTGTCTGTACGCAGTCACCGTAGCCCCATACCTCGTCCTTATAGAACATTGATTCAAAAATATCAACTTCCGTTCCGTCTTTTCCGCTTCCGTCTTCATTTCCGACTTGGCCGTTCATCATCCAGAAGGCAGACCACATACCTGTTGATTTGGGAAGAATACATCTTATTTCAAAATAGCCGTATTTGAATTCGTGCAAGCTCTGGGTTGAAATACAGGCTGTGTACCAGCCCTCTTTAAATGGCTCGAAGTCGATTACATCGCCCCATTTTTCAAGGTAACGGTTTTCAAGAGGTTCTTCAAAATATGCAGTTGTGATTGTAAGGTTACCGTCGGCAACAGATATCATATCATCGTGCCAGTAACCGCCTTTTCTTTCGGTTACCCACCATTCGGGCTGCCATTTTGTTCTGTCAAGGCTGTTGCCTTCAAACTCATCATTCCATACAAGCTCAAAACGGCTTTCAAGGTCAAGAGCCTGACCGGAAGGCTCGGCAGGAAGTCCTATCTGATTGGGAAGTGCAGGGGACAGCAGCATTAAAAATGCGACAATTGCTCTGATTATTGTTCTGAACATAAAAATACTCCTTTTTTCTTTATTATATCAAAGGTGATAAAGGAATGTCAATCTAAATCAGAATTTAACGGCGTAAGCCGTTAAATTCTGATAATGCAAAATGCAAAGTGCAAAATGCAAAATGAAGGAAGACACTTCGTGTCTTGCTCCGCTTCGCTCTATTCGGGCAGCAACCCTGCCTCTACGCCGTCATTTGCCTTTATATCTTGTAGGGGACGACGACCTCGGCGTCCCGTTTCGCTG
>CAYTRD010000069.1:0-11021 GCA_964440255.1 uncultured Ruminococcus sp. | reverse complement strand
TGATAAAAACAGATGCTATTTATGCAAGACAGTCGGTTGACAAAATGGACAGTATATCCATTGAAAGTCAGATTGAGTTTTGCAAATACGAAACAAGGGGTGAAGATCACCGAGTATATCAAGATAAAGGCTATTCAGGCAAGAACACAGAGCGACCGCAGTTTCAGGAAATGCTGAACGCAATCCGCAAAGGCGAGATCAAACGAGTGATCTGCTACAAGTTAGACCGTATCAGCCGTTCCATCCTCGATTTTGCAACGATGATGGATGAATTTCAGCGATACGGCGTGGAGTTTGTTTCCTGCACCGAAAAATTTGATACTTCTACCCCGATGGGCAGAGCAATGCTGAATATCTGTATTGTGTTTGCACAGCTCGAGCGCGAGACTATACAGCAGCGTGTCACCGATGCTTACTGTGCCCGTAGCCGCAGAGGCTTTTATATGGGCGGCAGAGTGCCTTTCGGGTATAAATTAGAACCGTACCAGATTGATGGAAAGCGTACCTCTCGGTATGTAGTGGACGAGGAAGAAGCAGAGATAATACGCCTTATTTATTCTCTTTATTCCGAACCGCAGATCTCATACAATGATATTGTGAAACACCTGATTGAAAACGAGATTCGCAATAAACGCTTGCCAAGCGGATGTTGGGATAAGGCACGCATTGCCGATATGATTAAAAATCCTATCTATGTGAAGGCTGATCTGTCCGTTTATCAGTTTTTTAAGGGACAAGGCTCGGAGCTACATAATCCGCCCGAGGATTACATCGGCACCAACGGATTATATCTTTACGCAGAGAAAACGGCAAAGCGCAAGACTGTATCTCTTGAAAATCAGCATATCGTTGTAGCACCTCACGAGGGCATCGTTCCTGCGGATATCTGGCTGAGAGCAAGACTTAAATGTCTGAATAACAAACAGGTTGCAAAACCGTTAAAGGCTTCTAACACCTGGCTTGCAGGCAAGATCAAGTGTGCAAAGTGCGGATATGCTTTAACTGTTCGCAAAGCCAAGACCAAAGTGGGCAGATACTTCATTTGCAGTCGCCATATGCAGACCATAAACGGCTGTGACGGTGTAGGCGGATTACACGCCTACGAGGTTGAAGAAACCGTGTTGGATGCCATAAAGGAACGCCTGAAAAAATTTGATGTGCTTACCGATTCTACACAAAGAACAAATAACAGCAACACACAAATTGACGAGCTGAATTTGAAAATTGAAAAGTGCCAGACCGAGATTGAAAAGCTGATGGATAAATTGGCAGATGCCGATGATGTTCTGACAGACTATATCCGCACCCGTATAAAAGAGTTGGACGCTAAAAAGAAGGACTATCAAAAGCAGATCACTGAACTTGAACCGCTTATGACAGCCACACAGGACGTACACGAAATTACGGGGTATATGGATAAGTGGGAAAAACTTTCCGTCAGCGACAAAATGGCGGTCGTGGATATTTTGATCTCCAAAATCAGCGCAAGCGAAAACAATATTGAAATTGCATGGAAGTTTTAAAATAATACTTCATGTTGACTGTAAAGGTGAAGGGCTCAGACTTGCAACTGACAGGCTCGACAGTAAAAACTTCTATGCCTGTAACCCCTCTTTTGATAAAAACTGCAAATAATTTCAATGTAAAGAGCAGACTAATTAAGTTTGCTCTTTACAGCTTTTTACCTTAGTGGCAGAGAAAATATTTCTTGCAATATTTACCTGTATATGATATTATAACTTTAATTGATATGCAGAAATCATTTTATTATCAGTTTGTTGATGAGCGTTTTGCGGAGGAGAGTAGTGATGTCGGAGAATATTAGTAATAAGGATTTTAATAATGCTGATGAGCAGGTAATTATGCCTTTTTCATATGGTGAGGATGAACATTATTATGTTGAAAATCTCGGTAAAATTCCGAAGAAGCCTGTTTATTCATTCCTGAAAAGGGCATTTGATATATTTTGTTCGTTTTTCGGACTGATCGTATGTCTGATACCTATGTGTTTTATTGCAGTTGCAATCAAGCTTACCTCGAAGGGAACTGTTTTTTACAAGCAGGAAAGGCTCGGTCTTAACGGCAAAAAATTTATGCTTGTAAAATTCAGAACTATGCGTCAGGATGCTGAAAAAGCAGGTGCACAGTGGTCACAGGGTGATAATGATAACAGAATTACCCGTGTAGGTGCAATTTTAAGAAAAACAAGACTTGATGAGCTTCCTCAATTATGGCTGTGTCTTACAGGTGAGCTTTCACTGATAGGCCCCCGTCCTGAAAGAGAAATCTTCTATAAGGAATTTGAAAAGCATGTTCACGGCTTCAGTGAACGTCTTAAGGTAAAACCCGGACTTACAGGTCTTGCACAGGTAAGCGGTGGCTATGATTTGAGACCTGAGGAAAAGGTTGTTTACGATATTGAATATATCAAGAACCGTTCAATTCTTATGGAAATCAAGATCCTTTTCAAAACTGTCGGTGTTATTTTCAGCCACGACGGTGCTAAGTAAATAACAGTTTTTTCGATATAACAGACAAAAGGGATGTAAAAAAGCGAAGACCGCATAAAACGAGATATACGGAGGGGTTCGAGCAAGTTTTATACTTGCACGAACCCCTAAAACAATCAACAAACACGAAAAATTCCGATCCACTTAAAAGGAGCTGTAAAAAACCTTCGTTTTTACAGCTCCACATTTTTTACCTTAAGTTAAATCAGATGATTCTTATTGCACTTACACCGGGAATTGCTTTGAGTTCTTCGATGCAATCGTCTGTGATTTCGTTATCTGTATCAAAAATTGCATAACCAACGGTTTTCTTAATTCCGCTTGCCTTTGCGTTTATTTTTACCCCCTGTTTTGTGAGAATATCTGCAATATCTTCGCAGATATTACCTGTTGTCACAAGGGTGATTCTTATTTTGCCTGATTTTTCAAGGCTGACTGCAGGGAAGTTTACGGAATTTTTTACATTACCCGAAAGGAGATAATCCGAAAGCTGACAAACAGCCATAACTGCACAGTTTTCTTCTGCTTCGGGGGTTGATGCACCAAGGTGGGGAATTGCAATAACACCGTCTGTACCTAACTGCTCGTCGGTGGGGAAGTCTGTAACATAAGCTGCACACTTACCGTTTGCGAGAGCTTCAATGATATCGGCATTATCAACAAGCTCGCCTCTTGAGAAGTTAAGGACTCTTACACCGTCTTTACACTTATTGAGATTATCCTTGCCTATCATTCCTCTTGTAGAATCGTTAAGGGGAGCATGAAGGGTGATATAATCTGCCGCTGCAAAAATATCATCAAGGTCAGCAGTTACTTTAATATCCTCATCAAGTGCGGATTTGGCAGCGTCTGTGATAAAGGGGTCGTAGCCGATAACGGTCATTCCGAGAGCTTTAGCTGCGTTTGCTACCTTGATACCGATTGCACCGAGACCTGCAACGCCGAGAGTCTTTCCGAGAATTTCGGGGCCTACGAAGTTACCCTTACCTTTTTCAACAAGCTTTGATACACCGTCTCCGTTGCCCTTAATTGTATCGCACCATTTTGAGCCTGCAACTATTTTTCTTGATGCGAGGAAAAGTGAGCAAATAACAAGCTCCTTAACGGCGTTTGCATTGGCACCCGGTGTGTTGAATACGCAGATACCGTTATCTGTACATCTGTCTATGGGAATATTGTTGACACCGGCACCTGCACGGGCTACTGCAAGAAGGTTTGATGAAAATTCCATTTCGTGCATAGCTGCACTTCTTACGATAATTGCATCAGGTGAATTAAAGTTATCCCCACAGGTGAATTTTTCTGCGTCAAAATTAGCAAGACCGCTTGCAGAGATTTTATTTAATGTAAGAATATTATACATAATATGAACTCCTTAACCGTCAGGCGTTTTCAGCCTCAAATTTCTTCATAAATTCTACGAGCTTTTCGACACCCTCAATGGGCATAGCATTATAAACGGAAGCTCTCATACCGCCTGTCGTTCTGTGCCCTTTAAGATTTATAAAGCCTGCAGCAGTTGATTCTTTTACAAACTTTGCATCAAGCTCTTCATTGCCTGTTACAAAGGGAATGTTCATAAGAGAACGGTCTTCAACAGGGATAACGCTCTTGAACATTTTTGACTCGTCGAAGAAATCATAGAGAAGCTTTGCCTTTTTGATGTTATTTTCTTTAACTGCTTCAAGTCCGCCCATATCCTTTATCCATTCAAGAACAAGCTTGCACATATAAATAGTAAAGCAAGGGGGAGTGTTGTAAAGAGAATCATTGTCAGCGTGAATCTTGTAGTTGAACATTGTGGGAGTGATATCCATAGCGTTTCCGAGCATATCCTCTCTTACAATTACCACTGTAAGACCTGCGGGTGCGATATTCTTCTGTGCACCGCCGTAAACTACAGCAAACTTTGAAACATCAAGAGGCTCTGAAAGGAAGCAGGAGGAAATGTCTGCAATAAGGGGTACATCGCCTGTTTCGGGAATATAGGGATACTTTGTACCGTAAATCGTGTTATTCATACAATAGTAAACATAGTCTGCTTCGGGGTCGATATCTTCCTTTGTTACCTTGGGAATATAAGAATATGTCTTATCGGCAGAAGAAGCGATAACTCTTGCGTTACCGTATCTCTTTGCTTCCTGATAAGCTTTCTTTGCCCATACACCTGTTTCAATATAGTCAGCCTTGTTGTTTTTGTTCATAAAGTTCATCGGGATCGCAGCAAACTGTGAGGATGCACCGCCCTGTAAGAAAAGAACCTTATAATTGTCGGGAATGTTCATTATTTCACGCATCAGCTTTTCAGCATCCTTGATGATGCCGTCGAAAACCTTGGAACGGTGGGACATTTCCATTACGGACTGTCCGCTGCCTTCGTAATCGAGAAGCTCTGCCTGAGCTTTTTTTAATGCTTCAAGAGGAAGCATTGAGGGGCCTGCTGAAAAATTGTAAACTCTTGCCATGGTAAATATCTCCTTTTAGCTGTTTTCTTTGTTTTGTCTTGCCACACCGCTTTTTATTGCAGCATCTGCTACTGCGGCGGCAACTGTTTTTCCCACTCTTTCATCGAATGCGTGGGGAAGTATATATTCGGAAGAAAGCTCTTCTTCTGATACCAATGATGCTATTGCATTTGCAGCGGCGAGCTTCATTTCCTCGTTTATGTCTGAGGCTCTTACGCTTAAAGCCCCTTTGAAAATTCCGGGGAAAGCGAGAACATTATTGACCTGATTGGGGAAATCGCTTCTGCCTGTACCCACAACTGCCGCACCTGCATTTTTTGCAAGGTCGGGCATTATTTCGGGAACGGGATTTGCCATTGCAAAAACAATGGGGTCTGCTGCCATACTTTTTATCATATCCACCGATACGATACCGGGGGCTGAAACTCCGACAAATATATCGGCTTCTTTAAGTGCGTCAGAGAGTGTACCTGTTTGCAAATTGTTATTTGTAATTCCTGCAAGGGAAGCCTGTGCACAGTTCAGCGATTTATCGTTTCTGTTAAGAATTCCGTTTTTGTCACATACTGTCACATCGCCGATGCCGAATGAAACGAGCATTTTTGTGATTGCCGTGCCTGCCGCACCGGCACCGCATATAACTGCTTTACAGTTTTCCTTTGACTTTTTTGTAAGCTTCAGAGCATTAATTATGCCTGCGGTTACGATAATTGCAGTTCCGTGCTGATCATCGTGAAAAACAGGTATATCACACTCCTTTTTTAGTCTTTCTTCAATTTCAAAGCATCGGGGAGCTGAAATATCTTCAAGATTTATTCCTCCGAAGCTTTTTGAAATGAGCTTTACGGTTTTTACTATATCGTCGGGCTCTTTTGAGTCGATACATATGGGGAGTGCATCAACATCTGCAAATTCCTTGAAAAGAATACATTTGCCCTCCATAACGGGCATACCCGCTTCGGGTCCTATGTCTCCGAGCCCCAACACAGCCGTACCGTCTGTGATTACCGCAACGGTATTCCATCTTCTTGTCAGCTCATAGGACTGAGAAGCATCCTCCTTGATTTTAAGGCAAGCCTCTGCAACACCGGGAGTGTATGCAAGAGAAAGGTCTTCTTTAGTCTTTACCGCTACACGGGATTTTATTTCGAGTTTTCCCCGAAGCTTTTTATGAAGCTCAAGGGACTGTGCTTTGATATCCATCTTTAATGTTCCTTATTTATCTTCTACTGTTTCTTCCCATTTCATTGAGCGTTCAACGGCTTTTTTCCAGCCTGAATAAAGCTTATCTCTCGTATCCTTATCCATTTCGGGAGTGAATACCTTTGAAATCTCACGGATGTGCTCAATTTCATCCATACTGTTCCAGAAGCCTACTGCAAGACCTGCAAGATAAGCGGCACCGAGAGCGGTTGTTTCAACGCATTTGGGACGGTTTACGGGAGTGTTTATAAGATTTGCCTGTATCTGCATCATAATGTTGCTGACACTTGCTCCTCCGTCAACACGAAGCTCCTGAAGCTCTATTCCCGAATCGGCCTTCATAGCTTCAAGAAGATCTGTCATCTGATAGGTTATTGATTCAAGAACGGCTCTGCAAAGATGCTTTTTGTTTACACCTCTTGTAAGTCCCACGATACAGCCTCTTGCATACATATCCCAATAGGGAGCACCGAGACCCGTAAATGCGGGAACAAGGTAAACGCCGTTTGCATCGGGAACCTGTTCGGCATATTTATCGCATTTCTGTGCACTGTCAACTATCTGCAGCTCGTCTCTTAACCACTGAATAACGCTTCCTGCGTTGAAAGCAGAGCCTTCTATACAATATTCAACTTCATTTCCGATACCCCAGGCGATACCCGTAACAAGATTATTGTTGGAATGGACTCTTTCTTTGCCTGTGTTCATGAGAAGGAAACAGCCTGTTCCGTAGGTGTTTTTTGCCTGACCGGGGTTAAAGCAAGCCTGACCGAAAAGAGCTGCCTGCTGGTCGCCTATGGCAGAGCATATGGGAATTCCTGCAAGTGCTTCAATTCCGGGGATACCCTGTGCCACAGCACCGTAAACCTCGCTTGAAGGAGCAACACGGGGGAGTATATTCATCGGAATATCAAGCTTTTCGCAAAGATATTTATCCCATTGGAGCTTATCCACATCAAAAAGCATTGTTCTTGATGCATTTGAATAATCCGTTACATGAACACGCTTACCTGTAAGATTCCATATAAGCCAGGTGTCAATCGTGCCGAAAAGGAGATTTCCTTCACTTGCCAGCTCTCTTGCACCTTCAACATTGTCAAGTATCCATTTTATTTTAGTTGCGGAAAAATATGCGTCGATTATAAGACCTGTGTGCTCCTTAATGTAATCACCGAGCCCCTCAGCCTTCAACTGCTCGCACATTGCAGCAGTTCTTCTGCACTGCCACACTATTGCATTATATATGGGCTTTCCCGTTCTTTTATCCCATAAAACTGTTGTTTCACGCTGATTTGTAATGCCGATAGCCGCAATTTCTTTAGCTTCTATACCGCCGTCAATAAGTGCATCTGCAAGGGAGCGAAGCTGACTTTTGAGAATAGCTTCGGGGTTATGCTCAACCCAGCCTGCCTTGGGGTAGAGCTGTTCATATTCATACTGGGCTTTTGAAACGATTTCGCCCTGCTTGTTGAATACAATTGTTCTGGAGCTTGTTGTGCCCTGATCAAGTGAAAGAATGTATTTAAGCATAATAATCCACCCTGTATATTTTTAATTAATTTTATTCCTTTGTGAAAACATTGTCAATACCTTGCCGAATAAATATATCATATAAATAACATTATTTTTTTGTATCGTAACGGTATTCTGTGAGTTTCTACAGAAATATATGAATTATTTTTATAGCCACCGACTGCTCTTACAGTTTGTAAACAATTTATAAAACTGCTTGTCAGAGAAAAAATCTCATAAATTTCTTAATTTTTGCTGTAATTGTTGACTTGATTATAAGAAGACACAAGAAAACGGCTTCGCCGTACGCCTTCGGCGACCGTTTTCGAATAGTCCATCTCCGAGGAAAGCTTGCTTTCCGTTCGGAGGGACATATAATCTTTTTACATTATAGGAAGAAATTTCCTATAATGTAAAAAATCCGCATCGGGTGACCGATGCGGAAATTATTTGGTGTGATTACTTATCTGAAATTACTTCCTTAAGACCTGTTGCAAGTCCTGCAAGTCCCTGAATTTCAGAGGGAATAATAATTTTTGTTGCCTTGCCGTCAGCAGCCTTTTCAAAAGCCTCAAGGCTCTTGAGAGTAAGAACAGCCTGTGCGGGATTCGCCTTGTTGATAAGCTCGATACCCTTTGCGGTTGCTTCCTGAATAGCAAGAATTGCCTGTGCTTCACCCTCGGATTCTCTGATTTTTGCTTCTCTTACGGCATCTGCACGGAGAATGGCGGACTGCTTTTCACCCTCTGCGGAAAGAATCTTCGATTCCTTTTCGCCTTCTGCAACAAGGATGGCTGCTGCCTTTTCACCCTCTGCACGGAGAATTGCTTCTCGTCTTTCACGCTCAGCCTTCATCTGCTTTTCCATAGCTTCCTGAATTTCTCTGGGCGGGAAGATGTTCTTAAGCTCAACTCTGTTGACCTTGATACCCCACGCATCTGTTGCTTCGTCAAGGATCACTCTGATTTTAGCATTGATCGTATCACGGGATGTAAGTGTGTGGTCTAATTCAAGCTCACCTATAATGTTACGAAGAGTAGTTGCAGTAAGATTTTCGATAGCCGCAATGGGTCTTTCAACACCGTAGCAGTAGAGCTTGGGATCTGTAATCTGATAGAAAACAACGGTATCTATCTGCATAGTAACATTATCCATAGTAATAACAGGCTGGGGAGGGAAGTCAGCAACCTGTTCTTTAAGGGAAACGATTTTTGCCACTCTTTCAATTACGGGAATCTTGAAATGGAAGCCCGTCTGCCAGGTTTCGCTGTAGGCTCCGAGGCGTTCGATAACGTAAGCCTTTGACTGGGGAACAATTTTGATGTTGAGAATGAGCACAACAAGAATAAGTGCTACAACAGCAAGAATGGGGATAATAATTTCAAGCATAATGTATCTCCTTTACGTGATATTTTATCTGACGATTAATTTGACACCGTCAATTTTTACGACAGTAACGGTAGTGCCTGCGGGAATTGTTTTTCCGTCTTCGCTTCTGGCGGTCCATTCAACGCCGTTTACCTTTGCAGCACCGCTGCCGAGAAGATTATTGATTTCTTCCGTGACTATTGCCTGTGCTCCGATACATCGGTCAGCGTTGGTCGGCTGGGACTTTTTGTTTATGTGTTTTTTCACAAGGGGTCTTGTGGCAATCAGAAGAACAATTGACACGGCAAGGAAGACAAGCACCTGCACGGTAATACTCTTTACGCCGAATGCCGCAAGAAGCATTGAAACAAGCGCACCGCCCGCAAACCAGACGGTTGTAAGTTGTACGGTTGCAATTTCAGTGATGATGAAAAGGACTAAAAGTGCAAGCCATACCCATACCATATATTCGCCCATATACATCACCTCCAAAATAATAATATTATATTCGGTACCTGTTGTCAATAAAACTCAAGGATAATTAAAAAATTGTACATAAAAAGTGAAAATTACTATTGCAATTTAAAAACGGCTGTGATATAATTGTCGAGCAAAACGCACGCGAAGATATCATAACGGGTGTGCAGAGGTTCGACATAGCCTCTGTTCCGTATGAGATAAGTTTTCGCGGTGGTTAAACAAAAGGAGGAAAAAAATATGTCAGTAGTATCAATGAAGCAGCTGCTTGAAGCAGGTGTGCACTTCGGTCACCAGACCAGAAGATGGAACCCCAAAATGGCTCCCTATATCTTCACAGAAAGAAACGGAATTTACATCATCGACCTTCAGAAGACAGTTAAGAAGCTTGAAGAAGCTTATAACTTCATTCATGAGATCGCTGCAGACGGCGGAGAAATTCTCTTTGTCGGCACAAAGAAGCAGGCTATGGATTCCATCAAGGAAGAGGCACAGCGTTGCAATATGCCTTTCGTAAATGCAAGATGGCTCGGCGGTATGCTCACAAACTTCAGCACAATCAAGAGAAGAATTAAGAGACTTGAACAGCTCAATAAGATGGAAGAAGACGGCACATTTGATCTTCTCCCCAAGAAGGAAGTTATCAAGCTTAAGCTCGAAAGAGAAAAGCTCGAAAAGTTCATGGGCGGTATCACAGAAATGAAGAAGCAGCCCGCTGCTATGTTCATTGTTGACCCCAGAAAAGAAAGAATTGCTGTTCTTGAAGCAAAGAAGCTCGGTATACCGATAGTTGCTATCGTAGACACAAACTGCGATCCCGACGAAGTTGACTATGTTATCCCCGGTAACGACGATGCTATCAGAGCCGTAAAGCTTATTGCAGGTGCAATGGCTGATGCAGTTATCGCAGGCCGTCAGGGTGAAACAGCCGTCGAAGAGGCTGAAGAAGCAACAGAAGAAACAGCAGAATTCGCAGAATAATTTTAATAGCCCGTACATTGTGCGGGCTTTATTTCGATAAAATAACCTAATCAGGAGGAAATTAATATGGCATTTACAGCAAAAGACGTTCAGGCTCTTCGTGAGAAGACTGGCGTTGGTATGATGGATTGTAAGAAGGCTCTTGTTGAAACAGACGGTGATATCGACAAGGCTATTGATATTCTCAGAGAAAAGGGTCTTGCTTCCGCTGCTAAGAAGGCAAGCCGTGTTGCAGCAGAAGGCATTGTAGCTACTTGTTCAGACGATAAAGCAGCTGCTCTTGTTGAGCTTAACTGCGAAACAGACTTCGTTGCAAAGGGTGCTCCCTTTGTAGAGCTTTCCGCTAAGGTTGCAAAGACAGTTCTTGCAGCAAAGCCCGCTGATGTTGAGGCTCTTCTTGCTACAAAGGCAGTAGATTCTGACAAGACTGTTGATGAAGAGGTTCAGGAGGTTTTCCTTGCTCTTCGTGAAAATATGAAGGTCAGAAGATTTGCTGTTGTTGAAG
>CAYTRD010000068.1:0-11148 GCA_964440255.1 uncultured Ruminococcus sp. | reverse complement strand
CTTGTTATAAGCTAAATTGCTCACAATGCGAGCAATTTCCTATATAATAAAAAACGGAACACCTTTCGGTGCTCCGTCATTTTTATATACTTTGCTTTTGGGTACGGACTCAGATGAGTTCGATAATGCACATCTCAGCAGCGTCGCCACGACGGGGACCTGTCTTGATGATGCGGCAATAACCACCCTTTACGTCTGCATACTTAGGTGCAACTTCGTCGAAGAGCTTCTTAACAACGTCTTCCTTTGTGATGTAAGCCATTGCCTGTCTTTTATTATGAAGGGAGTTTACCTTAGCGAGAGTTATCATTTTCTCGGTAATAGCACGAACTTCCTTAGCTCTTGTAACGGTGGTTTCAATTTTGCCATTTTCCAAAAGGTAAGTTACCATAGCTCTCATCATAGCTCTACGATGATCAGTAGGTCTGCCGAGCTTTCTGGTTCC
The DNA here is from genome assembly GCA_964440255.1 of uncultured Ruminococcus sp. GTDB lineage: Bacteria > Bacillota > Clostridia > Oscillospirales > Acutalibacteraceae > RUG806. The sequence goes on along the minus strand of CAYTRD010000068.1, from coordinate 10,703 downwards.
GGGCATTTAAAATCACTCCTTAATACCTTTATAGGTCAAGATTATGAAAGGATTATTCATCCTCCTGGCGAAGAGATAAGCCGAACTGTGCGAGTTTAGCTATAACCTCATCGAGAGACTTCTTACCGAGGTTTCTGACTTTCATCATATCCTCTTCTGTCTTTTCGATCAAATCGCCGATCTTATGAATATTCGCTCTCTTGAGACAATTGAATGAGCGAACGGAAAGGTCAAGCTCCTCAACGGTCATCTCTAATGTCTGCTTATTAGAATCGGTATCCTTAACGACCATAACCTCAACATTGCTTGCTTCTTCTGAAAGGTCAACAAAGAGATTGAGATGTTCGTTGAGAATCTTGGCAGCAAACGAAACTGCATCCTTAGCGGTAAGTGTTCCGTCTGTCCAAACTTCAAGTGTTAACTTGTCATAGTCAGTTTTGTCATCAACACGGGTGTTATCAACTGTGTAGTTGACCTTGACAACGGGAGTATATATTGAGTCAATAGGAATAACACCGATAGCGGGGTTACCCAGAAGCTTTTTGTTCTCATCAGCTGAAACATATCCTCTGCCGATATCTGCTGTAAGCTCCATTCTCACATGAGCATCGGGGCTTATTGTTGCGATATGCCATTCGGGATTAAGAATTTCAACCTCTGAATCGCACTGAATATCACCTGCGGTGATTTCTGTTGCGTTGCTGACATCAATAGTTAATTCCTTAGCGCTGTCACCGTAAATCTTGAGAAGAACGCCCTTTAAGTTAAGAACGATTTCTGTTACGTCTTCTTTAACACCGGGAATAGTTGAAAACTCATGAAGCACATTGTTAATTTTAACAGATGTGAGAGCATAACCGGTAAGCGATGATAAAAGAACACGGCGTAAGCTGTTACCAATCGTGGTAGCATAACCTCTCTCAAGGGGTGCGAATTCAAACTTAGCGTATGAGCCGTTTTCACTTAAATCATAAGTTGTAATGCTGGGCTTTTCCATGCCTATCATTCAAAAACCCTCCTTGTAATTACAGAATAGCTATTATTCTGTGCTGAAAATATATAAATAACAAACACCAAAAAGAACAATTATTTTGAATAAAATTCAACGATTAAGTGTTCTTCAACAGGAACAAAAATCTGATCTCTTTCGGGAAGAGCTACGATCTTTGCTGTGTGTGTTTCAGCAGCAGCTTCAAGCCACTGAGGAACAGGTCTTGATGCATTAGCTTCGAGAACAGTCTTGAATTTTTCGCTGTCAAGACTTGCATTCTTTATAGAAAGAACTTCGCCTGCTTTGCAAAGGTAAGAAGGAATATCAACCTTTTTGCCGTTTACTGTAAAGTGGCCGTGAGTTACAAGCTGTCTTGCTTCTGCACGTGATGAAGCCCAACCTAAAAGATAAACAATGTTATCAAGACGGCTTTCGCAGATACGAAGAAGGTTTTCACCTGTCATACCTGTCTGCTTCTCTGCCATTTCAAAATATTTGCTGAACTGAACTTCGTTTATACCATAATATCTTCTTGCGGTCTGCTTTGCACGAAGCTGTGATCCATATTCAGAAGCCTTTTTACGACCCTGACCGTGCTGACCGGGAGCATAGTTGCGGCGGTCTATTGCACACTTGCCTGTGTAGCATCTTTCGCCCTTTAAGAAGAGCTTCTTGCCTTCGCGGCGGCAAAGCTTACATACCGCACCGGTATATCTTGCCATAGTTTATGACACCTCCTGAAATCTTTTATACACGTCTTCTCTTGGGAGGACGGCAGCCGTTGTGAGGAATGGGAGTTACATCCTTAATCATTGTAACTTCAAGACCTGCAGTCTGAAGAGCACGGATTGCTGCTTCTCTGCCCTGTCCGGGGCCCTTAACATAAACCTCAACGGTCTTCATACCATGTTCCATTGCAATCTTAGCAGCTGTTTCAGCAGCTGTCTGTGCTGCAAAGGGAGTGGACTTTCTTGATCCTCTGAAGCCCATTTCACCGGCTGATGCCCATGAAACGGTATTGCCCTGAGTATCAGAAATAGTAACGATTGTGTTATTGAATGTGGACTGAATATGCACTGCGCCACGGTCAATATTCTTACGCTCACGGCGTTTACGTGTTGCGCCTTTTTTTGCTACAGCCTTAGCCATACTGATACTCCTCCTTATTTCTTCTTATTAGCAATTGTCTTCTTGGGACCCTTACGTGTACGAGCGTTTGTCTTTGAACGCTGACCTCTTACAGGAAGTCCCTTGCGGTGACGGAGACCGCGATAACTGCCGATTTCTATAAGTCTCTTAATATCGAATGCTGTTTCTCTTCTGAGATCACCTTCAACCTTAACATTGTGGTCGATATACTCACGAAGCTTTGAAACATCGTCTTCTGTTAAATCCTTAACTCTGATGTCAGGATCAACACCAGTTGCCTTGATAATGTCGCTTGCAGTTTTCTGACCGATACCATAGATATAAGTAAGAGCGATTTCAACTCTCTTCTCTCTGGGAAGGTCTACACCAGATATACGCGCCATTTGTCAGTTACACCTCCATTAATAGGTTGTTGTCAAGGCTTAGCCCTGACGCTGCTTGTGCTTGGGATTTTCACAAATAACCATTACTTTTCCCTTGCGCTTGATGATTTTGCACTTCTCGCAAATTTTCTTTACAGAAGGTCTGACTTTCATATTGTTTACCTCCTAATATTATTTGCCTTTTCCGACTTATGTCGGGTCCGGGAATTTTATTTAGAACGCCATGTTATGCGTCCTTTTGTAAGATCATAGGGTGAAAGTTCAACTGTAACCTTATCTCCGGGAAGAATTCTTATATAATTCATACGAAGCTTTCCTGAGATATGGGCTAAGATCACTTTTCCGTTCTGGAGCTCTACCTTAAATGCTGCATTGGGAAGAGCTTCTACAACGGTACCTTCGATTTCGATATTATCCTGCTTTGACATAACTTTTACCTCCGTTATTCATTGTGGGACTCTATTTCGGCAAGTGCTTTTCTTATACTTCTGTCGGAAGACATATTCTCTTCCGTTAACGAAAACTCTGTTAATGTAATGTGCTTCGGGTTCTTACGCTTTGGACTTGCCAGGCGTCTTTCCTTTCCGTCACACACATAAACAAACCTTTCATCAGAAGCGGTTACTGTCATTAAGTAGCCTTTATCGCGTCCTGCCTCTGATTTAATTACCTGTCCTCGAAAAAACATTCTGCACCTCTCAACACTTGGTAAGTATTATACACTCACCGTCTGTTATCGCAACGGTATGTTCGAAATGAGCTGAAAGCTTTCCGTCTGCCGTTACAACGGTCCAATTGTTTTTGAGAATTTTTACATCCTGAGTTCCTTCATTAATCATCGGTTCAATGGCAACAGTCATGCCGGGAAGGAGTCTTGCTCCTTTTCCGGGTTTGCCGTAATTCGGAACCGAAGGGTCTTCATGGAGATGGGTTCCTATGCCGTGTCCCGTGAAATCACGGACAACGCCGTAGCCCCTTTTCACACAATGCTCCTGAATCGCGAAACCGACATCACCCAGTCTGTTTCCTGCTACACACTTTGAAAGTCCTATATAAAGAGCTTCCTCAGTTGTATCGCACAGCCGCTTTGCAGCCGGGGAGATTTTTCCGCACGGAAATGTCGCTGCGTTATCTCCGTGGAAACCGTTTATAACAGCTCCAAGGTCGATACTTACGATATCTCCTTCACGAATAATGTGCTTATTATCGGGTATTCCATGAATAACTTCTTGATTTACGGATATGCATGCAGTTGCAGGAAAACCGTTATAGTTAAGAAAGTTAGGCTTTGCACCCTGACTTATTATATAGTCGTGAGCTATCTTATCTATTTCAGCGGTAGTAATACCGGGTTGTACAGCTTCTCCTGCAAGCTTCAGTGCCTCGGCAGAAATTCTTCCTGCCTCACGCATAAGCTCGATCTCTCGGCGTGTTTTCAGCACTATCATGCTTATTCCTCCACTGCTTTGAGGGTAAGTGCAGTTGTATCACTGACTTCTTCCTGACCCTCTACAATGAAAAGCTTACCCTGCTTTTCATAATATTCCTTAAGGGGTTCTGTTTCCTGATGATATATATTAAGACGCTCAAGAACTGTTTCGGGGGCGTCATCCTTTCTCTGGATGAGTTCTCCGCCGCAAGCATCACATACACCGTCATTCTGAGGCTTCTTATATTCAAGGTGATAAGAATTTCCGCAAGCCTTGCATACTCTTCTTCCGGACATTCTTGCAGCAATCTTTTCATCAGCTACTTCAATGTCGATTACCTTGTCAATAATGATACCCATTGTATCAAGTGCTTCTGCCTGAGGAATAGTTCTGGGAAAACCGTCGAGGATAAAACCGTTTTTACAGTCCTCCTCCTGAAGTCTGTCTTTAATAATACCGATTACGACTTCATCGGGAACAAGCTTACCTGATTCGATAAACTCTTTTGCCTTAAGACCCATAGGCGTGCCGTTTTTAAGTGCAGCACGGATTATATTACCGGTAGATACGGTGGGAATAGCAAGCTTTTCGCTTACTATTTCCGCCTGTGTACCTTTACCTGCACCGGGGGCACCGAGAAAAATTATATTCATCGGGTTGTCCTCCTTATTAATCAAGGAAGCCCTTGTAGTGACGCATCATCATCTGGCTTTCGATCTGTGCAACTGTTTCAAGAGCAACACCAACAAGAATTATGATTGATGTACCACCGATTGAAACATCAATTGCACCGTAGCCTACGGCTGTTGTGATCTGAGAGAAGATGATGGGGAAAAGTGCGCACACACTCAGCATAAGTGCACCGAGAAGAACCATCTTGCTGATAACCTTAGCAATATATTCTGCTGTAGGTCTGCCTGAACGGATACCGGGAATCATACCGGAGTTCTTAGCAAGGTTATTGGCCATATCAACGGGATTATACTGAATTGATGAATAGAAATATGCAAAGAAGATTATAAGTAAGAAGTAGATTATACCGTAAACCCAATGGTCTGCTTTGAACCATCCGAAGAAGGTGTGCCAGAAAGAATCGTCTGAAAGCTTGCTTTCAACGAACATTTCAATCGTGGGCGGAAGGGAGAGAATTGAGCTTGCGAAGATAACGGGAAGAACACCTGACATATTAACCTTGATCGGAATATTCGAGCTCTGTCCGCCGTACATCTTACGACCTACAACTTTCTTTGCGTACTGAACGGGAATTTTGCGTTCAGCACCGTCCATAAAGCAGATATAAACAATCATAGCAAGAAGGCTTATAAGTGCTAAAGGAGCGATAAGATAATACCATTTACCTGTTCCCCATACTGCCATAACCATCTGATAAATTATAGCGGGAACACGAGATACGATACCTGCAAAAAGGATAAGAGAAATACCGTTACCGATACCCTTTTCGTTGATCTGCTCACCGAGCCACATAACAAGAGCTGAGCCTGCTGTGAGAACAGATACTACAACAAGACCCTGGAAGAATGCTCCGAAGCCTGTGTAAGCACTGCCGCTTGCATCGGGAGTAAGCATACCCTGACTCCAAATATAAACATAGTATGCAATACCCTGAAGGATTGCAAGACCTATTGTTACATAACGAGTGATTGCAGCCATCTTTTTACGGCCTTCCTCATCATGGGAAAGCTTTTCAAGTGCCGGAATAGCAACAGCTAAAAGCTGAAGTATAATGGAGGAGTTAATGTACGGTGTAATACCTAATGCAAAAACACGACCATAGTTGAATGCTTCACCGGTCATCATTGAAAGATAGTTGAGGAATGTGCCGGTGTTGTCGCCAACAAGTCCGTTTTCACTAACAATGTTAATGAAAGGAACAGGTATAGCACAACCTAATCTGAACAGGAAGAGAATGAACACTGTGTAAAGAATCTTTTTACGCAGGTCAGCAATCTTCCATGCATTGACCATTGTTTTAATCATTGAGATACACGCTCCTTCCTTTTCCGTTAAAAGTAAAATCTGAAACAGTTGTTATTATTCAATAACTTCAGCTGTGCCGCCTGCTGCTTCAATCTTTGCTTTAGCTTCTGCGGAAAAGGCGTGTGCCTTAACTGTGAACTTCTTTGTAAGCTCACCGTGTGCAAGGATCTTGATGCCGTCAAGCTCTTTCTTGACAAGGCCCTTTTCGATGAGCGCTGCAGAATCAATAACTGCACCGTCTTCGAAAGCTGCATCAAGTGCTGCTACATTAACAATAGCAATTTCCTTTGCGAAGATGTTGTTGAAGCCTCTCTTGGGGAGTCTTCTCTGTAAGGGCATCTGACCGCCTTCAAAACCGGGATTCATACCACGGCCGGCTCTTGCCTTCTGACCCTTGTGACCCTTACCGGCTGTCTTACCCTGACCGGAAGCAGGTCCTCTGCCTATACGCTTAACCGATTTGTTTGAACCGGGAGCAGGCGATAACTCGTGAATTTTCATAATTTAAGCATCCTTTCTGCTCTTAAGCTTCAGTAACTTCGAGAAGGAAACCGATTTTGTTTACCTTACCTTTGGTCTGAGCGTTGTCGGGCTGAACCGAAACGTCACCAATTTTACGAAGACCGAGTGACTGTGCTGTGGCAATCTGGTCTTTCTTGCAACCGATAAGGCTCTTTACGAGCTTAACCTTGATTTCTGCCATTAGTACTTCACTCCTTATCCTAATATTTCCTTAACTGTCTTTCCTCTTACAGCTGCAACTTCATCAGCATTACGAAGAAGGGAAAGTCCGTTAAGTGTTGCTCTTACTACGTTGCAGGGATTGTTTGAACGAAGAGCCTTTGTTCTGATATCCTTGATACCAACAGTTTCAACAACGGCACGAACGGGACCGCCGGCGATAACACCGGTACCGGGTGCTGCAGGCTTAAGAAGAACTACACCTGCACCGAACTTACCGATAATCTCATGAGGAATAGTAGTGCCTCTGAGAGAAACCTTCATAAGGTTCTTTTTAGCGTCTTCAATACCCTTGCGGATAGCATCCGGAACTTCACCGGACTTACCGAGACCGAAGCCGATTGTGCCGTTACCGTCACCGACAACTACGAGAGCAGCGAACTTGTAGATACGACCACCCTTAACTGTCTTTGATACACGGTTAATAGCAACAACTCTCTCCTGGAGCTCGTTTTCTTTCTGTGCTTCAAACTTAGCCAAAAGTCATTCCTCCTTCATTAGAACTTGAGGCCACCCTCACGGGCGCCTTCGGCCAAGCCCTGGACACGGCCGTGATAAATGTAACCGCCACGGTCGAATACGCAAACATCAATATTCTTTTCCGCAGCTCTCTGAGCTAATGCTAAGCCGACTTTCTTTGCGGCTTCTACGTTTCCGCCGTACTCGTTGAAATCCTTTTCAGCAGTTGAAGCACTTACGAGTGTTACACCCTTATCGTCATCAATAAGCTGAGCATAGATATGCTTGAGTGAGCGGAAAACATTGAGGCGAGGACACTCGGCAGTGCCGTGGATCTTGCCACGAACTCTCTTATGACGAGCCTGTCTTGCCTTTGCTGTGTTAGGTCTGTTAACCATAAAAGTATCCTCCTGTTATTATTTGCCGCCCTTACCGGCTTTACCTTCTTTACGGCGAACAACTTCATCAACATACTTGATGCCCTTGCCCTTGTAGGGTTCGGGAGGACGAACGCCTCTGACCTCTGCTGCAAACTGTCCGACCTTCTGCTTGTCGTAACCGTTTACTATGATTTTGTTGGGGCCGGGAACCTCAACTGTAACACCTTCGGGAGGAGTCATTACAACCTGGTGTGAGTAACCAACATTGAGAACGAGATCCTTGCCCTGAAGAGCACAACGGTAACCGATACCAACGATTTCAAGTTCCTTCTTGAAGCCGTTTGATACGCCTTCAATCATGTTAGCAATAAGTGTTCTTGTAAGACCGTGAAGAGATCTGTTCTCTTTCTTGTCATCGGGACGAGTAACTGTAACAACGCCGCCGTCAAGAGTGATTGTCATATTGCTGTTGAATGTTCCGGTAAGTGTGCCTTTTGCACCTTTTACGGTTACATTGTTGCCGTCTACCTTAACGTCAACACCGGCCGGAACAGTGATGGGTAATCTGCCTATACGTGACATCCCTTATGTTCCTCCTTACCAAATAAATGCAAGGACTTCGCCGCCTACATTAGCTTTGCGTGCATCCTTATCTGTCATAATGCCCTTGGAAGTAGAGAGAATTGCAATGCCGAGGCCTTTCATAACCTTAGGCATATTCTCGCAATCTGTGTATATACGCAGACCGGGCTTTGAAACTCTGCGTAAGCCAAGAAGAACCTGGCTCTTGTTGGGACCGTACTTGAGAGCGATTTCAATAACACCCTGCTTGCCGTCCTCAATTACCTTGAAACTCTTTATATAACCCTCGTCCACAAGAATCTGAGCTATAGCCTTCTTCATGTTAGAAGCAGGAACAGAAACTGTGTCATGCTTAGCAGAATTAGCGTTTCTTATTCTTGTAAGCATATCAGCGATGGGATCGGTAATCTGCATACCGTAAACCTCCTTTTGCTTTAAGCTCTAATTACCAGCTAGCTTTCTTAACACCGGGAATCTGTCCGGCATGTGCAAGTTCTCTGAAGCAGATACGGCATACACCGTACTTACGCAAATAAGCGTGGGGTCTTCCGCAAATCTTGCATCTGTTATAAGCTCTGGTTGAATATTTAGCGGGTCTAGCCTGCTTAACTTTCATTGATGTTTTTGCCATTTGTTACCCCTCCTTATTTTGCGAAGGGAGCGCCCATAAGTGTGAGGAGCTCTCTTGCTTCTTCATCAGTTGCAGCGGTAGTAACGATACAAATATCCATACCGCGAACCTTGTCGATCTTGTCGTACTCAATTTCGGGGAAAATGAGCTGTTCCTTAACGCCGAGAGAGTAGTTTCCTCTGCCGTCGAAGGAGTTGGGGTTGATGCCTCTGAAGTCACGAACTCTGGGGAGAGCGAGGTTGAAGAGTCTGTCAAGGAACTCATACATTCTCTCGCCTCTGAGAGTAACTTTAACACCGTTGGGCATACCCTCACGAAGCTTAAAGTTAGCGACTGATTTCTTTGCAAGGCAAACTACGGGCTTCTGACCGGTGATCTTACCGATATCGCCTACGATAGCGTCAACTGCCTTGGGGTTATCACGTGCTTCACCGCAGCCAACATTGATAACTATTTTATCAATCTTGGGAATCTGCATAACACTCTTATAATTGAATTTCTTCATGAGTGCGGGAGCAACGTCAGCATTGTACATTGTCTTAAGTCTTGCCATTTTTGTTGTCCTCCCTTAATTACTCAATGTGTGCGCCGCACTTTTTGCAAACGCGAACTTTTTTGCCTGCATCATTAACTACATGGCCTACTCTTACAGCCTTGCCGCACTTGGGGCAAACAAGCTGAACCTTATCAGCGTAAAGAGCACTTTCAGCCTTGATGATGCCGCCTGCTTCGCCCATCTTTCTGGGCTTAACATGCTTTGATACGATGTTGATACCTTCAACGATTACCTTACCTTCGGAAGGAGAAACCTGCATAACCTTACCGGTCTTGCCTCTGTCCTTGCCGTTGATAACGATAACTGTATCACCGGTTTTAACATGAACTTTCTTACTCATCTTACGCTCCTCCTATTAAAGTACTTCGGGAGCGAGGCTGAGGATCTTTGTATAATCCTTATCACGAAGCTCTCTTGCTACCGGTCCAAAGATACGAGTACCTCTGGGGTTCTTATCTTCCTTAATAATAACTGCTGCGTTTTCGTCAAAACGGATGTAAGTGCCGTCTTCTCTTCTTACGCCCTTTGCGGAACGTACGATAACTGCCTTAACAACGTCACCCTTTTTAACAACGCCGCCGGGTGTAGCCTTCTTAACAGAAGCAACTACAACATCACCGATATTGGCATACTTTCTGCCTGTACCACCAAGTACACGGATGCACATAAGCTCCTTAGCACCGGTATTATCGGCGACTTTGAGTAAAGTCTGCTGCTGAATCATGAATGTGCCTCCTTATTTTGCTTTTTCAATGATTTCAACCACACGCCATCTCTTATCCTTGGAAAGAGGACGGGTTTCCATCAGTAATACACGGTCACCGATGCCGCATTCGTTCTTTTCGTCGTGAGCCTTAAGCTTGATTGTGTGATTCACGATCTTCTTGTAAAGAGGATGTCTTACCTTGTCCTTAACGGAAACAACGACAGTCTTATCCATCTTATCACTTGTTACAATGCCGACACGGGTCTTTCTTAAATTTCTTTCCATAACTGCGTCCTCCCTGTCTTAAGCATCCTTACCGTGAAGTTCAACATCTCTGCGTACTGTGAGTACTCTTGCGATGTCTTTCTTAACGGCGCTGATACGCATGGGGTTGTCGAGCTGGTTGATGGCCTGCTGGAAGCGCAGCTTAAAAAGTTCATCCTTGAGCTCAAGGAGTTTAGCATCCAACTGTTCAGCGGACATCTTTCTGATTTCACTGGCTTTCATTATGACTCACCACCCTGTTCTTCTTTAGTTACAAACTTACACTTAATGGGAAGTTTGTTTGCAGCAAGACGCATAGCTTCTCTTGCTACCACTTCGTCAACACCGGCGATTTCAAACATAACTCTGCCGGGCTTAACTACTGCTACCCAATATTCAGGTGAACCTTTACCTGAACCCATTCGGGTTTCAG
>CAYTRD010000067.1:0-11702 GCA_964440255.1 uncultured Ruminococcus sp. | reverse complement strand
GGGCAGACCCCTGTTATCAGCACAGAGGTAGCCGATTTCATTGAAAACAATACGCAAGCAATTCGTTCCGACGAGGAACTGACCTTAAGAATTTACGGGAATTGTATTGACGAGCAGGAAAAGGTAATGTATAGGAGTGCAATTAAAGGGTATTATGCGGAAAAATATCTGGCTAACGAAAAAGAACTAAAACGAAACAGCTTTATTGTTTTGATTTTAATGTGGGCTGGAATATTGGTTCTTGCGGCTGCTATTTTTCTCGAATACCGCAGAGACAGTATTATCTGGTCAGAGGTCATCGATATTGTGGCATGGGTGCTTCTGTGGGAAGCCGTAGATATCGCCGTTTTTGAAACTCGCTCATTGCGCTTGAAGAGATTACGCTATATAAGCTATATGTCTATGAAGATCGAGTTCTATCCGTTAATGACCGATGAACACAATCAAAATTCTGACGATCTGCTTGAATATGCAGGGGAAATAAATAAAAGGATATAGATGTACGAAACATTTCCCTCGGTTGAATACGGTAAATAAAATCAGATGTGGCGGAGCCTTTCGGAGGAAGAACGGCTGCCAAACAGCCGACAGAGAATTGAACAAGGCTTTGATATTTTGGCTGCAGGTATTTATACATTGATTGCAGGTATTTACAAAGCATCATAAAATATCAGAAAAGGAAATCGATGAAGTGCAGAAAATGATTGACCGACACAGGAAAAGAGAGGTGTAATGGCAGACATATTCTTGAAAATCTTTAATATGAGCATTTCTGCTTGTTGGATTTTTTTGCTGTATGCTTTGAGCCATAACCTACGACAGTTTAATAAAATTTCATATTACAGACCGATATTCTTTGATTCAGATTATCGGTCTTTTTCATTTTTCCTTGATTGTTTCGATTTGCAGATATGAAAAACTCATATTTGTTGAATTCCCAAAAATCTTATGATAAGATTTAAAACAGAAGGATGGGGGAATAAATAATTCTGATATTGTAGTTATTGGTGACAGTGCGGGGGCAACATTAGCGGTGACTGCTTCTTTATGGCTCAGAGATAACAGCTATCCCTTACCCGGTCACATTGTTTGCTTTTCTTTATGGGCAGATGCAACATCAAGCGGAGAGTCAAGAATCACAAACGCATATACAGACCCGTTTTACGGAATTGCAAAACACAAGAAAACAGAAGATAATCTTCATTTGCTCAGAAGGATATCAAAATATGTTCTGAATGTTGACAGAACAGATCCATATATTTCACCGTTGTTCGGTAGCTTTGAAAAATTTCCGAAAGTAAAACAGCATACCGGCTTGTAAAGGAAAGGATAGTGGATAAAAATGAAAATTCTTGATAATAGTGACAAACATTTATTGCCCATTTTGTCGGATATTGTTTTTGAAAAGCTTAACAAGAAAACGGAGAATTTAAAGTTCATCGGCGGAGGCAGTTTCGGCAGAGTTTATAAAGCCCGTCTTTCTGACGGTGAAATAATTGCTTTGAAAGCCTACAGACTGCAAGGCTCTCAATATGAAGAAGCCGAACAGCTCGGGCTCTTATCCGAAAATACAAGCGTTAAAATGCCTGATGTTCTTTTTACTTATGAGGATGAACAGACTGCAATTTTGGCTATGACTTTTGTTGAGGGACAGAATGTATTAAATCCGATGTTCTTGTTTAAAAACAAAGAGCAGAAACAGAAATTCGCTGATGATGTTATTTCAGGTATGCTTGAATGGCACAGTGTTACAAACAATAAATTCGGTTCATTGTCTGACCCTTCTTATGACAGTTGGTATGAATACTATAAAAAAGAAAAGCAAGAGCCGTGGCTAAAAGCCTTAAGCGAGTTATCCGAAAACGGAAAGTTCAGCAAGAAAAAGCTGCAGCTCCTTTATGAAGCAACAGAAATTTTTAACAGACTGCCTGAAGAAAATACTGCACCTGCGCTTATTCACGGCGATCTTAATATAATGAACATAATGGCTGAACCCAAAACTTTGAGGCTTACGGCTTTCATTGACCCTTGCGGTAGTATTTGGGCAGACAGAGAATATGATTTGTTTCAGCTTCGTAATATGTGGGGCGATGCATACGGATTATATAAAACATATAAAGAAAAATGCAACTTGTCCGAATATGCGGATTTCAGGGTTTCCTATTATGCTTCTATGCATGAAGCAGCAATGAGGCTCAAGGGAGGTCTTATTATGTCGTTATGGGAAGACCTGAATAATACAAGACTTAAAAAAGAGATGAAAAAGATAAAAGAAAAGATGTGATTTGATGAACATAGGCGAGCTTGTAACCGTTAAGACAATTGAGAATATAAACACCATTGATGAAAGACATACTCCATACAGTGCAGAAATTCGATTGTTTTCTTGTGTTCAGCAGGGCGATATTGAATCACTTGCGGCACAACTAAAAAATCTGGATTCTCTTATTGTTATGGGAAGAATGTCCGATGATGATTTGATGCAGCATAAATATATGGCTGTCAGTGCAATTACTCTTGCTACCCGATATGCTATTCAGGGCGGTCTTAATGAAAACAAAGCCTATGAGTTTTCAGACAGAGTAATAAAAACCATTGATAAGCTTACAGATAAAAACAAAATATTTATGTGCTTAGGTATTGAAATTGTAAAGCTGACTCAGGATGTAAAAAAGAATAAGAAGCAACCCGAATTTTCTCCGCACATAAGAAACTGCATAAAATACATAAACGAAAATATTTCAGAAAAAATAAGTGTTTCCGCTGTTGCAAAATATTGCGGAATTTCTCCGGATTATTTATCACAGATTTTCAAAAGAGAAATCGGAGAAAAACTCAGTTCTTATATTGTAAGACAAAAGCTTGAAAAAGCAAAAATCTTATTGATAAACGGAATGTCATCAAAAGAAATTTGTATTGAAGCCGGTTTTTCTTCACAAGCATATTTTGTCACTTTATTTAAACGCTATTATAATATGACACCGTCCGATTATGTTAAATTAACAAAAACAGAGCTGTAAGCCGAACACACTTCCAAATCTGAACAAAAGTGTCCGAGCAGAAGTCTGTTTGTAATTACAACTGTAGATATTTTGTATTAATATGTGATATAATTATCTCGGAACTAAGAATTTTACGAGGTGGAATATGGCTTCAAGTAAAGAATACTTAGATTTTATATCGGAACAGCTCTCTGAATTGGAAGAAATAACATATAGAGCAATGATGGGTGAGTACATCATCTGTTATCGCGGAAAAATTATTGGCGGTATATACGATGACAGATTGCTTGTAAAGCCCGTTAAGTCTGCTGTTTCACTTGTAGCGGATGCGACTTTTGAATTGCCTTATGACGGAGCGAAAGAAATGCTGCTTGTTGACGATGTTGATAACAGAGAGTTTTTGGCAGAGCTTTTTAATGCTGTGTATGATGACCTTCCGGCACCCAAGAAAAAAAATAAGTAATTCCGATTTTTCTCATCAGAGCTTTACCGTACAAGCTGAAGGTATGGTGTGAGTTTAGCGTAACAATTTATGAGTTACACGAAAAATATCAAACACCAATGCTATAACAATCAATTAATTATTACTCTTGCAAAATATGGATGCGACAGATATAATGAAGGTATAATAAATTTTTTTAAAAATTTTTAAGGGTGATGAAAAATGTGTTCACAGATAATCGCGGTGTTTATGTGTATTCTTTCTATGCTTCCTGCTCCGCTTTCTAAGTATTTCTCCGAAACAGTACTGAAATACGAGATTTCACAGGGCTGCTATGAAAGTCCGTATATTGTAAGACACTTGAGTGACATAACTGTAAACGGTGTGTCTGTTGATGAATACTTTGTTGTTACTCCCGACAGCGAAGAGGGCACTTTGTACTCCCTTGCCGCCGAAACTCTTCAGGATGAGCTTTATGAGGCTTGCGGTAAAAAGCTTGCAGTAACCGAAAATGCTGCAGAAAATGCCTTTGTAATTAACGAAGCTTTGAATGATACGGACAGCTTCAAGCTTTCAGTTGAAAACGGTAATGTTTATATCACAGGCAGCTCAAAGGTCGGAATTTCAAGAGGTATTGCCGCTTTTTCCGATGAAGTTCTTCTGAATGCCGAAGGTACTTTTGACTTCAAGGACGGATATGAATATAACAAAACCTTCTCGGATTACATAACCTATGAGCAGTTCGGTGCTGTGGGCGACGGTAATGCAGATGACTTTGAAGCTATTGTTAAAACCCATGAATATGCAAACGAAAATGACCTCGCTGTTTTTGCAAGTGAAACTGCAATATATTACATCAGCGGTGCAAATAAAACCGCTTACATCAAGACCGATACCGACTGGTCAACGGCACGCTTTATAATTGATGATACAAATGTTGAAAACAGAAGTGCATGGATATTTAATGTTGCTCCATCTGAGAGCTCATTTTCCATAACCGACAAGGTTGCTCCTCTTAAAATTGATGCAACAAATATCGGCACAACACTCCCCGGCAAAAGCCTTGTTGTGCTTACCGATTCCAATGTAAAGAGATATATCCGTAAGGGGGCAAATCAGAATTCCGGCAGCAGTCAGACAGATGTTATACTTGTTGACGAAAACGGAAATATTTCACCCGATACTCCTCTTATCTGGGACTTTGATGCAATCACCTCGGCTACTGCTTATCCTATAGATACCGAAACTCTGACAATTAAGGGAGGTCGGTTTACAACAATTGCCAACAATGCTCCTTCCGAATATACCTATTATACAAGAGGTATTTTGGTAAGACGCTCGAATACCGTTATTGACGGACTTTATCACGATATTGTAAACGAGGGCGAAACGGGTGCTCCCTATTCTGCTTTCTGCAGTATTTCATATTGTGCTGATGTAACAGTAAAGAACTGCACATTTACAGGTCATAAAAAATATAGCACGACAGGTTCTGCAGGCTCATCCGTATCAATGGGCACTTACGATATCGGCGGTACAATGGCAGTTAACGCAAGCTTTATTAATTGCAATCAGACAAACGATATAACCGACGGCGATTATTGGGGAATTGCAGGTACTAATTATTGCAAAAACCTTGTTTATGACGGGTGTGCACTTTCACGCTTTGACGCACATCAGGGTGTTCTTAATGCAACTATCAGAAACTCCGTTCTCGGTCATCACGGTATAAAGCTTATCGGCAGCGGTACTGCACTTATTGAGAATACAACTGTTTTATCAAACAGCTTCGTTGATCTTCGCGGAGATTACGGCTCAACCTGGAACGGTGAGCTTATTATCCGTAACTGTGAATTCTATCCTACAGATGTTAATAATAACATCATCAATGCGGAAAATACAGAGGATCACGATTTCGGTTATACCTGCTATCTTCCTCAGAATATAGAAATCGACGGCTTTTTTATGCACACTGCGGCAGTGAATTACCTTTTCAATGTGGTGAATTCAAAGCACCTTGTTTCATCATATGATGCAGCATACCCTGTTGTGGCTCCCAAGGAAATAACAGTTAAGAATTTCAGTGACCTCGGCGGCGGAGTGCTTCACACATCACTCAATGTGGCAATATTCAAGCCTGAAATTTTATCATAAAGCAAGCTTTTACAAAAAAACCACCTGCACGGGTGGTTTTTTGCTTTATAGGAAATTGCTTCCTATAAAGCAAAAAAAGATTATATGTCCCTCCGAACGGAAAGCAAGCTTTCCTGGTCGATGGACTGTCCGAAAACGGTCGCCTGAGTCTCGGCGAAGCAGTTTTCTTCTTGCAGACAGCCTTCAGATATATTATAATTGATATATCAGAATTACAGTGGTGATGAATTATGAAAAAAATCAGAAACAAGGTTATTATTGAAAGCATTGTTACCACGGTGCTGTCAGGGCTTCTTTGCTATGCCGCTTATTCACTGTGGTACATATTTTACGGAACAGACAGTGCACCTGATGTGCATCTGTATACGGGGCTTGCAGGAATTGCTCTCGGTTGGTTTTTGCTTCTTTTTGTTGAAGCTGTATTTAAAAAATCGGGTCGGATTCCGAAATTACTTGCTTTTCTTGCAGGTAACGGCTTGTTTCACGGACTTATTTGGGGAATAAACGCAAATATCAATCCCCTTGGCAAGGACAACGAGCCTGTTGTGATAAAAGCCTTTACGGTAGCCTTTGCGGTTTCGGCTGTCACGCTTCTTGTGACCTTTATTTTAAGGGCAAAAAATAAGTACAAGGCACTTAATATCATTCTTGGAATTGTTTATTTTACTGTTTCCTGCGGGGGCTTATATATTCTGAATGAGGATAATATAAAAGCACTTGAATATAAACAGAATTTACAGTTTGACACCGTAAGTGCAGAGGAAATGAAGCTTACGGCTGAAGATAAAGAGCTTTGCCGTGAGTGGTTTGATGATAATTTCCTTTCCGAGGGCGGTGTATATCCCTTTACCTTCAAGGTTGACGGCGAGGACTTCGAGCCTTCCGAGTGGGATAAAAAATATGAAAGCTCCGATGAAGAAAAAGACGGCGGTATGACCGAAAAGCTTATTCTGACCAATAAGGACAAGGGGCTTGAGGTGACGGTTGAGGCTACTGTTTTCGAAGAAAACGCAACTGCTATGTGGACTGTTTACATCAAAAACACAGGAACGGTAAACTCAGGTGTTATCAGCGATTTCTACGCCTTTGATTCATCATTATCAACAGGCAAGGCTCAGCTTTACTATTCAATGGGCAGTGATACTGCGGCAAGTGATTTTTCACTTATAAAGAAAAATCTGACTTCAATAAAAAAGACGTTTTCAGGTGTTGACGGCAAGCCTACCGAGGCTTATCTTCCTTATTTCAACATCAGCGGTGAAAATTACGGTGTGATTCTCGGTATAGGTTGGACGGGTCAATGGCAGGCTTCTCTTTCTCAGTCAAAGGGTGAGACTGATATCACCGTAAGGCAAGAGCATCTTGAGGCGTATCTTCTTCCGGGTGAAGAGATTCGTTCACCTCTTGTTTCATTAAGCTTCTATGATAATGATAATCCTCTTAAGGGCTTCAATCTTTTCCGAAGCTGGATAATGGATTGTGTATATCCCGAAAATGTGACAAAGAATCAGTATCTTGTAATGGAAATTGCAGGTCCTATGTCCACAAGAACATCGGATGAAATTATTGAGATCCTTGACGGTTTTGAAGATGATGTTTTTGAGCATACCGATGCATTCTGGATGGATGCAGGTTGGTACAGCTACAATGAGGGCTGGTATGACGGTGTAGGCAACTGGACAGTTGACGCTTCAAGATACGATAACGGAATTATCGAGCTTTCAACATACGCAAAGAATAAGGGGCTCGGCCATGTGCTCTGGTATGAGCCTGAAAGAGTTTATACCGATACGGTTTTTCATAAAAAAGGCTCAGAAAATGAGCAGTGGCTTATAAACACCGGTGACGATAACAGCATGTGGAACCTTGCAAATGAGGATGCATTCAACTATTACTGTGAATATATCTGCAATTCACTCAGGGAAAACGGTGTCACAATCTACCGTCAGGACTTCAACTTTTCTCCCCTTGAATACTGGGAAAAGGCTGATGCCGAATACTATGACGGCAGAACAGGTATCTGTGAAAATCATTATGTGACCAATCTTTACCGCTTCCTTGATTACCTTACTGAAAACATTGACGGACTTATAATTGACAACTGTGCTTCGGGCGGTAAGCGTCTTGACCTTGAAATGACCTTCCGCAGTATTCCCTTCTGGAGAAGCGACTATAACTGTGATGTTCATTATGACCTGTTTGAGGCAACTCAGTCGCACACCTACGGTATTTCATTCTGGCTTCCCTTGTCAGGCACGGCACACAATATGACGAGTGAGTATTCATCAAGGTCTGCAATAATGCCTCTTATGCTTATGGATTTCTATGCACATACACATCCTGATTTCGATTATCACCATGAGCAGAAAGAACTGATGACAGGGAATTATTTCCCCCTTGATTTCGGCAGCTTTGATAAGGATAAGATGCTTGCAATGCAGTATTCCTCCGAGGATGCACTCAGCGGTACAGTCTTTGTTTACAAGCGTGCGAATGTAAAGGATACGCAATATACCGTAACTCTCAACGGTCTCGAGCCTTCTGTGTCATATGATGTATATGATATTGACAGTCCCGAAAACGTTTATACTCTGACGGGCGAGGAGCTTATGACAAGAGGTATAACACTTTCTCTTCCCGAAGGCGAAAAGGCTATAATTTTGATGTTTAATGCGGTATAAACATAAAAACATCTGTGGCGTAGCATAATCAGCTTCAAAGCGAAAAAACCGCATTATAAACTTAACTCCGAGGTGTGATATGAAAAATTTAACGGTAGATCAGATTCTTCAGGCGGAATTTAAGATTAGCTCCGAAAGTCCCGTAATAAAGCCCTTTGACGGGTCGTTTATTGTGGCAGACCCGTCTGTGCTTACTCCCGAAAGCTCTCACGATAATAAGTGGCATATGTTTTTTCATACAAATTTAGGTGTATATCAGTTTGTAAGTGATGACGGGATAAAATTTGAAAAATTGCAGAAGGTCGTCGGCAGAGCTATGCGACCCAACATAAACAGAATTGACGGGAAGTATTATCTTTTCTATGAAAGAACGGGAACATTATTCAGAAATGCGTTGAATGTGGTTAATCTGCTTAAATGGAAATCGGAGATTTATGTTACCGAAAGCAAAGACCTTATTAACTGGTCACAGCCGAAGCCCGTAATACGAAACGCAAGAGATTTTGAAAAAAGCCCGAGAGGGACTGCACTTTCAAATCCCTTCTTATTACAGGAAAACGGAGAAAACCGGCTTTATTATTCCTGCGGAATGACATATATTGATGACTGTAAATTCTGTGAGCCGACACATATAAGTTATGCCTGTAGTGACAGTATTACCGAGGGCTACATATCGGCTGAAAAGCCGATAATTTCACCTGATAAAAATAAGCCATATCTTAATCTTTGCAGCGGCTGTCTTAAGGTCTATAGGCTCAGCGACGGATATATAGGAATACAGAACGGTATTTTTGAAAGGGACGGTATGAGCCACTCTGCAATATTTTTGCTGACTTCCCGTGACGGGCTTGACTTCACATTCCGAAAAATGCTGATTGAGCCCCGAACCGAACACGGCTCAGACTGGATGAAGCAGTTTGTTTATGCAAGCCATCTTGTAAGATATAAAAACACCCTGCGTCTGTATTTCAATGCAAGAAATGTGGCAAACCCGCTTCTCGGTCGTGAATGTATCGGCTTTGCCGAGGCGGATTTATAAGTCTTAATAAACAGGCTGTAAAAAACTGAAAATCAATGGCTTAAGGTGTGAAAACCTTAAGCCATCATTGTTTGTTTGACAGTGCCTTGTGAACTATAAACAATAAATAATGCCGAATTGCAATTTTTTGCATCGGACACAGGAAAAAGAACCGCTCGTGCATTTTTGCTTTTTTTATATTGACACATGTTTTCATTATGATAAATTATTTGTATAAAAGGAGGCATTTTTATGAAAAAAGCAATCTGTTTATTAAGTGTTCTTATTACGGTATTTTGCCTGCTTACGGTCGGAGCAAATGCGTATATTTTAGGTGATGTCGACAATGACTTCCTGATTACGGCAAGTGATGCACGGTTTGTTCTTCGTCTTTCAGTCGGACTTGAGGAATGTGAAGCGGACAGCGATCAGTATAAGGCTGCTGACGCCGATAATAACGGCACGATAGCCGCTGCCGATGCCCGTTTAATACTTCGTGGGTCTGTAGGACTTGAAAAATTTGCCGAAAATACCGAAAAGAATCTTGATATTATAACTACTAAGCTTCCCTATACCACAAACGGTCTTGTAGTCAACAGTATATCGGAAGATGAATATTACTATTATTTTAATATTACAAACAAGACAAAGAATAAAGATATGGCTGTCAGTGCAGCCTCTTATATTCCGATGAAGCGTTATAACGCAAAGGGTGATGTTATAGATTCATGTAATTTATATGTCAATCTGATGAATTACAACGAATCCTGTAATATTAAGGTGCGTAAGGTCAATAATACGGCAAAGCTGATATTCGGTGCGGCTGAAATTGATTATACAGAGGCAAAAATCAAGCTTGAAACGGAAGTTATCAATGGTATTACAGTACCCAAGGCTCCCTTTGAGATTAACGGTATCAAGGTCAATAAAATAAATGTGAATACAGAAAAAAACATTTTAAGTGTTGATATGACCAATGTAAGCGGCAAAACAATGGGTGGCTCTGTTAAATTCACATGTAATGATGCATCGGGTAATGCTCTTGATAATACTTCTGTGTCTGTTCCTTCTTTTGCAAACGGAGAAAAGATAGTATCTGAAGCATATTATGATAAGTCAACATCTGAAATAGCATTCTATGAAATAAAAGTATATGAAGCAACTGCTTTCAATGTGTTGAGCAGCTCAACAATGCAGTACGAAGGAATTACATTTACTAAAATGCCCGTAACGGTAAACGGTATTACTATATCATTTATATCTGCAGATGTTACAAAAAACTATCCCACAGTTAAGCTTAAGGTTACAAATAATACAGGAAAAGCAATTGAAGGCATATACTCGGGCTTTTATTATAAGCAATATGATAAAAACGGATATGTGATTGCTCTTTCCCGCAAAAGCACGGAATCTCTTAATCACGGCGAAAGCTGTATTGCAGAGCTTACCCTTGAAAAAGATGTTTCAAAAGTAATACTCGGTAATATTGAGGTGAAAGAGAGCACCGCTCTTAATCCTTCAAAAACAAAGGCAATTGACGGTATAAATACAAATGCAACAATTGATAATTTCGGCGGATTGGTAATTTCCGATTTTTCCGTAAAGGTTTACTCGAATTATACAGAGATTAATTTCAGACTTACCAACAAATCGGGTAAAGCGATTTCCGAGTATTCCGAATTGACCTATAAGGCAGTAGCTGCAGACGGAACAGTTGTCAGAACTGCATCTGTTTATCCGGGTGCTCCGCTTAACAATAATGAATTTATATATAAATCCATTACATTAAATACTAAGGAGCTGAAGAATCTGTATTTCTTCACAGGTGAAATTGAGGAGACAACTCCCACCAAGGAATCTTCATCTTATACTACTGTTGAGGGAATAAAGGTTACAGCCGCACCCTATACTTCAAACGGCCTGAAAATTGACTCGTACAGATATGAGAACGGAAGAATCTATGTCCGCATTGTTAATAATACGGGCAAGTCAGTAAAGGATACCTCTATTTTTGAATATAAGGTATATGGCAGTGACGGTCGTGTATTGAAGTACAGTGGTCTGTGTTGTAATCAGATGAATACAGGTGAATCCTGTGAAGTATATATCTATACTAATGACGACTATGCAAAAATCATATTTACAGAAGCGGTTGTCCGTTAATGGTTTTATCTGAATTGAATATTCATACACAGCAGGAGTCGGGAGCATATGTGCCCGACTCCTGATTCTATGATATGCACACTATACTGCAGGCTGTTTTTTTACATTATAGGAAATTGCTTCCTGTAAAGCAAAAAAAGATTATATGTCCCGACCAACGGAAAGCAAGCTTTCCTGGTCGATGGACTATCCGAAAACGGTCGCCTGAGTCTCGGCGAAGCCGTTTTCTTGACTGTTGCCTG
>CAYTRD010000066.1:0-11817 GCA_964440255.1 uncultured Ruminococcus sp. | reverse complement strand
GCTCTTCACTTCTGTCAATAATTTCAGTAAATCGTATCAACATACCTCGATTATCAAGGTATCGTTATCAAAAAAAATACCCTTGTCACGACTCAAATTTACAACTGCAAAACATTCAGCATTTGGTTATTCCTCATAATTATGAAAAACAAAAAAGCTTTATCGCCATACCTCGATTTCCGAGGTATCATTATCAAAAAAATGATGCTGCACTCACGATATGTATTTACCGGATATCCTGTATAATTCCGCTGACAATCTACATACCTCGATTTCCGAGGTATCTTTTTTTTGAGCATTGTCAGATGATGCACTTCACTTCTGTCAATAATTTCAGCAAATCGTATCAACATACCTCGATTTCCGAGGTATCTTTTTTTTGAGCATTGTCAGATGATGCACTTCACTTCTGTCAATAATTTCAGCAAATCGTATCAACATACCTCGATTTCCGAGGTATCTTTTTTTTGAGCATTGTCAGATGATGCACTTCACTTCTGTCACTAAAATCAGCAAAATATATCAACATACCTCGAGTTCCGAGATATCTTTTTTCAGAGCATTGTCAGATGATGCTCTTCACTTCTGTCACTAAAATCAGCAAAATATATCAACATACCTCGATTATCGAGGTATCGTTATCAAAAAAATACCCTTGTCACGACTTGAATTTACTACGGCAAAACATTCAGCATTTGGTTATTCCGCATTATTATAAAAAACAAAAAAGCTTTATCGCCATACCTCGATTTCCGAGGTATCATTATCAAAAAATGATGCTGCACTCACGATATGTATTTACCGGATATTCTGTATAATTCCGCTGACAATCTACATACCTCGATTTTCAAGGTATCTTTTTTCAGAGCATTGTCAGATGATGCACTTCACTTCTGTCAATAATTTCAGCAAAACATATCAACATACCTCGATTTCCGAGGTATCTTTTTTTGAGCATTGTCAGATGATGCACTTCACTTCTGTCACTAAAATCAGCAAAATATATCAACATACCTCGATTATCGAGGTATCGTTATCAAAAAAATGATATCAAACCTCGACAAAAACCGTTCTGATCGTCACATGTACATACCTAGATAATCGATATACCTTGATTATCTAGGTATAGTTTAACAAATAGTTTTATGGAAATCAATGGTTATATATGACAAAAATCTAAAAAAGCATTTATATACAATAAACAAGAAAAACTTGTTATAATTAATCGCAATTGTTTAACAGAGCTAACACAATCAGCCTTCTTATTAAGCAAATATTAGCTTGCAATCAACAGATTAAGAAATATGCACCATTTTTATTACCGGCACGGCAATTCTTGCACCTACATCGGTCTCGGCACCAAAATTAAAAGTCGGAGCGATATTGTCTGCAAGTTTATAACCATAGCGTTCAAAGTTATAATTTTCCAAAGCCTTGTAAACCTGACCGATGTAAGCACCGAAATCATCAGGATTATCATAAGGTTCACTCTGGAAATAAAGTAATGTGCATTCGTCAAGTTCTGCTATTTTGTAGCCGTCGGGCAAAGGCTTCTTATAATCAAAAGGAACTTCAACACCTGAAGCAATATTGCTGTAACCTTCCTCTTGTAAAAAATCAGGCAATTCAAGAATTGCTGCGGTATCAAGCTTTTCGGGAATACTGTTCTGAAGCCCCTCCCAATCACAGCCTACTTCTTCACAATAAGATAAATAACCTGTTGCCGATTTTGACGGCAGATAAATCAGTTTTCTTTTCGGTCTGCTTACAGGCATTACAGTACAGATTGATGTGCTTTCCATCTCTCGTCCTTCTTTCAAGATATGATAATGATTTGCAGGGTGACCGATATACAAAGGTATAGCAATCGGACTTTTGCGGTACTCATCAGGGGTAACAGAAAACCGCTTTGCAAAAGACCTTGTATAGCCTTCGTGAGAAGTGAAATGACTGTCTAAAGCTACATCAAGCACATTATCATCTGTGTTAATCAGCTTCTCTGCACTTTTACTTAAGACGATAGCATTTACATATTCATATAGAGTTGTCTGCAAGAATTTATGAAACAATCTGTCAAGCTGACGGCGGGAATATCCGATAGAATTGCAGATGTTTTCAATACTGAAATCAGCATCGTTGTGATGTGTTTTTATGTATTCCTGAGTAGCAACAACTATTTCTAAATCGTTCATAAGGCACCCTTGAAATATGATAACTGTAAATCAATCTCTTTTCTTGATTTATATGGACAAAAATATTTAATACTCAAATCTTTTTCCGTCTTTGTAAATAACACCGTCTGTAACAGTGATTTTTAATATTATGGTATTTACATCATTCTCATTGGTGTGACCGTTATCATACCACGCTGCAAATGCCTCTCGTAATTTATCAGCTAAATCCTTGTTTTCTTCATTGCGGATATATCCTAAACTTTCAGCCTTGCCGTGTCCCGAAAACCATTCGCCACAAATTGCGACAATAGGATTATTACTGATATGTTTCATTTTGTTAGTTGAATTGTGAGTTATGGTATAAAATGCTTCGTCAATATATATCGCATCAACTGTTCTTACCCACGGAGTACCGTAGTTATCAACAGTTGCAATGGATATAAGAGAGTCTTTGCTAAAACGCTCTTTCAATATATTATCAAACTCTTTGTTCATATCTTCTTCCTCGGAAACTTATATAATTTTGCCTGAAATCTCGGCAATTCGCAATTCAATCATTTTCTTCAAAAACGGTAAATCACTTTGATTTGCATTATCAACACGGAAAGTACAACCGCATACATCATCGAAAACTTTACCGAAGATATTTTTAGTTTTTCCGCCACCGCAAGAGCCGCAATTTCCGCAATGGTCAACGTGTTTCCACGCTGCATTTTTTACACTTTCGTCAGCAGTTGCATCTTCATAGGCATTACTGTCCTCCGACCATATTGTCCAATTATTTTCAGGCTCATCCGGGTCTTTGATTGCAATAAAACAAACATATTCACAATTAAATTTGCAAAGATAATATATTTTATCTTTCCAATAACCGTTGTCTTTTATAAATTCAACACTACTATTCTGCAAATAATTTACAAAATCTAAAGCGGTCTGCCTCATATCATCAATTAAAGTTTCTGCTATATAGTCAAATATGCTCTTATTCATATCAATATAACGCTTCCTTTACAATGAGTGTACATATTAATGATAGCATAAATTGAAGTGCATTTCAATTTAGTATAACCAAAAATATACGCACATCCGATTACTGATAATGTTGATTTATTTCCGATTGTGTTGTATTATTAATACATCGGAGCCGATATATTAACAATATGAGGTGTGTTTATATGTTTATTGAAGAAAGGCAAAAGGATATTTTGGATATAATTGAATCGGAAGGCAAAATAACTGTAGCCGTTATCAGCGAAAGATACGGCATCTCCGACGAATCGGCAAGGCGTGACCTTCGCATACTGGAGCAAAAAGGACTTTGCAAGCGTACACACGGCGGTGCTGTTTCCCTTAATAAAATCAGACTCTCGCCACCCGACAACAGACAGTTTAACATTATGCCCATACACGAAAACTACAGAGCTATCGCAGAATATTCAGCTTCCTTGCTTGAAGCAAATGACACGGTATATCTCACAAGCGGTTCTTTCGGTTATATTATGCTGTCATACTTACCTAAGGACAAAAATTTCACATTAGTTGTAAACTCCGTTGATATAGCACAGGCTCTGCGTGATTTTGGCAATATAGATGTATTTATCGCAGGCGGTAAAATGAGAAAAAGCGGTTCACTTGTTAACACCATGGCAACTGAATTTATAAGCCGTATGCATTTTGACAAATGTTTTATTACGGGTTCGGGGCTGACTTCTGATTTCGGTCTTTCAAACGGGACAGATGAGACAGCAACATTCCAGCGGACTGTAATCAATAACAGCCGCAAAAAGTACCTTCTTCTCCCATCTTCGAAAATCGGTGCCAATGCTTTTATAAAGGTCTGTGACACCAAAGAATTTGATGAAATAATCACGGACAGCGATTGTAATGAAGAACAGCTCGGGGATATTGAAAGGCTTGGTGTGAAAATAACAGTAGTCGGTGACACAGAATGACAAGAGAACAAAAGCTTCGTAATCTTATTCTTGATAACTACAAAAGTCTTCGCAGATTTTCCATTGAAGCAGACATCCCGTACAGCACGCTAATGACCATACTTTCAAGAGATGTAGGTTCTGCCTCCTTTGATGTGATAATGCAGATTGTAAACAAACTGGGTGTCGACCCGAATAGTATCTGATTATCATGAAAAATAAAACGATATATAACATTTCCCGAGAATTGCGAAATTAAATTCACGATTTATAGGGGATGTCCCCTTGACAGGGAGATGTCCCCTACAGATTATTAAATTTATTTTGTGCTTCTTGGGTAATAACATCTATTCTCTAAATCATAATTTGCAATCAATCTCCGATTTCAAAAAAACTAAAAAAAGTCAGCAAAGTACCATACACGGGACTTTTATTCTGATATAATGAGCTTTACAGAATAATGTGAGGGAGGACATACTTTGATTTATCTTAATTCGTTTGCTTTACCTGACGAGGATATGGAGATTGATTATCTGTCGGGGTGCGGGAAATTCCGCCGTACCTGTTATGACACAAAATACCCGTTCGGAATGTTTTCGGGCAGAGGTTTTCCCGAAGAATTTATATTCAGCGATATTACGATTTTCTGCGGAAATAACGGAAGCGGAAAATCTACAGTACTTAATCTGATTGCCGAAAAACTCGGGGTAAAAAGAGATTCACCCTATAACAGAAGTGAATTTTTTGATGATTTTGTTTCTGTCTGTGGCTATGAGCTTCAAAGTCACATTTCCCCCGACAGCA
The DNA here is from genome assembly GCA_964440255.1 of uncultured Ruminococcus sp. Classification (GTDB taxonomy): domain Bacteria; phylum Bacillota; class Clostridia; order Oscillospirales; family Acutalibacteraceae; genus RUG806. The sequence goes on along the minus strand of CAYTRD010000066.1, from coordinate 6,908 downwards.
GGGCTTTAACAAGCGATGATGTATTTGAACGGGTGCTTGATATCAGAAGAATCAACGACGGGATAGACAGCAAAAGAGCTTCTGTTATCAATGAATGGATTGACAATAACAGCGAAAATGCCGATACAAGGCTTCACGGAATCGGAGACTTCGACAGATGGAAGAAAATAAGAGATTCGAGAAACAAAAACATAAGTCAGTCGCAATACATCCGTTCACGGCTTATGAGAAATGTTACCGAGCGTTCAAACGGTGAAAGTGCTTTATCGCTTTTTGTTGATGCCATTCACGATAATGCTTTATATATTCTCGACGAGCCTGAAAACAGCCTGTCCCCCGGAAATCAGCTTGAACTTAAATATTTTCTGGAAGACTCGGTACGTCACCACGGCTGTCAGTTCATAATTTCCACCCATTCCCCTTTCCTTTTAGCACTAAAGGGTGCTAAAATATACGACATAGACTCCGTACCCGTAAAAGTATCACAGTGGACAGATTTAGAATGTGTAAAGGTTTACAAGGATTTCTTTGACGAAAATTCCTATAAATTTGAATGATTTTTCTGCTTAAAAACAGCACCGTTTTCTTCTTTACTGTATCTTAGTGTTAATTTTTTAAAATTATTCCTGTATTTTAGTGTGATTTTTTTGAATTTCTATATTGATTTTTACACGAATAGTTTACAAATAAAACAAGTATATATACTCTACAGAAAATATCATATCAGAATTTTTCTTATTATAAATGCCCCTGTTTCGAAAACAGAAACAGGGGCATAGTTATATTACAATATTTTTTCAAGTCCTACAGAAAAACGAAGTATCTTTCTTGCATCCGATGCCGTTACTTTTCCGTCTGAATCAGCATCACAGGCACTGAATTGTTTGCTGCTTTTACTATAATTCTCAAGTCCTACCGAACATCTTAATGAAAGTCTTGCATCTGCGGCAGTAACTTTTCCGTCCGAATCAACATCACCTATAACAAAATCTAATTTTTCAATATCTTCTTTTCTGGTCAACTTGCAAGTCTTACAAGAATAAGACTTAACACCTTTTTCATCAACCGTCGGTTCTTTTATAATTTCTCCGGAATCCCACTTATGCCCCACCATATCGGTATAATCTGCATAATATTCTTTTGAACAACGAGAACAGTCATAGTGAGTGTAACCCGTGCTTGTACAGGTGGGTGCCGTAACTGTTTTATTATAACTATGCCCTAACTCTGCAGTATAGTCACATTTATATGTATCACCGCAAACACAGGTATATGTTGTATATCCTTTTGCTGTACAAGTAGGGGCAATAGTATTGTTCGTGTAAGTATGTCCCGTTGCTGAGATATAGGCATCAAAGTAAAAACTACCATAAGTTTTTGTTTTCCAAGTGTACAGCCCAGTGCCCGATGCGGTACAGGTTGCGGCAGTTTTAATCGAATAACTATAGTCCGTGGTGCTCAGTTTAGGCAAAAATACAGTGGTTGTTCTGGAACAATTTGAACAAGTACCGATTAGTGTACCGGTTGCAGAAGTAGTTGGTGTTTTAGTCACCGTATAACTATAACTATGTGTCCCGTTTTCACAGCCTTGTTTCCACACAGCATATAGTGTTGTGTTAGCGTTGCCAGTGAAACTGCCACCAGGCTGATAGCCTACACTGGTTACAGTAGAACTGGTAGACCAGCCGAGGAAAGTATAGCCTGCCCTAGTTGGTTTTGTACTGCTCAGTATCAGTTTAACGCCATGGATTTTGGTCTGACTACTGGGTGCTCCACTACCGCCATTGGCGTTGTAGCTTACTGTGTAAGTGCTTGCTTTCCATACAGCGTATAAGGTTGTATTTGCATTATTTGAAAAACTACTGCCGGATTGGTAAGTTGCACTACTAACAGTAGAACTGGTAGACCAACCAAGGAAGGTATACCCGGTTCTCGTAGGAGCAGTGCTTCTTAGTGTAATATCCGTTCCGTAATCTTTACTTTGTGATGAAGGCGCACCGGAACCGCCATTTGCGTTATATGTCACAGTATAAACATTTCCAAACTTAAACGAAATTGTTCCGGTTTTCGAGGAATTATAGTACCTCACACCATAGGTATATGTAGTTCCTGCAGTTAAATTGTACTCTAATCTGAAGTTGTTTCCATCTCCGTCATCGTCATCACCATCCAATTCATGCCCACTTGCATTATAGAGGTATACTTTAGTGTCATCAGAACAGGTTGAATAGATAACATATTTACCGCTTGTAGTCGGGGTGTATGTAAAGTATTTCACCTCACCGCCCGTGGAAATAACAGCACTATTGGTCGAGTTAACACTTAATGCAGTCGTATTCGCTTTCCAAACGGCATAAAGTATTGTATTGGCATTACTGGTAAAACTGCCACCGGGCTGATAGGTTGCACTGGTTGCTGTAGAACTGGTAGACCAGCCGAGGAAAGTATAACCTGTTTTGGTAGGTTTAGTGCTGCTTAGTGTCAATGTGGTGTTATAGTATTTGGTTTGATTTCCCGGTGCACCACTACCACCGTTTGCATTGTAAGAAATCTGATAGCTTTTAGAATTAACAGTAACGGTAATAGGTATTGAGTGCAAAACGGCAGAGGTGTCTTTATCTTTTACTGATAATGTAATTGTTGTAGTGCCAGGAAAGTTAGCTGTTATATATAGAGGGAGCAAATCGTCATCGTTCCATTCTCCCCATGAGCAACTTACATTATCATTGCTACGAGACCAGCTCAAAACAGTAGAATTACTGTGGTATCCGCTTGTCCACGCAAAAATTTCTGCTGTGCTTGTTCCTCCCAAGGTCAAGCTAACTGAACTCTCCGAAGAATGAATCTCTTTAGGATTAGGAGCCACATAGAATTCTCTGCTTCCTTCGAAGAGAAAATCTCCGGCTACAACTACTTTTCTGGTATATGTCCCGGCCGTTGTATAAAAAATACTGATCCATCCAGAATCGCTACTTCTTGTATTATCATAATTCAACGATCCATCAGGATTATATATAGCAATATTTACAGTATAGTTATTAGAAGAGACCTCATCCCAATCCTTTCCCGTTACACTATCATACAGTCGGTAACAGAAATAGTAGCGGTTACCTACATTAAAGTCCGAAATTGCTTCACCGTACTCCGAATCAGAAAGCCACCATCTGATGGTGGGTGTTTCAGCATGATTTGTACCTTGCTTTTGCATATATTGCATCGATACATAACCGGTAACACCATTATATGTTACGTGCCCCCAATCATTGCTTCCCGTACCAGTAGCTTTGCTAATGTATACGGTTGCTCCGCTCGGTATCGATCCAACGATAGCATATGATGTTCCATGACCGTTTCTTATATTCAAATTCAAAGAAGAAGTAACGCATACATAATTTCCGGCATAAGAAGTCGAGCAACTACAAGAAGTTGTACCCGGCGATACAGAAGACGGTGCAGAACGAACATAGGTGAACGAAGATCTTAATGTGGACTTAGAAATTGTTACATCCCAACGAATTTTACAATGTCCATCACTATTACAATCGGTGTATATGACAGAATCTCCGTTCACGCCGATGACATAAATGGAGTGTCCATTGTATCTGACAATATCGCCCGGTTTAAGATTATCCAAAGCTGAAGACGAAGTGTATGTATACCATCCATTTGCATTGTTTCGAGGGTTATACCCAGTGGCATCATATCCCAATTTCTCAGCATACCCCATACACTGCCAAGAAAGCTGTGTACCAGAAGGTTGGAATCCGTTACAGGTTTGCTTGCTTGTACCTACAACACCATGCTGGCTGCATGGTGTTGAGGTGTATCCATTCTGATTGTTTACAGAATTAGAAGAGCCAGGATTCCCCGCATGATTCCAATATTTACCGTGTGGAAACTTTTGTCGAAGTTGAGATAAGCTAAGTCCCGTGCTTGCTGCTTCAACAGACATAGCACTATTAGGCATCAATGACAAACAAAGGCACAGAACAAGTATCGTACTCAAAACTACTGAAAATAACTTACTTGATTTTTTCTGCATTTTATTAACTCCTAAAATAAAAAGTGTGTGCAACCAGAGTTACACACACGAAAAATGCATACCCCTGATTGCTACCACACAAATCACTGACACATCCAAGGAATGCACAAATGGAGAATGCATTTTTACCGTAATAAAAAACATTCCCTTATATGTGCCATATTCAATTTGTGTGGTATATTCAGTGTAACATATAATCTTTTACAATTCAAGTAAATTATAAAACTTTCTTCTCAAACATTTATACACAAAAATAAGACCGTAAGTAACTTTTTAGTCACTTGCGGTCTTATTTTTGTAATTTATTTTTTCTTTTTACCGAAAAGGCCTTTGCCTTTATCTTCGTTAAGAGAGCCTACATTTGCGGGATTGAGGTCTGCTTCAAATTCTCTTAAAAGCTCTTTCTGTTTTTCGGATAGCTTTTTGGGAACGACTATTTCAACACGAACGAGCTGGTCGCCACGGGATCTGCCGTTTAAGTTCTGAATACCTCTGTCCTTGAGCTTGAATACATCACCCGGCTGTGTACCTGCGGGAACTGTGTATTTCACATCACCGTCAAGAGTGGGTACTATAAGCTCGCAGCCGAGAGCTGCCTGAACAAAGCTGATGTTTGCCTGATACCATACGTTATAGCCGTCACGCTCAAAATAGGGGTGGCTTCTCACATTGACGCCCACACGAAGGTCGCCTGCGGGGCCGCCGTTTATACCCTTATTACCCTGTGAACGAACGGAAACCGCCTGTCTGTCGTCTATACCTGCAGGGATGTTAACTTCAACCTTTGAAGCTCTTCTTACTCTTCCCTGACCGCGACATTTTGAGCAGGGGTTGGGAATTATTGTACCCTTACCGCCACAGGTGGGGCAGGGCTTTTGTGTCTGCATAACACCTAAGATAGTTCTCTGCTGTGTGGTCACCTGTCCCGAGCCGCCGCACTGGGAACAGCTCTGTGCAGTAGTTCCGGGCGCAGCACCCGAGCCCGAGCATCCGTCACAAACTTCTATACGGTTGACTTCTACTGTCTTTCTGCAACCCTTTGCGGCTTCTTCAAAGGAAATTGTGATATTAGTCTGAATATCACCGCCGCGTTGGGGAGCATTCGGGTTATTTCTCTGTCCTCCGCCGAAGCCGCCGCCGAAGCCCGAGCCGAAAATTGACGAGAAGATATCTCCCATATCAAAATCCATACCGCCGCCGAAGCCACCACCGAAGCCTCCTTCACCTGCACCGTAGTTGGGATCTACACCTGCGTGTCCGAAGCGGTCATATTTTGCCTTTTTATCGGCATCGGAAAGCACCTCATAAGCCTCGTTACATTCCTTGAACTTGGCTTCTGCTTCAGCATTACCGGGATTCAAGTCGGGGTGATACTGCTTAGCCATCTTTCGATAGGCCTTTTTTATTTCATCGTCCGAAGCACCCTTACTGACACCAAGGACTTCATAATAATCTCGTTTATCTGCCATAACAACTACCCTTTATCGATAAGTACATTAAGCCGCGGAAAAACGGAGTCTTCCGCAGCTCAAAATTAAAGTGTTTTATTAAACATCTGTGTAAGATGCATCGTAGTAGCCGTCTTCATTTGAAGCACCTGCACCGTTGTCTGCACCACCGTTAAAGCCTGCACCTGCACCGAAATCGGGAGCACCCTGCTCGGGAGCAGCAGCCTTATAGAGCTTTTCGGATATCTCATAGAATACCTTTGTAAGCTCTTCCTGACGGGACTTGATGAGGTTGTAATCTTCACCCTTAAGTGCTTCCTTAAGAGCATCTACTGCAGTATTGATACTTGCCTTGTCACCGTCTTCGAGCTTGTCACCGTTTTCGGAGAGAAGCTTTTCACACTGATAAACCATCTGATCAGCGTTGTTCTTGATATCAAGCTCTTCCTTACGCTTCTTATCCTCTTCAGCAAACTGCTCTGCTTCTCTTACAGCCTTTTCAATATCATCCTTGCTCATATTTGAGGAAGCTGTGATGGAGATAGCCTGTTCCTTGCCTGTGCCGAGATCCTTAGCTGATACATGAACGATACCGTTTGCGTCGATATCAAAGGTAACTTCAATCTGGGGTACGCCTCTTCTTGCAGGAAGAATACCGTCAAGCATAAACATACCGAGAGTCTTGTTATCCTTTGCGAATTCTCTTTCGCCCTGAAGAACATGAACCTGAACAGAGGACTGATTGTCTGCTGCTGTTGAGAATATCTGGCTCTTCTTTGTGGGAATAGTTGTATTTCTTTCAATAATCTTTGTGCATACACCGCCGAGAGTTTCAATACCGAGTGAAAGAGGTGTAACATCAAGGAGAAGAAGTCCCTGAACATCGCCACCGAGAACACCTGCCTGAAGAGCTGCACCTACAGCAACACATTCATCGGGGTTGATACCCTTGAAGGGTTCTTTGCCTGTGAAAGCCTTGATTGCCTCCTGAACTGCGGGGATTCTTGAAGAACCGCCGACCATAAGAACCTTATCTATTTCGGAAATCTTAAGACCTGAATCGCTGATAGCCTGACGAACGGGGCCCATTGTAGCTTCAACAAGGTCGGAGGTAAGCTCATTGAACTTTGCTCTTGTAAGAGTGAGCTCAAGATGCTTGGGGCCTGTAGCGTCTGCTGTGATGAAAGGAAGGCTTATTGCAGATGTTGTAACACCTGAAAGCTCGATCTTTGCCTTTTCTGCAGCTTCCTTGAGTCTTTGCATAGCCATCTTGTCACCGCGAAGGTCAATGCCTTCTGTCTTCTGGAATTCTGCAACTATCCAGTCGATAACTCTCTGGTCGAAGTCGTCACCGCCGAGACGATTGTTACCTGCTGTTGCAAGAACCTCCTGAACGCCGTCACCCATTTCGATAATGG
>CAYTRD010000065.1:0-12647 GCA_964440255.1 uncultured Ruminococcus sp. | reverse complement strand
GTATAATAAAAAATTTTCTGCTGACGGTTTTTGTTATTATGTGCATAACCGCTCTTATTACAGGCACGGCATATGCAAAAAGCGTAACGAGACACCGCATTGACGGAAGCGAAAGTGAAACAGTCTCCGCAGAAAATATCATATCTTCTGCAAAAAGTATATTAGAAAATTTATACAGGTAAAGGTATTGTATTAAAATTTCTCTTGTGCTAAAATAAATCCAACAACTTGGAAGGAGAATTATTATGCTACCTGTAGGTCTTCAGTTATATTCCGTAAGAAACGAAATGGAAAAGGATTTTGAGGGAACTCTCAAAAAAGTGGCTGATATGGGCTATGAGGGTGTTGAATTTGCAGGTCTTTTTGACAAAGACGCAAAAGATATTAAAGCACTTCTTGAAAAATATTCACTTACCCCCGTTTCAGCTCATGTTCCCCTTGCTGATATGCTTGAGGATATGGATAAGGTCATTGACACTTATAAAACTATCGGCTGTAATTATATAGCCATTCCCTATGTTGACGAAAAATACCGCCCCGGCACACCCGACTATCCCGAAACACTCGAAAAGATATCTGCACTCGGCAAAAAGGCTGCAGAAGCCGGACTTACACTTTTATATCACAACCACGATTTTGAATTTGTAAAAATTGACGGTGTTTACGGTCTTGATGTTATGTATTCAACCGTTCCTGCAGATTATCTTCAGACAGAGCTTGATACCTGCTGGGTAAATGTCGGCGGCGAAGAGCCTGCTCCCTACATCTTAAAATACAAGGGCAGAACTCCCGTTATACATCTTAAGGACTTCGTTATGAAGGGCAAGGATAAGCCCAAAAAGCTCTATGAGCTCATTGGCATTGAGGATGACACCGAAGCTGCATCTGAAGAAGACTTCAGCTTCAAGCCCGTAGGACACGGAGTACAGGATATCCCCGCTATCATTAAAGCAGGTGAAGAATCCGGTGCAAAGTGGTTTATAGTTGAACAAGACCAGCCTGACAAAGGCAATACCGAGCTTTCCGCCGTAAAAATGAGCATAGACTATTTAAGAAGTCTTTAATATGGGTAAATATACGGAACAATGGCTTAAGGAGCGATCCTTAAGCCATTGTTTACTTTATAGGGATTTCATTAAAAAAATGAAAAAAGATTATATGTCCCACCGAACGGGAAATATACTTCTCTCGGCTATGGACTGTTAAAAACAGTCGCAGGGTACTGCAAAGCCGTTTTCCCGTAATCAATTTTCACAAACTCTTGCTGATTAAATTAATAGTTTTCCTCTCTTACTTCAAAGAAGCTCTGAGGATGGGCACATACAGGACACATACCGGGTGCTTTTTTACCCATTACGAGATGACCGCAGTTACGGCATTCCCACATTGTTTCCTCTGCCTTTGCAAAAACCTCCTGCATTTCGACATTGGAAAGGAGCTTTCTGTATCTTTCCTCATGGCTCTTTTCGATCTTTGCAACCTCTCTGAACTGATATGCAAGCTTTGTGAAGCCTTCTTCTTCAGCATCCTTTGCGAAACGGTCATACATATCTGTCCATTCATAGTTTTCACCTGCTGCAGCAGCGGCAAGATTCTGTGCTGTGTCGCCGAGCTCACCGAGAGCCTTGAACCACATTTTTGCGTGTTCCTTCTCGTTTTCTGCTGTCTTAAGGAATATAGCGGCTATCTGCTCATAGCCCTCCTTTTTTGCAACAGATGCAAAATAAGTGTATTTGTTTCTTGCCTGACTTTCGCCGGCAAATGCTTCCATCAAATTCTTTTCGGTTTTTGTTCCTTTAAGTTCCATACTGTGTTTTCCTCCAAAATCTATTTATGCCCGACATTCGGGACATTTACAATGAATTACAAGCTCATAATCTTCAATTTCACTGCCTGTTTCTTCTTTCAGGCGTTCCTTGAAATTATGAATATTAAGATCAACGACTTTACCGCAATCTGTACATATGATATGCTCATGCGGCATAGGGTTTCTGTCAAACCTGTCGGGCTGACCCGATTGACAGATTCGTCTTACCATTCCCTCTTCTACCATACTGTTAAGGTTATTATATATTGTAGCACGAACAATCGAAGGATATTCCTTTTGTGCCAATAAAAATATTTCTTCAGCGGTAAAATGGCCGCAGTTCTCACGCATAACTTTGATTATTGCAGCTCTTTGCTTTGTCATTGTATCGCCTCCTGAATTATTTTTTTGAATCATTCTAAATTTATTATAACAATTCCAAAATAAAAGTCAAGAGTTTTTTAGATTTTTTCTAAAATATATCTATCAGCTATATGGTTATATCAGTTTTTTAAATCATTGAAATAATCAAGCAGTTTAAAATCCTGGCCGAGAACTGCTCTGAGATAGTTTTCCGTTAATCTTCCTAAAATTTCAAGAGAATCCTTTCGAAGCTCAAAGGAAAATATTTTTGAAAAATCAGAAAAGCATATATGACGCATAGCAGCAATAACACAAAGAGGAACTTCGGGAATTGCCATACCCTTTCCGCAGGTGTTACAGAAAAGACTTCCGTCTGCACAATTAAAAAACATAGTATCGGTTTCATATTCCGAACAATTTTCACAGGCTATAAGCGACGGCATATATCCTGCAATACACGAAAGCCTCAGTTCAAAAACTGCCTTTATAAGCAGCTCGTCCTTTGCCCCCTTGCACAGAAAATGAAAGCTGTTCAGAAGCAGACGAAGATATATTTCTTCTTCACATTTATCCGGTACACTTTTTGTTATAACCTCACAGAAATACTGAGAAAGAGTAAGGGTTTCCATACTCTTTCTTAAATCAAAAAATACCTCTTTTATGAGAGCTTCATTTATGTTATAAACATTATTTTTTTCGGAAAATGTAAAATCACAGTAACAAAAAAGCGATGTTCCGCCGTGCAGACGGCTTTTTGTGCCTCTTGCTCCCTTGGCAAATGCTCTTATTATCCCCCTGTTACGGGTAAGCACCCAGACGATTCTGTCCGCTTCACCGGTTACCGATGTTTTGATTACAACTCCGTCAACAGTAAATTTTTCCATCAATCAAGTCCGAAGTTATGAATAAGACCTTCACGGTTACGCCAGTCTTCCTTAACCTTTACCCAGCATTTAAGATTAACCTTACAATCAAAGAATTTTTCCATATCGTGACGGGCAGCCGTGGAAATTCTCTTAAGCATAGCACCGTTTTTACCTATAATAATTCCCTTATGGCTTTCCTTTTCACAGTAAATGGTTGCATCAACATCAAGAATACCGCTGTCTTCCCTTTCCTTGAAGCGTTCGATGGCAACTGCAGTTCCGTGAGGTATTTCCTTATCGGTGTATTTGAGAATCTTTTCTCTGATATATTCTGCTGCAATAACCTTTTCAGGCTGATCGGTAAGAGTATCATCGGGGAAAAGGTGCTGTGACGGAAAAGCCAATGCCTTTAATTCACCAAGCAAATCATTAAGTCCGTTGCCGTCAAGAGCAGAAACGGGCACTATTGAGGTAAAATCATAAAGCTTTGAAAATTCAAGTATTCTTGCGAGCAGTTCCTCTTTATTTTCAAGAGTGTCAACCTTATTTATGGCAAGAACTGCAGGAATATCCTGACTTCTGAATTTCTTAATAAGTGTAAGCTCTTCTTCCCTTATTTCGCCTTTCGGCTCAACAACAAGAAGACAGGCATCAACATCGTGAATACCCTCACCTACTGCCTTGACCATTTTTTCACCGAGCTTTGTTTTCGGCTTATGATAACCGGGAGTATCGGTAAAAACAAGCTGTGTTTCCTTATCGGTAAGTACTCCCATAATTCTTGTACGGGTAGTCTGCGGCTTCGGGGAAACAATTGCAATTTTTTCACCTAAAAGCCTGTTAAGTATTGACGATTTTCCTACATTGGGACAGCCGACTATTGCAATAAAAGCAGTTTTCTGTTCTGTCATATCATTATTCCTCATCAAGATAATATGCGCCGTTTCTCTTAAGTCCCAGCTGAGTAAGTACAGTTTCTTCTTTTTCTCTCATACGAAGTGCTTCAAGACCGCCGTTCACATGGTCATAGCCTAAAAGGTGAAGCATTGAATGAACGGTAAGGAAAGCCACCTCTCTGTCAAGAGAATGTCCGTATTCCTCCGACTGTTCCATAGCCTTCTGCATTGATATTACGATATCACCGAGAAGCACGGCATCAGTTCCCGGGTTGCGGTCATATTCACCGTTTTCACCCAAGGGAAACGAAAGAACATCTGTTTCCTTGTCAATATTTCTGTACTGTGCATTAAGCTCCTTAATCTGAGCATTATCAACAAAGCGAACACTTATTTCCGCTGATTGACCGAACTGCTCCATAAGAAGAACTGCATTACAGCAGCGTCTTATAAGAAGACGCACACCCGAGGGCACCTTTACTGTGTTCTGATCGTTTGTGATGATTACTTTAGTTTTGTTTGCCATATAATCTTCCTTTCACGATTAAATAATCTCTCTTAATCACGCTTTTTTTCGCCTTTTTCATAGGCTTTTATAATATCCTGCACAAGTCTGTGACGGACAACATCCTTTTCCGAGAAACGAACGGTTTCGATATCGTCTATTCCTTTGAGTATCCTTACCGCTTCCTTGAGCCCCGACTTTTTGCCGTCGGGCAGGTCAATCTGTGTTACATCTCCCGTTACCACAATTTTTGAATTGAAGCCGATACGTGTTAAAAACATTTTCATCTGCTCGGGAGTGGTATTTTGTGCTTCATCAAGAATAATGAAGCTGTCATCAAGGGTTCTTCCTCGCATATATGCAAGAGGAGCGACCTCAATACTTCCCTTTTCCTGATATTTCTGAAAATTATCGGCTCCCAGCATATCAAAAAGTGCATCATATAAGGGTCTCAAATACGGGTCAACCTTCTGCTGAAGGTCACCGGGAAGAAATCCCAGTTTTTCACCTGCTTCAACAGCGGGGCGGGTAAGAATTATCCTGTTAATCTCCTTTGCCCTGAAAGCCTTTACTGCCATTGCAACTGCAAGATAGGTCTTTCCCGTACCTGCAGGGCCTACTCCGAAAACAATGGTATTTTTATTTATTGTGTCAACATATTTCTTCTGGCCGAGAGTTTTGGGCTTTACGGGCTTACCTGAAGTTGTTATACAGATGCAATCCGAAGAAATTGAGGGAAGCTTATCATCATTTCCCTCATTTACGAGAGAAATACAGTATCTTACATTCTGCTCGGTGAGCTGTTCGCCTTTGTTGATAAGCATAATAAGCCCTTGAAGTGCTTTTGTGGCTTTGGTGACATCAATATCCTCACCCGTTACCTTAAGCACAGAGCCTCGGTTTATAATTTCCACATTGAATTCACGTTCAAGAATTTTTATATTCTCATCAAAACTGCCGAACAGACTTACCGCCTGTTCCATTCTGTCTATATTTATTATCTGTTCAAACATATATTTACCTCAACGAGCAAGAGCATCAATAATACCTTCATACAGCTTATTGGGATTTTTCATAAAATTTTCGCCTACAAGCTGTGCCTGAAGATAATCGGCAGAAAACAGCCTCGTCTGCATCATTAGTTCATCACCGTCATGAACGGTAAGAGTTACATAAAAACCGTTTTCAGTTTTATCTATTTTATAATCAACGCTTCCTTTGAGCCTTTCTCTTGTTACGACTGAAAAGGCAACGGACAGAGCCTTTTCCCTTGCAGTTATGGGGATATCTGTCTGCAATTTTTCTGCCACGGAGATCCCCTCTTCGGTTATGCTGAAATAATCATCGTCGTCCTTTTCAACAAGCTCCACAAGGCCGTTTTCATAAAGAGAATCAAGAGCCGGATTTATTTCAAAAAAATTTACAAGCTCACTGCTTCTTAAAATTTCACTGAACGCAGTTCTTGAAACCTGACTGTTCACATTTTTCAATATATAACACAAAAGCACTCTGATGCCGTATTTTGTACGGATTCCGCCTATACCCACATCCTGTGTCATTGCGTCAAAATCATTTGTCATATTCATTATCCTATTCTTAAATAGTTATACGGCATTACGGATACCTCACCTATAATGACAGAGTAATTATTATAGTTTACATATACCCGCACTCCGCCCTCATAGCCAGTGCAGTAAACACCGCTTTCGTACATAAAATGCTCAGTTATTCTCTTTGAAGAAAGATCTCCGAGAGTTTCCCTTGCTTCAAGATAAAATTCTACTGCATCGTTAAGCTCAGCTTCATAATACTTATCCGAGCTGTCTGAAAATACCCACAGATATTGCTGCACAGCACCGTATTCAACAGATTTCAGAAGCTGTATTTTTGATACGGAGGACAAATTTGCGGCAGTCCCCGAATAAATCACGCTTCCGTGAAGCACTGAGGGAATAAACGGCACCGTGATATATGAGCCTGTGTTTTCAGTATAAGACTCAAATGTTACATCATAAATATAATCGGCATTTCCGATTATGTTCATTCCTGCCCCCTGAAGCATAAGCTTTGCTTCAGCGGAAAGAGCAGCAAGGTTACCGTTAAGTGCCTCAGAATACCCTGTGTATAAGCCGTTTTCCGACGAAGACTCTTCATAACAGGAAACATAGGAATCTGTTATACAAACACCCGAAAAGCTGTTTTTATCAACAAAAGACAAAATATTCTTTGTACCTTCAGAAATACCTGCTGCTCCCAGATATTTCAAAGTAAAAACATCATCGCCGACATATGGGCTTAAGGGATTGGTTGTTTCTGTTTGTTTCGATTCTCCCGATATACTCTTCTTTACAGAAAGAGAGGCTTTATCGGTAAGAAGATTTATACCGGCAAAAACATTCAGCTGCTGTGAATCTGCATATGAAAGCAATGCTTCAATATCCTGAAGCTTCCCCACGGAGGAGGCAAAGGTAAGCCTATCTCCGGCAGATGCTTCAAGACCGTCCTCAAAGGCTCCGAGAAGCACCATATTTATTTCATTTATCCCCTTGCCTTTAAGTATACTTAAAAGATTTTCCGCCTGCTGAAAGGATGTAACGGTATTCTTTTTTGTTCCGTCCGTGCTTGCAACAAGAGAAACATACAGGGGATATTCGTTTTCGCATTTTTCAGAAGGAAGAAACCCGTTTCTTATAAGTGCCTGCCGTACAGATGAAGCAATTTCCGTATAAGAAGCCTCTTTTTCGGAAAGCACTTCATAGGATACACCTATTTTTCCGTTATAACTCTTGCCTGCCTTAACTTTTCCGTAGTTACCGCTTAAGGGAGTAATTATAAATTCGGGGTATATTCTGTTTATATTTTGGGAATCCGCACCTGCACGGTATGTCTTTATCAAAGCATTCTCCTCGCCCTCTGTGACTGTAACACATAAAGCAGAGCCGCTTTGCATAATACCATATGCACCGATATATGACGGTACGCTTTCTTCATAATAATCCTTACCGTAAACGGAAAAAACTCTTGAAGAAATACCGTCCTCAACTGCAGTATACATAAGTGCACCCACACCGTCGGGAACAAGGAAATAATCACCGAAAACACTGTAATCAATACTGTCTGCATCATATCTTACAGCACCAAGGTACGGAAGAAATTCAACAGATATAAGCTTCGCATTTTCGGAAATACTGCACAGTGAAATATCACAGCTCACATCAAGATATGAGCCTGAAAGAGAAAATTCCACGGGAAGAGAAACGGTTACCTTTTCGTTTTTAAGAGCATAAACGACTTCAATACCGCTGTCTGTGCTTTTATATGAAATTCCTCCGTTTTCAGCCGAGCAGGAAGAAGTATCAAGATAATATAATGTATCCTCATAAAGCACTGATACTACAAAGCTTGAAGCAAATGTATTGCTGAATAAAGGAACGGAGGTCCATTCCTTGGAGGTGTAGCGAGACAGAAGTGCCACAGCACCGCTTTCTTTATCAAAATATAATTCTGCCGCTTCAGATGACGCTGCCTTAACTGCTTTTTGCGAATCAAAAACACGGTATTCATTTGCCGTATTCTCATATGATTCGACATAGCTTATCGTTATACTGTCAAAGCCTGAAAAAACAGAGCATCCGCAAGTTAATATAAGAGCCGATAATATCAGTAAAACCGATATCAGCCGAAAAGATTTTTTTATTATGTGCATTAATCTTCTCCTACGAGCAATAGATATTCATATCATAACACAAAAAGGCTGAAATATCAACTGAAATTAAACAAAAAACAGTCTTCACGCAAAAAATACGCAAAGACTGTCGATTGATAAATTCAACAATAAACAGATTATCTGTCTTCTCTGAAATAGGAAACACCGAGAGATGCGGGGGGCTGATGCTCTCTCTTTTTACGCATACTTGTAATGATAAGAACAACTATCGTTACAATATAAGGAAGCATCTTAAACAGCTCCTGTGTTTCTGTTCCGAGCCCCTGTATATAGTTATTAGCATTGCAAAGAGCACCGAAAATGAATGAGCCTATAATTGCAGACGAAGGCTTCCAGAGAGCGAATATAACAAGGGCAATTGCCATCCAGCCTCTGTCACCGAATGCATTGTTAGACCACACACCGTTTGCATAGGACATAACATACTGAAGTCCGCCAAGACCTGCTATTGCACTACCGATACAGGTAGCAACATATTTGTATCTTATGACATTTATGCCTGCTGCGTCAGCCGTTGCGGGATTTTCGCCTACGGAACGGAGGTTAAGTCCCACGCGGGTACGGTTGAGCACAAATGCAACAACAAAAGCGATAATTATCGCAAGGTATGTAAGGAAATCATGAGAAAGAAAAATCTGTCCGAAAGCACCTAAATCGTCAGCAAAAGGAAGCTTTACAGAGAAAAAGCTGCTTGTCTTTGTAAGAGCGATAGAGGGCATTTCTGTATCGGTAAGCTTGATAAGAGAACCGCCGAAGAAGTTTCCGAGACCTATACCGAAGGTTGTAAGTGCAAGACCGGTAACATTCTGATTTGCACGAAGAGTAACGGTAAGGAAGCTATATACAAGTCCCATAAGAGTTGAACCGATAACGGCACAGACCAAAGGAATAAGAACAGCAAGAACTCCGTTCATATTGTCAATATTGTTTCCGCAGGCATTCTCATAAAGGAAAGCACCGACAACACCGCTTATGGCACCGACATACATAATACCGGGGATACCAAGATTAAGATGTCCCGATTTTTCCGTTACAATTTCACCTGTTGAACCGTAAAGAAGCGGCACACCTAAAAGAATGGCACGGCAAATAAACTGAACTATCATGCTTTTACCTCCTTCTTGCTGTGACGGAATTTAACTGAATATCTTATCAGGAACTCACAACCGACAACGCAGAGAATAACGATACCTACTACGATATCAGCAAAGGAAGCATTAAGCATACATGTATCTGCAACCTTAGCTGCACCCAGACGAAGGAAACAAATAACACCTGTCATAAGAACCATAATAAAGGGATTGAATTGACCGAGCCATGATACCATAATTGCAGTAAAGCCCTGACCGCCTACGGTATTTGTATTGATTGAATGGTCTGTTCCTGCAACAAGAAGCATACCTGCAACACCGCAGACAGCACCCGAAATTACCATTGTACGGATAATAACCTTTTTAACATTTATACCGATATAACGGGCTGTATTCTGACTTTCGCCGACAACGGATATCTCGTAACCGTGCTTACTGTATTTGAGATAAATATACATAAGCACCGTAAGAAGTGCAACAACGATTATATTTACAAGATAACGGTTATCACCGATAACCGGAAGATTACCCTCTGATACCGGTTGAATAATATTTGAACCGCCGCCTACGATATAAACATAGTATGCTATAATCTGTGTGGCAATATAGTTCATCATAAGAGTAAAGAGCGTTTCATTTGTGTTAAAAAGTGCCTTGAACACAGCAGGGATAAAGCCCCATACTGCACCTGCAAGAATACTTGAACAGATAACAACGAGAAGCAGAACGGGATAAGAAAGAGTTTTACCCAATTCTATCATACATACCATAGCGGCAAGTCCGCCCATAAGAGCCTGTCCTTCCGCACCGCAGTTCCAGAATTTCATTTTGAATGCAGGAGTAAGAGCAAGTGCAAGACAAAGAAGAATTGCGATCTCCTGCAAGTACTTCCAAAGCATTACGGTCGAACCCGTTTCAATTCTTCCGAAAACACCTCTGTACATAATCTCAAATGTTTCACCGAGACTTCTTTCCGTGAGAATCATTGAAAGGCATCCCATAAGGAAAATTGAAATAACAATAGTAGCAATACGGATAATCCATGCTTTCCATAAAGGCATATCATCACGCTTTACAATGTGAAAAAGAGGCTCACCGTGATGCTTGATTGTTTTTGCATTATCCATTGTCATTCTCCTTTCCGTCGGGCTTTGACTTTGTCATAAGCAGACCGATTTCTTCTTTTGTGGTAGTACGGGCGTCAACAACTCCCGTGATTTTACCGGAGCCGATAACCATAATTCTGTCACAAAGCTCAACAAGAACATCAAGGTCTTCTCCGACAAATATAATAGCAACACCGTTTTCCTTCTGTTCATTGAGAAGGTTATAAATCATATAAGAAGAGTTGATATCAAGACCTCTTACAGGATAAGCAACCATTAAAACAGTCGGAGAAGCGGCAATTTCTCTGCCTACAAGCACCTTCTGAACATTACCGCCCGAAAGACGGCGTACAGGTGTTGTAGCACCGGGAGTTACGACCTCAAGGTCGTGTATGATTTTCATAGCAAGATCCTTGGGTGCTTTTCTCTGTACGAACATCGAATGTCCCTTTGAATAGCTTCTAAGCATCATATTGTCGATAATATCCATATTGCCGACGAGTCCCATACCGAGTCTGTCCTCGGGAACAAATGAAAGACGGACACCCATTTCACGAATCTGAACAGGTGTTTTATCTCTGAGATTCTCTTTCTCATTTGTTTTCGGGTCAACATAGAAGATTTCACCCGAAGAAAGATGCTGAAGCCCTGCAATAGATTCAAGAAGCTCACGCTGACCCGAGCCTGCGATACCTGCGATACCGAGTATCTCTCCGCTTTTTGCAGTAAAAGAAACATTGTCGAGCATTGTGGCACCCTGCCTGTCAACACAGGTGATACCGTTCACAAAAAGACGGTCAACACTGTTTTTCGGCTCACTTCTCTCTATATTAAGCTCTATTTTCTTACCTACCATCATTTCGGTAAGCTCGCTTTCACTGGTTTGGGCAGTATTTACAGTGCCGACATATTCACCCTTGCGAAGAACAGAAACTCTGTCGGAAAGAGAAAGAACCTCATGCAGTTTATGAGTTATTATTATGATACACTTTCCGTCATCACGCATATTGCGAAGAATATTGAAAAGCTTTTCGGTTTCCTGAGGAGTTAAAACTGCAGTAGGCTCGTCAAGTATAAGAATATCTGCACCACGGTACAGAACCTTGATTATTTCAACTGTCTGCTTTTCGGAAACAGACATAGAATATATCTTCTTTTCGGGAACAAGCTCAAAGCCATACTGTTCACTGATCTTCTTTATTTCAGCGGTAGAACGCTTAAGATCATATTTACCGTTTTCAATACCAAGAACGATATTTTCCGCAGCAGTAAACACATCCACCAGCTTGAAATGCTGATGAATCATACCTATCTTATAGGAGAAAGCATCCTTGGGAGAAGTAATAACTGCTTCTTCGCCGTCAACAAATATCTGACCCTCATCGGGGAAATAAATACCCGATATCATATTCATAAGAGTGGTCTTTCCGCTGCCGTTTTCTCCGAGAATGGAAAGAATCTCACCGCGGTATGCGGTAAGATTTACATTTTTATTAGCGACAACTTTTCCGAATCGCTTTGTAATATTTTTAAGTTCAATAGCCGGTTGTTTTGACACGTTGAACCCCCGTTCCTCTATATTCTCAAGAAATTGCTGTATCGGAACACAGCAATTTCTTCAAAATCAGTCTAAGACGAGTTCCCCCGTCTTAGACTGCAAGTCAGATATTAGCCGTAATTTCTGTCAAGAAGAGTAATACCGTCGATTTCCATATCAAAGTAAGGAGCTGAACGGTGCTTTGACTCATAGAATACGCCGTCTTCAATAGCTTCTGTATCCTTTGTATATTCTGCATCGGTATCCACGTCAGCCATATAAGATGTAACAGCTTCGCCGCCTACTGTGAATGTGGAAGCATCAAATACATTGAGAGTACCGTCAAGGAGCATGCCCTTAACTTCCTCAATCTTTGCAGCTGTACCTTCAGCAGCAGCTGTTTCGTTAATGTCTGTAAGAACAACAGAACCTGTTTCGATTGTACCTGTCCAGTCAGTAGCGATAGTTTCGCCCTTCTGTACACATTCGATCATATACTTGAAGTAAGGAGTCCAGTCAATTCTTGAGGAAACGATGAATGTATTGGGACAAGCAGCAATTGTTGAACCGTTGTAGGAAACGTTGGGAACACCTGCTGTTTCGCAAGCTGTGGGAGCACCCATTGAGTCAGCGTGCTGGCTGATAAGAACACAACCGCCGTTGATGAGAGCCTGTGCAGCTTCCTTTTCAAGCTGTTCGTCATACCAAGAACCTGTGAACTTAACATCCATGGTTACTGTGGGGCAAAC